>CAJXKT010000017.1 GCA_913055705.1 uncultured bacterium
AAAGCTGAAAAATGGAAAATTGTCCCTTCTTTAACTTTAGGCACTTTAGCTCACTTTTAACTTTAAACTTTTTCAGGAACAAATATTTAACTTATCAACCACCTGCAAATCAGGTAGATTAAAGTCACTCCTATCGCAGTAACAATCAACGACCTCAAGAATCTCCAGATAGCTATGGCCCATTCATTAAAGCCTGAAGTGCCCTTTGTAATCACTTTCGCTCCTTTCACTTGTGTTTCTTATGATTTACCTTTTTCCGAGGAAACTGTTTTTATAACTTCCGGGGAAGGAATTTTTGTGACGACAAATGATTTTGTTGATAGCAAATCCTGATCGTCTCTGGTGACTATGGAGATAACATTTGGACCATCCTCAAGTGGAATATCGCTGGCAAAAGAGAGGTTTGATTTATCTACTTCAGATGCCTCTCTATTAGACCTATAAAACACCTTATCATCATTTACAAGGATGTAGACATATTTTATTGTATTGTCGTCTCTGGCAGTACCTGAGAGATATATATACTCCTGCCTGAATGTGTCATGCAGGTCCTGCGAATCAAGTTCTATTTGCGGAGGAACGTTTTGCAAAAAGAGTTCCGTGGCCGTTTGTTGATTAGATTCAGCAAGTGTACTAATTTCTATATTGTCAGAGGGTATCCATCCGAATCTACCTTCCGGCATTTTTACGCGACACCATGTCCACGCCTGTGTTTCTTTATCAGCCATAAGAATAGTTCCTTTACTTGCATAGGCTATAATGGGAGTTGAAAGAGATTTGCCGTTGTAAATAGGAACATAATTATTAGTTACTTTAAGAGCCTTGTCTGTTAATCGTATTTTTTCGCCGTTATTATTCTGGTCTACATTAAATTCCAATTTACCGGAAATACGGGTCCCAAAAGTGGTATCTGCAATAGTTATATCAACAGAAAAACTGTCAGCTTCCAGAGTGTCCCTTACCGAAAGTTTTAACTTAATAGATTTTGATTCTCCCGGCAGTAATTCCCCTAATTCCATTTTACCTTTTTCTATAAAGACTTCTTTATGGTTCAAATCTCTCAGGGCGATAATATTTTTTTCTGATGTGCCTTTGCCGATATTTTTAACAAAGAGTACAAGGTCTACAACTTCCCCTTTTTGTATTATTCCATCTCCATTTCCTGTCAGCCCCTCTCCCTCGTCAGTTATCTGATATGAATATGAAAAAACAGGCTTAGGCAGAGCGGCAATTGATATTGCACTTTTTATGTCTTCCGGAGCATGTTCGTTAAGTTCAGAGAATTTAATGAGAAGTTCGTCTTTTCTGCTTATAGAGTTTTGCGGAATTTTGATTGTTTTAGAAGATGTTTTTGTCATACCGGTTTCAACCTTGCCAAAAACAAATTCATGCTTGTCGATGAGAAGGTTCTTGGATTCTGTTATACCTCTCAATTGGTATAAAGTGCCTGTGCTATTATTGGTGACACTGATTTCTATTTTTAGTTCTTCCGAGGCTTTAAGTTTTCCATTAGACGGAACAAGATGAAGATTTGTGGTAGCCGATGGAAGAGTGATTGTTTCCCCTGTAGACCAGTCAATGTTCAGAGTACTTAAGGCATCTGAAATTTTCACTTCTTCATCTTTTTTGAAATCTTCGAAAATTGGCTTTAATTGGCCCAGGAGATCGTCGTTATTATCGTAAGAAGGGGTATTAAGGATAATTCTTTTAGCGAATTGCACATGTGTATCTTTCTCCAGGTCTGGTATTTTATAGTAATCTTCGTCTTTTTGTTTTTGTTTTTGTTCTTCTGTTTCGCTATCGCTATCAGGATCAGTAAAGGATAGGTATTTAATCTTTTCATAAGGTAATTCAGCTTTTGAATGTTCGTCTAAGTGTTTTTTTAAATCTTTTTCTCTGAAGTGCTTGCTTTCATTGAATAAGATAATTTCATCTTCTGATACTTGTGATTGAGCAAGCAAAATATCAGGAGCAATCCCTACTGATTGTATATCAGTAAAGTTTGGAGTCAGGTATTTTCCTACCGTAAGTTTTAACGCCGCTCCATTCATCAGGTCGACCAGTTGCTGTATAGAACCCTTCCCGAAACTGGTATCACCGATAAGGATAGCCCGATTATTATCTTTCAGGGCACCTGCAACTATTTCTGCACCAGAGGCACTTCCCGCATCAATAATTACAACAAGCGGACTTTTTGCGAGATCCCTGGAAGACTTTTTAGCCTTTTGGATCTTTTGTTTACCCATTGGTTCTACCGTTACTACAATCATACCGGAAGAAAGAAACTTGTCTGCAACGGCAATTGCCTGGCCTAATAAACCTCCGGAGTTATTTCGAAGGTCTAGAATGATTCCTTTTAACGTTCCGCTTTCTGTTGTAAGTTCCGCAATTTTTTCTTCTAAAGATTGTGATGTGTCCTCCTGGAAATTTCTTATCTTTATGTATCCTATGTTACCGTCAACTAATTTTGCGTCCACGCTGGGTATTGCGATAATTTCCCTTACCAATGTAACTGTTTTGTTGGTTTGGGATTTTTTAACTTCTACTATCAGTATAACAGAGGTAGAAGGGTCGCCTCTGAGCTTGTTGACAGCCTCTTGTAACGACATGTTTATGGTTGAATCTTCGTCAATTGCAATAATTTTATCTCCTGATTTAAGGCCCGCCCTGAATGCAGGGGTTCCTTCAATAGGAGAAATCACGGTCAGCATTCCATCTCTCAGGCCAACCACCATACCGAGTCCGCCAAATTTGCCTGAAGTTCCTATTTTAAACTCTGTAAAATCTTTAGGTGGGAAGACAACGGAATGTGGATCTAATTGTGCAAGCATACCGTTAATTGCCGCGTATTCAATATCTTCAGCTTCGATTTCGTGATATTTGTTTTCGTTTACAAAATGCAGAACGTCGTTTAAGGTATTATACAATTCACCCAATCGTCGTATTCGTGAAATGTCGATTATTTTAGAAGTTTTATCAACCAGAATTTCAACTTCTTCTGATTCATCATTTACGTTAACCTGCACTTCGGGAATTATCTTTTCGAGCCAGGAAAGTGATTCTACCAGCATCTCTTTCGGTTTTATTCTGTCAGGTTCAACGTAAAATTTCTTTAAATAAAAACAGACAGTGCGAACCAGGCGAAACTTGTGTTCATCCTTTGCCTGATTAATCTCTTCATCAAAATTTTTGTTAAGTGAACTGCTATGCGATATGGCGAAGAAGATAACTATCAGGGGTGCTAAAAGAAAGATTATGAGTTTATAAAGATGTTTCCTCTTGTACATTTTTTAAATTTACCTCGTTAAAACGTTCCTGGAAAGCTGTTTATTCGATTCTTTTTTGTGCTTTTCTGTAAACATAATATAGGTCTGATTATCTGTTAAGTCAAGGATAAGTTAGGTTCAATGATAGTAGATTCAAAAATTTATTGACATAATAATTCATAATGCTAAACTTGATTCGCTCGTTAATAAGGGCGATTAGCTCAGTTGGCTAGAGCGCTTGCCTTACAAGCAAGATGTCATAGGTTCGAGTCCTATATCGCCCACCATCATATAGGAAATAAAAGATTTAAGACTGTTTTCAGGAAAGGAGTGGGGCCGTAGCTCAACTGGTTAGAGTACCAGACTGTCGATCTGGATGTTGCGGGTTCGAGTCCCGTCGGCCTCGCCATTATTAAATTTTTTATTCATCGTGGTTTCATGGAATCGTTTATTGAGGCGGTCACCGCGTTTGCTGGCATGCTTGATGAAAACCTTGTTATCGATTATAACACCGGTTTAAATAGCAAATGTTTAGTGTGAATATTGCGCCCATAGCTCAATTGGATAGAGTATCGGTCTACGAAACCGGGGGTTGCACGTTCGAATCGTGCTGGGCGCGTATCCATCCTTTTGAGTCCTAGGTTGTGAAGTCTATGATAACTGAATTCCGTTCGCATGAATATTATATGCGACTGGCAATTACTGAAGCAGAAAAAGCCTTCAAAAATAATGAAGTCCCTGTTGGGGCTATAATTGTTTACGAAAATAGCATTATTGCAAAGGCGCATAATCAGCGAGAGTTGTTATCAGATCCCACAGCTCATGCTGAAATGATTGCAATCACACAGGCTTCTGCATATCTTCAAAATTGGAGGTTAAGCAATACCACTGTTTATGTAACCTTGGAACCATGTACAATGTGTGCAGGGGCCTTGGTTCAGGCCAGGGTAAAAAACCTGGTATACGGAACAAAGGACGAAAAATACGGTGCCTGTGAATCGATAGTAAATCTGGTTAATGATCCTCATTTAAATCACCGTTTGAATGTAGTCTCTGGGGTTTTAGAGAATGAATGTAGTTTGCTCTTGAAACAATTTTTTCTGGAAAAATGTCGGGGTGATTGATCCAACGGTTGAAACAGCAGGCCATATTAGTGTGGAGGGATGGCTGAGCGGTTGAAAGCGCTGGTCTCGAAAACCAGTTGGGGAGAAATCTTCACGCGAGTTCGAATCTCGCTCCCTCCGTTTTGATATGGAAACCCAGGAAACAATATCTACCCAGGTTGGGCCAGAGGCTTGAACCTCCCTCTCTCAGTCTCGGATTGGAGAGGTGTCCGAGTGGCCGAAGGAGCACGCTTGGAAAGCGTGTAGGTGGGTAACTGCCTCGCGGGTTCGAATCCCGCCCTCTCCGCCATAAATAAAAAATGTTTATACAAGAAAGATTTATCTAGATTTTGGCCGTGCTAGACGGGGAGCTAGCGGTTCCTTGTTACCTGCAAACCGCTTACGCAGGGTCGATCGCTTTTTGGAGGTTTTTCTGACTTTTGGTGCTTTCTAAGTAAGTGGTGTTGAAGGCTGGGTCTCATGCAATAAGGCTATGTGAACCTGGTCAGATGCGGAAGCAAGCAGCCATAAGCATTGGTGCTTATGTGCCGTGAGGCTGCCTGGTCGGAGCTAACTGCCTGGAAAGTCCAACGGAAAGAGAATCGAAAAAAAGTGCACGGCTGCTTTATACTAATTTAATGCTTCGACTCCGCTCGGAATGACGTCATTCCGAGCGGAGTCGAGGAATCATAGTTGCCGAAGGCTTAATTTCAAGCAAGATATGTCATATATTGTTCTATCGAGAAGATATCGGCCAAAATCATTTAGCGAGATTGTCGGGCAAAAGCATATAGTTACTACATTGGTAAACGCCCTTCAGTCTGACCGTGTTGCTCATGCGTATTTGTTTGCCGGCCCGAGAGGAGTTGGCAAGACATCTATGGCGAGGATATTATCAAAGGCCCTTAATTGTCAAAAAGGAAAGGCCGGCAACCCTTGCAATAAATGCTCAACATGTAACAGTATCACAAATGGGAATGATATTGACGTCCTGGAAATAGACGGAGCTTCCAACCGCGGCATAGATGAGGTAAGGAATATCAGGCAGAATGTGGGATATGCTCCGGCGGTTTCAAGTTATAAAATTTACATAATAGATGAGGTGCATATGTTAACCAAGGAAGCGTTCAATGCAATTCTAAAAACACTTGAAGAGCCTCCTGAACATGTAAAATTTATCTTTGCTACAACCTCGCCAAGCCGTGTTCCCGACACCGTTCAGTCGCGCTGTCAGAGGTTTGATTTTAAAAATATTTCTGTGCCTGATATAAGCGACAGGCTTGCACAGATTTGCAAAACCGAGAACATCTCAGCAGAGGAAGAAGTTTTTCAATCCATCGCAAAATATGCCCGGGGAGGATTAAGAGATTCTGAATCTATCCTAGACCAGCTCGCTTCATTTTGTCACGAGAAAATAACGTTAAAAGATGTTTACGATATTTTTGGGGTTGTCAGTGAGGAGAAAATCTCAAGTTTGATTAACAGTTTTATTGAAAAAAATCCTGAGTTATCTGTAGAAATATTTCATGAAATTATGGAAAGCGGAAGAGATATAGAGGGTTTTATTGACCAACTACTTCTTTATATCCGTGATTTACTCCTTGTTTCAGTCTGTAAAGAGGAGCAGGGCACAATAGAAACCGTATCAAGCGACATTAATCTATTACGGATGCAATCTTCGTCACTTTCTCCTGATACATTAATGTACATGTTTCAGATAATTTCCGAAGCTAAAAGCAAAACAAGGGACTTGCTTCAACAGAGGATTCTTCTGGAAGTTTTGTTTATAAAACTTGCGACTATGGAAGAATTGAAACCGCTTAGCACAGTTTTGGACAAAATAGAAGGAATAAAAAAAATGTTTGAGGGTAACACAGAGAATGTGAGCAAGGCAGTACCCACATATAACGAAAGTGTTGCCGCACCGGCAAAGAAAGAGGTAAAAGAAAAACCTTCCGATGGTTATGCAGAGGCAAATAATAAAGCAAGCGGTGATGCTGATTTTGTTAATACCTGGGACAAGGTAATGGTTGAAGTTCAAGCTGAAAAAAAGACAATTTGGGCCCTGTTAAGTGGCGCCAGGGTTTTAAATATTGATAATAAAGAAGCGGTTGTAGAATTTCCAAAAAATTACCTTATTCATAAAGAAAGGCTTGAAAAACCCGATGAAAAGCGGATAATCGAGGGTTGCCTGGAGAAAGTAACCGGAAAGAAGATTCAGGTAAAATTTACAATATCAAAGAATGGTCATAAAGCAACTAATATTAAAGGCAGCAAGCACGGTCTTGTGCAAGAGAAAAAACGCAAGGAAGTAGAAGACGAGGTAAAAAACGAACCTATGGTAAAAAAAACTATAGAGTTTTTTGATGGCTCAATTGTTAATGTAAGAGGAGAAAAAGAATGAAGGGAATGGGTAACTTAGGCGGCATGATGAAGCAAATGCAAAAACAGGCCGTTGACATGCAGAAGAAGATGGGAGAGGTTCAGGAAAGCCTTAAGGAACGTGTTATAGAAACAAGCTCTGGCGGTGGAATGGTAACCGTACATGTAAATGGAAGGCAGGAGCTTCTATCTGTGAAAATTGATAAGGAAGTTGTTGACCCTGATGACGTGCAGATGCTGGAAGATCTTATACTAGCAGCAGTGTCTCAAGGAATGAAAAAATCTCAAGAAATGTATCAAGAGGAAATGAATAAATTGACGGGGGGTATGAACATACCGGGTTTATCCGGTTTGCTTCAATAAGATACAAGAATGAAATCATATCCTGAATCTATGTTGAACCTTATGAGAGAGCTGGGCAGAATGCCTGGCGTCGGCCAGAAAAGTGCAGAGAGATTAGCGCACTATGTTCTTGCATTACCTCATGATGATGCAATGCAATTAGCCACGGCGATACAAAACGTAAAACAGAATGTCAGTCATTGTTCCATCTGTTGTAATATCGGAGAAACGGATCCCTGTCATATCTGTAAAGACCATAGGCGCGACCATAAAAAGGTATGCGTTGTTGAACAACCAAAAGATCTTTTTACAATTGAAAAAGCAGGTTTCTACGAAGGAGTTTACCATGTTTTGTTTGGACATATAGATCCTTTGGAGAACGTTGAACCGGAGGATATTAATATAGATAAATTGGTGGACAGGGCCAGGAATAACGGTATCCAGGAAGTGATTATTGCCACTAATCCAAATCTGGAAGGTGATGTTACCGCTATGTATATTCTTGAGCAATTGGAACCTTTAGGTGTTAAAGTTACTCAATTGGCACGAGGTATGCCATCTGGGAGTTATTTAGAATACGCAAATTCTGCAGTTATTGCTGACGCGATTCACGGCAGAAAATCAATACAGAAAGACTAATTTTTTTTGGAATTATAGTTATGAGAGTAGGCACAATACTATCACCACAACTTCGGCAACAAATGAAATTGGCACCTCAGGTGATCCAATCTATAGAGATACTTCAGCTTCCCATGTTGGCTTTAGTTGAACATGTGCAGCAAGAGTTAATAGATAATCCCGTATTGGAAGAAGTAACTGATGATGAGAAAAATGAGCCGATAACAGAAGAACAGAAAACACTCGATGAAGAGATTGCAGAAAGCAAAAACGATGAAACGCCACAGGAAGATGAAGAATTTAAAAAGCTCAGAGAAATGGCGGACGATTGGGGAGACTTTTACTCTCAAACGTCTATAAAAAGGGGTGATGCTGTAGATGAAAGAGACCGGAAGCAGGAAGCACTGGAAAACACTGCTGCTAAATCAATATCAATTCAAGACTATCTCCTTGGGCAGTTATCGATTATGGAGGTAGAAGATTCGCTTACGGAAATATGTGAAAATATAATTTATAACATTAATGATAACGGCTACCTTGCTCATCCTTTGAAAGAAGTTGTTGAAGCAATGGAAACCCCTGTAAGCATGGAACAGGCAAACACCGCCCTGAAAATTATACAAAGCATGGAGCCTCTTGGCGCAGGAGCAAGGGACTTGAAAGAATGTCTTATTCTGCAATTAGACGAAAGAGACCCTGATTATAATATGGCGAAAGATCTAATTTTAAACTATCTTGAAGAAGTTGAACTGAAGAAGTACAAGCTTATAGCAAAAAAGCTGGGGGGCAACCTGGAATTGATTAAAAAAGTAATAGAGTTCATTAAGACGCTGAATCCCAAGCCCGGTTCCCTTTTTAGCAGTGAACAGATACCATATGTAACACCGGAAGTCAGAGTGGATTGTGTAGACGGAAAATATGAGGTTACGCTCATAGGAGACCACAATCTCCCGCGCATTTATATAAGCCCGTTTTATAAAGATGTGCTTAACGGAAAAGGTTATGACTTGAATACGAGGCGTTATATTCGGAAAAAGATCGAATCTGCCAGATGGCTTATAGATGCTATCGAACAAAGAAAAAGCACGTTGTATAAGGTAACAGTCAAGATAGTAGAGATGCAGGAGAAGTTTTTTGAAGAAGGAATCCTTGCCCTTCGGACCTTAAAGATGCAGGATGTTGCAGATGCTGTCGGAATTCATGTATCAACTGTAAGCCGCGCTATAGCCCATAAGTATATGCAGTCTCCCAAAGGAATTTTCGAGATGAAGTTTTTCTTTACAGGCGGCTTTATGAATGCGGATGGTGACATGGAAACATGGGAGGCGACGAGACAAAAACTGTCTAAAATTGTAAATGGAGAAAATAAATCAAGCCCCTTAAGTGACGAGGAGATTGCTGCCAAATTAAGAGAGCTGGGAAGCGATATAGCGCGAAGAACGGTAACTAAATATCGAAGAAGTATGAAAATTCCTTCATCAAGAAGAAGAAAAGAAGAAGATTGAAAATTCATCAATTATGTGTCTCTGAGAAACATTGAAATTATTTGAAATCATAAAAATATATTATGTTTCTTGCATTTGTTGTGTGCATTTTGGGATGCTATTCATTTAACAAAAGCCATAACGCCTCACATAACCGTGCATTAAAAAAAGATATGGAATTATTACACAAAGACGTTGATTCTTTTCTTGGCACAACACAACCATCAGCACTCAGCGAATGATGGAGACACTAAGCTGATAGGACCCTTTCATAATAAAATCTTGCCTTCCTCATAATTTTAGAAACATTTCTACAGAATACGCAGTCCAGGACAAATCCTCGTTTAAGGCTTTTAACAATATGAACCCCACTTAGCTTTGCACAGTTATTTTCATGGAGATCATTCAATGTCACGCAATTTCAATCTAATAATCAAAAACGGCACTGTGGTTGATGGGACCGGCTGCGCTAAGAGGATTGCAGATATTGGCATTCAAGATGATAAAATCACTTATATCGGCAGTATTGACAACCTGTCTGATTGCCGCATTATAGATGCAGCAGATTGCGTGGTTGCGCCGGGATTTATCGACATCCATTCACATAGTGATTTTTTCTGTCTGGTTAGCCCGGAGAGTGAAAGCAAAATCCATGATGGTGTTACCACGGAGATTTGTGGAAATTGTGGTATATCTGCATTCCCGCTAAAGGGCCAGTTACTTGAAAATAAAAGAAAAGGATTTCGCAAATTCGGGCTGGATATAAACTGGGCAACGGCTGAGGATTTCTTTAAAAGGGCGAATGAAGCGACGAGTTCTATTAACAGGGGATTCCTGGTTGGCCATGGCAACATCCGCGCCTGTGTGTTGGGATATGAAGACCGTGAGCCAGACAAGAATGAACTTGCCGAAATGGAAAAAGAATTACGAGATGCGATGGAGTCAGGCGCTTTTGGTATGTCAAGCGGATTGATCTATCCGCCGGGATGTTATGCAAAGACCGTTGAATTAATAGAATTATGCAAAATAGTCAAAGAGTACAATGGTATATATGCAACACACATAAGAGATGAAGGAGATGAAATAGAAGCCGCCTTAAGCGAAACTATAAATATTTCTAAAGAGAGTGGAGTAAATACTCAAGTCTCCCACATTAAGACATGGGGAGAGAAAAACTGGGGGAAAATAGACAAAATAAAAAAACTGCTTGACGATGCAAGGTCTAAAGGCATAGACATCACATGTGATCGGTACCCCTATATTGCAGCAGCAACAGACCTGGATGTAATCTTGCCGGGTTGGGTATACGAGGGCGGAACGGCCGAAGAGAAAAAAAGATTGGGTGATCCTCTTCTCAGGGAACGCATTATCAAAGAAATGGAGCACGAAGGCCAAAGCCATGAGTTTTGGGGAACTATAATGATTTCATCTGTGTATAATAAGAAGAATAGAAGCTACGAAGGAAAAACGATTGCAGAGATTGCGGAGACATTAAGAGTACAACCTTTAGAATTTGTTCTCGATCTTTTATATGAAGAAGACTGCAGGGTAAGCGTTATATTTTTTAGTATGTCAGAGGAAAACCTTGCCAGAATACTTAATTGGGACTTTGTAATGGTAGGCTCTGACAGTTCGCTTCGCTCTCTAAAAGGAGTTTTAAACTACGGAATGCCGCATCCAAGGGGTTACGGTACGTTTTCAAGAGTAATAAGAAAATACGTTAATGAAGCCACTCTTTTTTCTCTAGAGAAGGCTATATATAAAATGACCGGATTCCCTGCTCAAAAGCTGGGTCTTAAGGATAGAGGGATCCTAAAAGAAGGGTTTTCTGCTGATATAACTATTTTTGACCAGGGAACAATTACAGAAAAAGCAACATTTACAAACCCGCATAATTACTCTAAAGGCGTCAAGCACGTTTTAGTAAATGGAAAACTAACTATTAAAGATGGCAAGCACGAGGGCGTTATGAATGGTGAAATTCTAAAGAAATAAATTTTAAACCGGGATACACGTTTATATAAACGAATAAGTAACGATTATCATATTGATATTGACACCATATTATATTACTATTAAGAAAATTTAAACTACTGATTATACATTTAGTCGGGTTCTTATACCAAAAAGGAGGTCTTTGTGTACAGTAAAAGAAGGAATATTAAAAAACATTTTTTGACACTGATGATTACGCTATCTGCTTTGTCGTTAATCCTGGGATACGCGGGTTCAACGGGTAGTGTTAAAGCGGCAACAGACCATGAAGAATTAGAACATTCTCTAGTGCTTGTTTCCGAAGAAGTCAAATTGTCAGTTGTATCTATCACCACTGTAAAGGTTTTCAAACATCCTTCTACTGGAGGTGGAGGATATCATGGAGATCGGGGCCGGGGTCATGGTGATAGACGTGGCAGACAGAAAAATCCATTTGATGATTTTTTTGACAAGTTTATACCAAAAGCGCCGCCAAAAGGAGAGTACAAGACACAAAGCCTTGGTTCCGGTGTAATAGTCAGGATCGATGATGGAACAGGGTACATCCTGACCAACAATCACGTTGTTGCGGACATGGACGAGCTGAAGGTTAAACTCAATGACAAGAGAGAATTTAGCGCGGAAATTGTGGGAACAGACGAACAGACAGATTTGGCGGTAATAAAGATTGAGGGAGATAATTTGGTAGCCGCAAAGATGGGAAATTCTGATGTTTTGAAACAGGGACAGTGGGCGATTGCAATTGGCAACCCTTTTGGCCTCAATCATACCGTCTCAGTTGGTGTGGTAAGTGCAATGGGCAGGTCTGGAGTGGGGATCGCAAATTATGAGAATTTCATTCAGACCGACGCAGCGATTAACCCCGGAAATAGTGGAGGCCCATTATTAAACATTGATGGAGAGATTATAGGTATCAATACTGCAATCTTTACCCGTTCGGGAGGTTATCAGGGAATCGGGTTTGCCATACCGGTAAACATGGCAAAGGCGGTACTTAGAGATCTGATTGATAAAGGAAAGGTTACCCGCGGCTGGCTGGGTGTTGCCATCCAGAATATGGATGCATCACTTGCAGAGCAATTTGGTGTAGCTGTTACCGAAGGCATATTGATAAGTGATATACAGGATGAATCCCCTGCCAAGGAAGCAGGCTTCGAAAGAGGTGATATATTAATTGAGTTTGATAATAAGCCAATGGGCGACGTTAATCAATTGCGTAATGTTGTAGCCCAAACTGAGGTCGGCAAAGAAGTCAAAATAAAAGTATTGAGAAAGAGTAATGAAACGGTTTTAACAGTGAAAATAGGCGAACAGCCGTCAGATCTGTTTGCTTCATCGAAATCGTCTATCGGCAGGGACCTGGGTATGTCAGTGCAGAATTTAACGGAGGAACTGGCTAAAAGTTTTGGTTTTGAAGGTGAAAACGGTGTCGTAGTTTCTGCCGTAGAACCAGGCAGTTCTGCTGCTCAAGCTGATGTAAAAGAAGGAGACTTAATAAAAGAAGTTAATCGCGAAAAGATTAATAACATAAAAGAATTCAGAGAGGCCTTGAAGAGTACTGAAGAAGGCAAAGATATCCTATTATTAATCAGAAGAGGCATGCATACGCGTTTTGTGATAATTAAGGGCAAAGTAGAATAGCAGGTTTTTCGACTGCGGCAGTAGTGACTATAAAAAATTTAGCCTCGTTACCAGAGTACGGTAACGGGGCTTATTTTTTTGCCGAATCGTCAAAAAGAGGTGAAAGGTCTTGCAGTTTTTTAATTATTGGTCCCAGTTTTTCAAGAATGTAATCGATTTCATCATCCGTGTTGTATTTGCTTAAACTAAACCTGATTGCTCCCCTGCTTGTAGCGGGAGGAACCCCCATAGCCTGCAGGACATGAGATGGTTCTGTGGAACCGGTTGTACATGCCGAACCGGAGGAAGAAGCAATGCCGACCATATCAAGCAAAAGCAGGATTGCTTCTCCTTCAATATATTCGAAGCCTACACAGCTCGTATTTGGCAGGCGGTCACTATTTTCTCCAATTATTACCACATTAGAAATTTTGTCTTTAATACCTTTTTCCAGTTTGTCCCTGAGACGCCTGACTTCTGTCTGCTCTGTTTTTACAAATCCTTCTGCTAATTCACAAGCCTTGCCCAGCCCGATAATATAGGGAACATTTTCTGTCCCGCTCCTTCTATTCTCTTCCTGGTGGCCGCCAATAAGTAAAGGGTCAATCCTTACTCCTTTTCGTATATACAATACGCCAACCCCTTTTGGTGCGTGAAGCTTGTGCCCGGATATTGACATGAGGTCGACATGGCTGTTCTTAAGATTTACGGGAATCTTGCCAATTGCCTGCACTGCATCACAATGAAAAAGAGCACCTTTTTCTTTAATTATTTTACCAATTTCTTCGATGGGAAATATTACACCTGTCTCATTGTTTGCATGCATGATAGAAACAATAGCCGTAGTATCTTTTATGGAATCCCGTAACTCATCCAGGTCAATCATTCCATCATTATTAACGCCAAGTTCTGTTACTTCATAGCCTTGCTTTGCAAAGTATTTGCACACATTCAAAACCGCCGGGTGCTCTACCTTAGTTGTAACGACATGTCTTCTTTCAGGATGCGCTTCCAACGAGCAGTGTATGGCATTGTTGTTACTCTCAGTTCCACAACTTGTAAATACGATCTCAGATGTATCTGCTCCAATAAGATTTGCAACCCTTTCTCTGGCAAGGTCCAGCTTGGTTGCAACCTGCCTTCCAAAAGTATGTATGCTTGACGGATTGCCGTAGTATTCCTTAAAATACGGCAGCATCTCTTCCAAAACCTCATCATCGACTCTCGTTGTAGCGTTACTATCAACGTAAACCAGCTTCATTCGTAAATCTCCATGTTAGTAAACTCAGCCCTCAATATAAATCAGTGCGTCTGTGCTCAAATAAAGGTATCTCTGCTCTTACCTCCCCCAGCAAGTTTAAATCAACCTCAGCCGTAATCACACTCTCGCTCTCTTTTGCTTTTGCCAAGACTCTTCCCCACGGGTCTACTATCATGCTTTTCCCGTAGCAGGTTATATTGTTCGGGCCGGTCCCTATCTGATTTGCTGCGACTACAAAAACCTGATTCTCAATGGCGCGGGCTATAACCAGAGGTTCCCAGTGATATTCTCCGGTAGTCGACGTAAATGCGGAGGGAATGAAAATAATCTTTGCTCCGTTTAATGCCAGAGACCTGTAAAGTTCGCAGAATCGCAAGTCGTAGCAAATGCTCAGGCCGGCTTTGACGTCTCCCATATTTGCGGTAACTATTCCCTGGCCTGCAACTACATTCTCTGATTCTTTATATCTTATCTTGTCCTGTATATCAACATCAAAAAGATGTACCTTCGCATACCTTGCCAGGATTTCACCGCTTCTTCCAACTATTACGGATGTGTTATGGACCTTGTTCTCTTCAACCTTTTCAAATATGCTTCCACACACTATATAAATTCCGTGTGTTCGTGCTTTATCCGATAAAAAATTAATGGTATCTCCCGGTATCTCTTCTGCATTTTCTACCATGATCTTTGTATGGCCACAGCAGTTAAACATCTCCGGCAGGACGACAACATCCGCACCATCTTTAACGGCATTATCAATATACGTGCCTGCCAATTTTAAGTTTCTGCTTTTATCCTCGTTTGAACAGAACTGGACGGCAGCCACTATGAATTTGTTTCCTAATCCATTTTCTGGTTTAGTCATTTAAACATTATCTTTCGTGCAAGGTTAAATGTAATATTCGAAATAAACAATTGACACTCACCCAGTGCCGCAGTAAAATTTCAGACATATGAAGCTGAATATCTGTCGATATCTTACCACAACCAAAAGCTTTCATAGCGCGGCAAAACCGCAACCAAGTTGGAAGTGTCTACCTGCCCGCCAGTTTGTTAGGCGGGAAGTGAACTAAAGTACTTAAAGTTAAAAATAAAAGATTTGTGTTTTACCACAACTTTAGCTCACTTCAAACTTCCTGCCCGAACTGCTTGGCAGGCGGGTAGGCACTTTAAACTTTTATGAGTACAACAGGAATAATAACATTATATATAATTGGTTTGTGTGCAATAACTATAGAACTGTTCATACCGGGAGCAATAGTCGGAATTTGCGGCGCCGGCTGTGTAATTGCAAGTATAGTATTCGCCTATTTATACGTGTCAAATTTACTTGGACATATTTTGCTCGGTATAGGCATTTGCTTTATTCCTATATTTTTTATAACATGGTATAAACTACTAACCAGGACATTTGCTGTAAAAGATACGGAAGAGGGTTTCTCCTCTGCCAGTGATAAACTGGACGAATTATTATCAGCAGAAGGTGTTGCCATTACAACACTGAGGCCATCAGGAACTGCAAATATCAATGGTAACAAGGTAGACGTCGTTTCAGAAGGTGAAATGATATCGAAGAATACAAAGATTAAGGTAATAGACATAAAGGGAAATAGAATCGTTGTAAAACCGGTAAAAACATAAGAAGGAGAGAAAATATGATAAATATACCCTTACTTGCCGTTTCCAAGGAAGTCTTAACAATCGGAATTGTTATTGGCGCCATTTTCCTGATCCTGTTTCTTCTCTTAATATTTAAATATGGTTGGTTGTATATACAGGCTTTGGCTTCCGGCGCAAATGTTGCTCTCTTACAATTAATTGGAATGACTTTCAGACGTGTTAACGCAAGGATTATTGTTGATTCACGTATAATGGCCAAAAAGGCAGGGCTGGATTATGATACTCCTCAGCTCGAAGCACATTACCTGGCGAGAGGTAATGTTCCTAACGTTATCAGGGCATTAATTGCTGCTGACAAAGCAAAAATTGAACTGGGTTTCGACAGGGCCTGCGCAATAGATCTGGCAGGAAGAGACGTTCTTGATGCCGTAAGAACAAGCGTTAACCCCAAGGTTATTGATTGCCCTGACCCATCTAAGGGAAGACAAACAATTGATGCAGTCGCAATGGATGGTATCCAGCTCAAGGCAAAGGCACGTGTGACGGTAAGAGCAAACATCGAACGATTAGTCGGTGGTGCGACAGAAGAAACCATAATTGCGCGTGTCGGCGAAGGTATAGTAACCACAATTGGCTCTGCAATAACACACAAGAAGGTACTTGAAAACCCTGACTCAATATCGAAAGGGGTATTAACAAAAGGGCTTGATTCCGGTACAGCCTTTGAGATATTATCTATCGATATTGCGGACATCGATGTAGGCGATAATATAGGAGCCAAACTTCAGGCGGACCAGGCGGAAGCCGACAAGATAGTTGCACAGGCAGAAGCTGAAAAACGCAGGGCAATGGCTGTAGCGAGAGCACAGGAAATGACGGCCTTAGTAGAGGAAAATCGGGCAAAGGTAGTTCTTGCGGAAGCAGAAGTCCCTAAGGCAATTTCTCAGGCATTCAGGGAGGGTAACCTCGGTATAATGGACTATTATCACCTGAAAAATATTCAGGCAGACACAGAAATGAGAACCTCTATCTCTAAGACAAGCGAAGATACTCCGAAGACATAACTTTTTACTAACTCAAGGAAACAGGAATGGAACAATTAGTCTGGGCAATCATAATTATTGTTTTTATAATATTTACGGCTCTTAAGAATCGGGCTAGAAACAGACCGAAAACGGAGCATAAACCAGAGGAAGAGCGTGATAAACTTTCCAGATACATGGAAGAATTGCTTGGCACAGAAATACCTGAGACTAAACCTGAAATTAGAATAGATGAAGAAAGATATGAGCTATTAGAAAAAGAAGTCCGTCCAAAACCGGAACCAATAGTTGAGAAGGAGGTTGGTCAGTTCGAATCACCATTGGCTAAGAAATATGAAGAGAAATGGAAAGCTCCTGTCCATGAAAAGAAAGATATTTACCGTGCAGAATTTCCATGGGACACTTTGTCAGGAAAAGACCTTAAGAATGCCATAATCTTTGCAGAGATACTTGGGCCCCCAATTTCTAAAAGAAAGAGTCACAGGTTGTTTTAAATAGATTTAAATTAGTAGCCAGAGTGGTGGAATTGGCAGACGCGCCGGACTCAAAATCCGGTCCCCGCAAGGGGGTGTGGGTTCAACTCCCACCTCTGGCACCATAATTTAAGGTCCTCTTCATCTTTATGTACCCGTTTCGTCACTAAAGAAGGGCTTAAACTTATCGTACAGTGTTATAAGCTTTTTCTTATAATATTCTATATTCTCATCCGGTTTTTCATGGTCCCACTGTGATGCGAGCTTACAATTATCGAACACTCTTACCCTGCCCTTATCACCAATCACGTAATATGAGACCTGGTCACCCGGCTGGTAGTTACGCTCTGACTTAATAGCCAATTCATAAGCGGCGGCAGCGCTTCTTTTCTTCTTACTTATCTTTTCGGTATAGGCAGCAAGAGACTCCTGTAAGGTTTCTGTCTTTATAAACATCTTCTTGTCCCACTTATGGTTCATAAGCTCATCAGTGTACTTTGCCAAGAGATTATCCACTTTCTTCTCCTCTCCCCTAAGCAGGTAAAGAAACATCTCTTCCATAAATTTGCGCTGGAAGAGTTCTAATCCTCTGGAACGCAAACCAGACCCCTTGATAATCATCTTGTCATCGTAACCAAGGAGTACATAGTTTTTAATCTTATAGCTGAACATAGCCTTGTACCGACCGGCCAGTTCAAGATTTATCCCTGCAGGAAGTACGTTTGATAATTCACTAATAAGCCCTTCCTCATCCTTCTTTTTTTTAATACCATCCGATGGAACAAAGTAGATGCCGTCAGTATCAATCTCTATCACTTTACAATCTTTACCCTCCAGCCATTTAATCATGGATTTGATAATACTTCTCCCCTTCTTAGTTACCTTATTTGCACTATCAAAGTCGCTAAAGTGGCCATAGGCAAAACCCATATATCCGTAAAACGAATTTATAAGTACCTTGAAAGTGGCCTGCAGAGCATCAAAATACATCTTTTCCGACTTTGACTTTGCGACAGCTACCATCTCCTTAGCCTTCAATCTGAAATCTACCAGATCCTCTAGCAACGAACGAAAGATATTAAGCGCGTCATCCTTCGGTAAATATTTAAAGGCTAGCATTATGGATGGGTATAATGATTGAACATCACAATACAGAATTCGCTTAATTACACCCTGATGAAACATATCAGTATATCCGCCGGAATATTCTCTAGCTTGAGGTGTTTTTGGAATTGAGTGATTTGAGCTTATGTATTCTCTTATGAATAGTGAATCTATCTTTGTTGCATTACCTCTTATAATTGCATTTTGAAACGAATATGGAAATATCCTGGTCTGGTAATAAAAACTCTGGCTCAGTATTTCGCTGATAGCCCTTGTCTCTCTGACGTCATCCATTCCATATTTTAGAAGCTCCTCCGGCTTGTTATCATAATACCAGTTTATTTTATCCGGTTCTATGTACGTCCTCTTCGGTGCTGCAACATTGAAGTGCTTGGCGATATTCTTCAGGCCGTAGCCTTCCAGTTTCCTCGCGGTAACATCATACATCTGTGCCAGTATATAAGTGTCTACAATGTGACGGCCATACGCCTCATATTTCCTGTAAGATATTGTTCGTTCAGCAATTTTTAAACGGGATGGATGAGACTTGAGATTCTGCCCGGTGCGTCCCACAGCCAGAGGGACTTTATACCTCCTGGCACGTGCCTCTATGTAGGTCAAATCAAAATTAAATATATTATGCCCCTCTATTACATCAGGATCTCTTAAGTTTATCTGTTCAACCATAATCTCCAGCATCTCTTTCTCGCTATATTCCCTTCCCGATATTGCATACTCCCAGCCGTTGCTGTCTGAAAGTGATATCACAGTAATCCTGTCTTCTTCTCTGTGAGGATTTGAAAATTCATATCCCTCCGCACAATATGTTTCAATGTCAAGCTGGAGTCTGAGCAAATCACCAAATGACATCTCTTTAAATAGTGTTCGTCCCGAAACCAGAAGGTATTGATGAACCGGATCATTTAAATAAAAGAAAGGTGCGTTCAGGCTTGCAGGACTTGCACCTGTGGTTTTCTTAAAATACTTCAATAATCTCTGTAAATCTGCCCAATCGTCCAGACATATCAAGTATGCATAATATGCCTCCCCCTCAAGCCTCTTTGCCTCATACGTACCATTCCAGTCATCCAGATACACAGTATCTTCCATGAAAATAAATGGCTTGAAGGTTTCCATCTTTGACGTAACCTTCTTTTCATGACGGAAAAATATCTCTACACCATTTTTACCATCAAATTCTACCGCAGTAATGAACGGTGTAGAATCACGGCCAAAAAGAATCTCGTTTTCGTGAAATATTACCTTCTTAAATTTCATATCCATTTGAAGCTTGCGTCCCCATTATTGAACCAAAGCACCCCTGTATCATAATTCCTTGTATTTAACCTCTTGTCCGGCTTCTTAACATAATGTTTTAAAATAGTCTCAATAACTCCATAATGAGTCATGAAAAGAACAGCCCTACCCTCGTACCTGTGTAATACATTTTCAACAAAATCTATTATTCTTTTACTGAAAGAATCTCCACTTTCCCCATCAGGGTAATGTTTCCATGTTTGCTTTTTATGAAGTAAAATGATTTCCTTTACGTCTTCAATATTTTTACCCGTAAGCTGGCCAAAATCCAACTCCCTTATTTCCGTACAATAATTTACATCAATATTACTATCTAATTTCTCAAGCAATATTTCAAGGCTTTTTCTGGTCCTTTCAAGATCACTGCAAAAGATGGCATCGAACATTATACCCTTGAGCATTCTGGCCCTGCCCCTTGTAGCAACTATGCCCTCTTGTGTCAAAGGAGAATCATTATGACTCTGGATAACCCTGCGAACGTTATCCTCAGTCTCCCCATGTCTCATGAGATATAAAGTAGTTGTTTTGCCATTACCCATAAGAAATATCACCCACTGCCTGCCTGCCCGCCGGTCTGTTAGGCGGGAATCCCTGAATAAGTATTTTATGATTCAGTACATTTTTGTCCAGTAGAAATAAACATAGCTTTTCTACATTTTGAACTAAAAGCATTTTAACTTGGATATTTACCTTAGAACTTTATAAAATGACTGTATGAATATTGTATCAAAGGAACTATTTCAACACATGGTACGTATACGCCGCCAGATACACAAACATCCGGAACTTGGATACCAGGAAGAGAACACAGCGGCCATCATAACTGAAGAACTAAAAAGGCTTGGCATAAAGGCAACTACTGGAATAGCAAAAACAGGCGTGATAGGCCGAATTGACACAACAAAGAAAACCGGACCGGTAGTAGCCCTGAGGGCTGACATGGATGCAATAGCTATACATGAAGAAACAGGGCTTGAGTTTTCATCTGAAGTAAAAGGCGTGATGCATGCCTGCGGCCACGATGGACACGTTGCGATGCTCATCGGCGCCGCTGCCATACTGATACAATCTCTCAAAACAGGGAACGTAATACTTGTCTTCCAGCCTGCAGAGGAAGGTGAGGGTGGTGCACTGAAAATCATGGAATCAGGACTCCTTGAGGACGCAAAGGCAATTTATGCCTGCCACCTGGACAGGCACTTTAAAGTTGGTCAATTGGTTGTGCAAGAAGGTACGATTTCAGCCTTTACCGATAGATTTGAGATCTCAATCAAGGGTAAGGGTGGACATGTCGCCCAGCCACATGACACAATAGACGCCATTATAGTCGCCAGTCTTATCGTTACGTCATTACAAACGATAGTATCAAGAGAAGTAAATCCTATGTACCCCTCAATCGTCTCGGTTGGACAGATAGAGGGAGGCACAGTACCGAATGCCGTCGCAGAGAATGCAAGATTATGTGGTACTGTACGAACAACCGAGGAAAACGTAAGAAAGCAGATAATAGCAGGCATAAAGCGTATCGTCAATGCGGCCGGGAGGCTTCACAATGCTGACGTGAAGGTTGAGATTATTAAAGGATACCCTGCTGTCACTAATACATGTAATGAGTCAGAGATTGCAAGAACGGCAGTGAAAAATATTATTGGAGATGAAGCACTTGTAGATACCCAGTTTGCAAGTATGGGAGGCGAAGATTTCTCATTCTATCTGGAGAAAATACCGGGATGCCTTGCAAGGTTGGGAGCACAGAAGGAAGGCTTTGCGAACATTCCCGCTCATAGCTCTACTTTCGATTTTGACGAGAATGCATTAGGTGTGGGAGCAGCATTCCTTGCTGAAGCAGCAAAACTAACTCTTGACCATCTGGAAAAACCGTAAGCATGTGACCTGACACTATTTTCCGTAATACTCCCGATACCAGTCCACAAATTTTTTAATTCCTTCCTCAATTGGTGTGGAAGGCTTAAAGCCTGCATCCTCAGTCAGATCATCCACGTCTGCATATGTCTCGGGCACATCACCGGGCTGCATTGGCAAAAAATTTTTCTCTGCTTTCTTCCCTAGGCAATCCTCTAATACACCGATAAACTTCATGAGTTCAACAGGATTGTTGTTTCCAATATTGTATAACCTATATGGCGCATAACTTGTCGCAGAGTCCGGATCCTCACCGCTCCAAGCAGGATTTGGTTCAGGAACTTTATCGGTCAACCTGACCACACCTTCTACTATATCATCTATATATGTAAAATCTCTTTTCATCTTGCCATGGTTATAGACGTCAATTGGTTTGTTTTCCAATATTGCCCTTGTAAACAGAAACAGAGCCATATCCGGCCTTCCCAGCGGGCCGTAGACAGTGAAAAACCTGATTCCGGTACACGGCAATTTATATAAACTTGAATAGGTGTGGGCCATAAGTTCATTTGACTTCTTTGTAGCGGCATAAAGTGAAACAGGGTGGTCTACATTATGATGTACCGAGAACGGCATCCTTGTGTTAGCCCCGTAAACAGAGCTTGAAGAAGCGAAGACAAGATGCTTAACATCGTTGTGCCTGCACCCCTCTAGTATATTTAAGAATCCCACAATATTGCTATCTATATAGGCATGAGGATTTGTCAGTGAATACCTTACACCGGCTTGTGCTGCCAGATTTACAACATAATCAAACTTGTTTTCAGAAAAAAGATTTTCAACTCCTCCACGGTCTGTCAAATCCAATTTATAGAAAGCAAACCCTGGATCTCCTTCAAGTTCACGCAGCCTCGTTTTCTTCAGATTAACATCATAATAGTCGCTAAGGCTGTCAATCCCAACTACACTTTTTCCCTGTGCAAGTAAACGTTTGGATAGATAAAAACCTATAAAGCCTGCGGCCCCTGTTATTAAATATGTCATTTTTTATTTAGTCCAGTATAGTTTTCTTTGGTTTATGCCATCTACCTTTACTTTTATAGCGATTATATTGGCTCTATATCGGAAATGTACACTTCGGCAGCAGCACCTTTCTGGAGAAGATCAATACGTATCACAAGCTTATAATGCCCCTTCCTTTCAACAAGAATCCCTTCCATCCCTTTGAGCGGCCCTGACTTTACCCTTACCATTCTACCTTTTTTAAGGTATGGAAAGGGATCCAGTTGAACTTCGGTTTCCATAACCGACTTTATATCCAGAATCTGCTTATCCGGTATTGGTGTAGGTACGCCCAGATCAGTACCAATTATCCTTGTCACCCCCCTTGTGTATTTAACATCATACAGACGCTCTTTCTCTGCAAAAACGAACAGGTATCCAGGGAAAAGGGGTATATCAACATACTTCTTCCTGTCCCTCCTTCGGCTGAGAGTATGAACAAGTGGAAGAAATGTCTCTACCCCTCTTTCGCTTAAAAACAGGTCTACCTGTTTTTCATGCCTCGACCGTGTATGGACTGCGTACCACTTCATATATTATCATATAATAATTGCTGAAGTAAGATTGTTCAAGTTATAAATTAACTCTCACCCCGCCAAAGGAAGTGTCGCACGCCCGTACCAGTATAGATGGGGGCAGGAGCCTCGCTGTTTTATTTATTAAAAGTTGACAATAATTGTTTTAGCAAGTATATTTTAGAAAACAATGAGCGCCCGTAGCTCAATTGGATAGAGTAGTGGACTTCGAATCCAATGGTTGCAGGTTCGAGTCCTGCCGGGCGTGCCATAATTCTGGTTATATGTAACTGTTCATTGATCATCGCCAACCTATAAGAAACTATAATAGCGCCCTTAGCTCAGCCAGGCAGAGCAACTGACTCTTAATCAGTGGGTCGAAGGTTCGATTCCTTCAGGGCGTACTTTATTCTCCAAGGACTTATGACAAATTTCATGAGTCTAATATCCCACTTTTTTCTCCACTGCAGTCATATTGCAGTCAGTTTCTAACACTTCTACTGTCTTTCGCAAACTATCAGAACAATGATGTGCGTAACGCTGGGTGGTGCTGATATCCTTATGACCGAGCAGTTTGGATATTCTGTAGAGATCTATTTTACTCTGTGCCAACCGTGTAGCAAAAGTATGGCGCAGTCCGTGAAATGTGAAATCCTCTATCCCTGCTCTACCCATTGCATTCACAAATGCTCTCCTCAGGTTATGCTTATTAATCTTTGTTCCAGCCTTGCTATGAAAGACAATCTGATTCTTGATACTTACAACCTTGGCTTTACTCTTCAGGATACCAAGTGCAGTCTCGTTAAGTGGAATAGTCTTTGACTTACCATTTTTCGTATCATCAATAAAGATTGATTTACGAACCATGCTAAACCTGTCCCATGTTAGAGAAAGAAGCTCATCCTGCCTAAGGCCAGTCTGCAGATTAAAGAGAATTATATCTCTTAGCCAATCAGGACTGCATTCAAGGAGGCTCACTTCTTCTTCTACTGTCAGCCATCTGTCACGTTCGTTATCCTCCTTCTCCCTGGGCACTTTGGAAACAGGATTGTCTTTGAGCCATTCCCACTCCTTAACAGCAAGACTGAAAGCCTTAGAAAGCATTGCCAGTTCTCTGTTAATAGTAGCTGGTGCAGCCCCCTCTTCTTTTCTCAACATCTTATACTTTGATATATTTCTTGGTAAAACAGACAACAAATTAGATTTACCAAAGAAAGAATTAAGATGTCTCAATGATGTCCTGTAGCTTTTTTGCATGCTATCTGACACCTTTGGGGCATGAACCTTTAGGAATTTATCCATTAAGCCCTTAAAGGTTTTTTTACGACCTATCAGCTTCTCAAAATAAGTTCCCTCAACAATCTCAGTCTTAACCTTAGCTTCAATTGCCTTTGCAAGCTTTCTATCAGAGGTCTCAAGGCTTTTCTGGATCCTCTTGCCATTATGCCTAATGCTCGTCCACCAGATTCCACCGCTTCGTTTAAACATTTATACCTCCTTTCCCGAAGCCTGATAGTATCTGCATGACGCTATCGGCCGTATTATAATCAATTACCATGAATACCTCCAAGTATTTTATTAACAATTTTCTCTTCTTTGTTACAAGTTCGCTTCATACTCTCCATCATCTTGTCTATATCCTGAAGATCAAAGAGAACACGTTTACCTAATTTGATAGAGGGAATCCTGCCCTGGCTAGCCAACTCATACAATGATTTGACTGGTAAACTCGTGTACTCAGAAACTTCATTAATGTTTACGTATCGTCTATTTGTCAT
>CAJXKT010000018.1 GCA_913055705.1 uncultured bacterium
AGGTGAATATAGGGGTTATAAATATACTTACTATAGACCAGCTCTTGTCTATATGGGGAATCCTTATTATATTGATTTTGCAATATTTATGGCTTATCAAAATGCAGAAATGCTGGACAGGGAACGATTGGCTCAAATTTTTGAAGCCTGTAAGATTGATATTTGGCTTATCCCCAAGGGTACTGTTCCATTTCGTATGGCAAACTGGATAGATGAAATTCCTCATTCTAAACGCAAGCGCTTGTTCGATCAAGAATTACGTAATTCATTTTTAAATAATTATGACCTAATAAATAGTAGTAATTTCTTTGATATTTATAAATGTAGGAGAGTAAATGGTTAAAATCCTGAGTGTTTTTGGTACAAGGCCAGAAGTAATTAAGATAGCACCAGCAATAAAAGAGTTGTGTAAGCACCCTGATAAGTTTATATGCTGCACTTGCATTACAGCTCAACACCGCCAGATGGTCGATCAACTTCTAAAATTGTTTGAAATAAAGCCAAATTACGATTTAAACATTATGAAAGAGAATCAAAGTCTTGAGTATGTTACAGTCACAGTTCTAACTCAGATTGGAGAGATTATCAGAAAAGAGAGACCGGATTATCTGTTAGTTCAAGGAGACACCACAACAAGCATGGCGGCAAGTTTAGCTGCTTTTTATCAAAAAGTCAAAATTATACATTTAGAAGCAGGCTTAAGAACCTGGAACAAATTACATCCATATCCTGAAGAAATCAATAGAATAATTATTGATAGTATGAGTGATTTTTGTTTTACCCATACTGAGCAGGCAAAACAAAATCTTTTGAGAGAAGGAGTAGCTCTGGACAAGATAGAAGTAACTGGTAACACCGTTATCGATTCCTTGCTTGGTATAGCCGCAACAGACATCGATACTAGAAACTCTCCTTTAGAGAATATACCATTTAATAAGAAAATCATCCTAGTCACCGCTCATAGACGAGAGAACTTCGGACAACCTCTCATTAATATCTGTAATGCAATAAAGGAGATTGCATTAAGGTACTCCTCTAGTGTTCAAATAGTTTATCCTGTCCACCCAAACCCCAATGTCCAGAAGCCTGTATGCTCAATATTGAAAGGAATCATAAATGTTTCATTGATTGAGCCCTTAGATTATAAATATTTTGTACATTTAATGAGACATTCTTGCCTTATATTAACAGATTCAGGAGGGTTACAGGAAGAAGCTCCCAGTTTAGGAAAACCTGTTCTTGTATTGCGTCAAGTAACAGAACGGCCCGAAGCAGTAGAAACAGGGACAGCAGAAGTAGTGGGAACTCAATCCAGGGCAATAGTAGAAGCAACGGTAAAATTGTTGGAGAATAAGGAAAAATATGAACGCATGGTACAGGCGACAAATCCTTACGGGGATGGAAACGCAGGTAAAAGAATTGTTGAGCGACTTCTAAAAGAAATAAATATAGATGAATAAGCTTACCTGTTAATTCATTTAATTTTGATTTTTTGAAGTAATAAATAAGTCATTCTCTCCAGGCTCTTTAATGTCTAAATAATTAAGCATGTCACGAGTGTAATCTAAAAGACAAGAAAAAGATGATAACTATTATTTTGCCCGTATATAACGAAGCAAAGGCTCTCCCTTTATTATTAGAAGAAATTAAAAGGGTCCTCGACTCCTCCTTTCACGATTATCTTGTTTTAGTTGTTGATGACGGCAGCACAGACGAAACCAAAGGCATAGCTCTTTCTTTTAATATGAGTATCCCTCTAAGGGTAATTAGTCACCAGAAAAATAAGGGTTTAGGCGTAACAATATGTACCGGGCTAAAGGAGGTAGTGCGCACTTGTTCTTCGGAAGACATTATTATAACGATGGACGGTGACAACACTCACAGCCCTTCTTATGTTATAGAAATGGTTAATAAAATTAAGGAAGGATATGACGTAGTAATAGCATCACGCTACCAGCCCGGAGGCAAAGAGATTGGTTTATCTTTTAAGAGGAAATTTCTCAGTAAGACAGTAAATTTGCTCCTTGGGACAATTTTTCCTATAAAAGGTGTTAAAGATTATACGTGTGGTTACAGGGCATATAAGGGAATGAAATTAAAGGAAGGTTTTTCTTTTCATAAGGGTAATCTTGTAGAGGAGAAAGGATTCTCATGTATGACGGAAATTTTGCTTAAGTTAAGTAAATTACCTTCTTTAAAAGTTACTGAGATACCCATGGTATTACGATATGATTTAAAAGATGGACCGTCTAAAATAAATGTTTATCGTACCATTATGCGATATGTATGTATGATTACAAAGAGTTTCATAGTTAGAAGATCCTAGTATATTTATGGATAATGGTATATAAAGAAAAAGTAATAAAATTGGAGAGTGGTGTCACTAGACAGTCACCAAAAGGATATAGCATTTTTAAGTGATTATATAGTGATTGCTTACAGTCGCACTATGGGGGTTCGAATCTCCCCTTCCGCATTTAACCTATTTTATCAACTATTGCCTGTACCAGTCCTGGAATTGTATATTCATCGGCCTTTATAGAGATTTTAATATCCATCTCTTCTGCAGTCTCAGTTGTTATTGGCCCTATGCTTGCAAATTGAACGTTTCCTTTAAAAGCGGATAAGTTATCTTCACCAACAATCTTGACAAAATTCCTCACTGTTGAAGAACTTGTGAAGGTTACAATATCAACCGTTCCGTCCTTTAGTTTATCAAGAACGGAATTGTCTCCGTTAGTCGCGGCAACTGTTTTATAGGCAACTATATCTGCAACATCTGCTCCCATTTTCTGGAGTTCTTCAGGGAGATAGCTTCGTGCTATGTCTGCTCTAGGCATCATGATTCGCTTTCCCTTGAGGTCTTCGATTCCCTTAAGCACTTCAACCACACTTTCAGCAACATATTTTGGAGGCTGGCAGTCTACTTTAATGTGAAATCCCTTTATCCTCTCTGTCGTTGCAGGGCCTATGGAACATATCTTTACTCCCTTAAGGTCCCTGACGTCACCGCCAAGTTCAGATAATCTATGAAAGAAACAGTCGACACCATTCACACTGGTGAAGATAATCCAGTCAGTGGACTCTAGCTTTCCTATTTCATTGTCCAGGGGGGTGAAATCATCAGGGCTGGTTATGCTTATGGTAGGAAATTCCAGGACATTTGCGCCGAGATCGGTTAGTTGTTCTGAAAACTCACTTGCCTGGTCTCTGGAGCGGGTGACCACTACGGTTTTGCCGAAAAGAGGTCTTGATTCAAACCAGTTAAGGTGTTCTCTGAGGTTTACTACCTCTCCTACTATCGTGATAGCGGGGGGTTTGATTGTTTTTGCCTTTTCTACAATGTTTGAGAGTGTGCCTGTTACTGTCTCTTGTGCGGTGGTGGTTCCCCATCTGATTACGGCAACAGGTGTATCCTTGGAACGGCCGTGTTTGACAAGCTGGCTGACTATGTTTGGAAGATTTTTAATCCCCATATAGAATGTCAATGTGCCTAAACCGGTACTTAGTTTTTCCCAGTCGATATCACTTTGATCTTTTGTCGGATCCTCATGTCCAGTGATAAGTCCAAAAGTAGATGTGCAGGCACGATGTGTTACCGGTATACCGGCATAGTTAGGCGTTGCAATAGCTGCCGTTATACCGGGGACTACTTCAAAAGGTATATTATGTTCTTTTAGTACGAGAGCCTCTTCTCCTCCTCTGCCAAAGACGTATGGATCTCCGCCTTTCAGCCTGGTTACAATCTTGTTTTCCATAGCCTTGTCTACAAGCAGTTGGTTAATGTCATCCTGTTCCATTGTGTGCTGATTGCCTTTTTTCCCGACATAGATTATTTCCGCATCGTCTCTGGCATTTTTTAGCAGAGAATAGTTAACAAGGTAGTCGTAGACAATGACATTGGCTTTTTTGATGCAATCAAGCCCTTTTACTGTAATTAACCCCGGGTCACCGGGGCCTGATCCTACAAGGTAAACGATTTTATTTTTCATAGTTCTTTGCCGTTTTTTTTGTTTAGGTTAAAGTTTATTCTTCATTCTTTGTATTGCTTCTTTTGCATATTCTCTCACTTCATTGTTTCTCTGCAGACTTTTATTCAATTGCTTAATGTCGGCAAGGATTTCGTTTTTAATGTCTTCCTTATGTGCCAGCATGACAAGAAGCTTGGTAATATCTCTTTGCAGCCCACTGTCGATTAGGTATGCTAATCTGTCCTTTGAAACCTTCAGCCGCTCGCTAATCTTTCTGTCATCTTCTGCAGATGTCCATCTTAGTGCCGAAGTTTGCATATCGTAATATGTGTCAAAAAATAATTCGTTCACATCACTATCTGAGACAACAAACCGATCTTTTGAAATTCTCAGCTGATTGTCAGCCTCTCTGTCTTTATTTCCAAATGCCCATTTAGGTTCTGTGAATTGCATCTCTCTTTTTGCTAATTCGACAAGAAGGTTTTTCAAAGCACTAGCACTATGTGAGACTGCAAACCGGTCTTTTGAAACTTTCAGTCTATCATTAATCATTCTATCCTCTTTTGCAAATGCCCATTTAAGTACAGTGAATTGCATCTTTCTTTTATCTAAAAAGACTTTTGCAAATGCCCGTTTAAGCACAGTGAATTGCATCTCTCTTTTGTTAATCACGCCAAGCAGGTTGTTCAATGCGCTATTTGTGAATTCAAAATGGTCTTTTGAAACTTTCAGTCTATCATTAATCATTCTGTCCTCTTTTGCAAATGCCCATTTAAGCACTGAGTATTGCATCTCTCTTTTGTCTAAAACGATAAGCAGTTTGGGCAAGATAGTTAGCTGATGATTTAATATAGATATCTTATCGTTAATATCTTCATCACTTTCATCCTGTTCTACAAGTGCACGTTCAAGTGCCGCGACTGCCTTATCTCCTCCAGCTCTGCTCATGGCCCAGGCAGCTGCTTTTCTTACTTCAAAGTCTTCGTCTATAAGTGACCACGAAAGAGGTACAACTCCTTTCTTGCTTCCAATCCACCCTAATACCATTGCCACTCTTCTGCGTTCATTTCTACCTGCACCCCTGAGTGTTGTAAGCATGTGAGGTATGGTCGGTTCTCCTATTCCTACGAGGGCCCAGCAGGCCCTTGTTCCCCCTGTACTACCCAGTGTTGAAACAAGAGCCCCTAATCCTTCATCTCCCATTCTTGCTAATGACCAGGCTACTCTATCGCGTGCCCATGAAGCTTCGTATCCTGCTTCTTTATTTAAGAGAAGCTTAAGTTTCTTTATGGCCCTTTTGTCATTTGTTCCTGCAAGGGCAGCCGCACAGGCTCCCTTGACCATCCAGTTACGATCGTCAAGCGCATTTATAAGGGTATAGATAGAATCTGTACTTGCTATATTACCCAGCGCCCTTGCTGCATCATACCTGACTAAAGAAGGGTTTTTTTGATCCAGCAGAATTTCGTGTAAGGCGGGAACCGCCTGCTTATCTCCAATCGTTTTGAGTGCCTGTATAATTTCCCTCTTAGTTTCTGTCTCTGCATTTGCATTATCTAGCTGCTTGATGAGCGGCTCCACCGCACGTCTGTCTTTGATGAGTCCAAGAGCCCATATAATATTTCTTTGAACCTGGGCCATCGGAAACAAACGGTTGTCTTCTTCCCTTTTTTTCTTTTTAAAGTTAAGTTTCGAAATAATTTTCTTGAAGGGAACGGAGACTTTTAAGAGGTCTTTGTAAAATAAGAGCTTGGTCAGTGCAGGGACAGATGTGTCCGGTGGCAAGGTGCTTAGTATCAGAGCGGCCATTCTGGACTCATCAGGTGAACCCTGTGTAATTGTATCGATGAGGGCGCCAATTTGTTCCGGATTACTAACTATATCCGGCTCTAATTCCTTTTCTCTTGATTCTATATTCACTGCTTCACTTTTAGTCCTGTAATGGAGAACGTCCATTGCAACAGTTGGATAGTCGGTCAGAATAACATCAACACCCTCAACCATAGCTTCTTTCATTTTTTCTCTATCATCTGTGTTAAACAGACTGATTCCAACATGTTTACGCTTTTCGTGGATAAAGTCTATTACTTCATTAGTTAATTCATCTAGTGGTGTAAATACCAGTTGTATTCCCTGGATACCAATATTTTTACTACGAACCTGGTCTAATCTTCCGCTAAAATAGATCTGATTTATCATGTCAAACTTTTCAATAAGAGATAGTATTTTCAGTTCGATGCCGTAATCTTTAACATTTAGAATGATTATAATATTTCTTTCTTTAGCAAATTGTAACACATCTGATAGAAGTGGTACTCTTTCTCCAGCGAACTCTTTTCCCATCCATGCGCCTGCATCGTATAGTCTGATTTCGTCATATAGTAATTTGCTGACATAACCTTTGCCGTCGGTTGTACGGTCAATAGTGTCATCGTGCATCAAGATTAACCTGTCGTCCTTTGTCCTTCGTACATCAACCTCTAAACCATCTACACCTATGTTTAACGCCTGTTCAAAGGCAGCAAATGTATTTTCAGGGGTGTGTTCCAGTGAGCCATGCCGTGCTATAACCATAATATTTGTAGATAATTCTGCGGGAATTGTTGTCCGTAAATGTATAATAAAAACTAGTATAGTTATAGAAATTATGCAAGGTACTTTATTTGTCATCATTAATATTCTTGACTTCTCGATCCAGATCCTGATGTGTCGTAGACTTTCCAGTGTGGCCGTCCTTTCCAGTTTACCCTGTTTGTTCTTAGATCAAAATAAATCTTTTTAGAAAAAGTCCGATTTCCTGATTTCCTTAATTCTGCAAGAGGGTTTCCTGTCAGCACTGCCTTGTCTTTTATCAAATCCCATTCAAGCAGGGTTCCCAATCCTTCAGTATTATCTGAATCCGGATTAAGAAAATAAACGTTTCCAAACGCAGTGGCTTTTCTTACCTGGTCCTGGTCATCGAAAAAAACGTCCAGTCTGTCACAATCAAGCTTTTCTTTCTCTTTTGTGAGTTTAACCATTTCGTAGAAGTTTGCAAACTGACTTTTGCCATTGTAGATCATCTCCTTAGTCCAGTTAATTCTGAGGAGATTAGGATTTGCGTTACTCATCTTTACGGAAGATTCTTTCATTGCAAAAAGGTTACTTTTTCTTATTAATTCTTCTTCTATTAATAATTTCTTTTGTTGATTAAAATCAAGAAAGCCAGGTGCTTTCTTCTTTGATTTTTTGGTTTTCTTCTTTGATTTTTTGGTTTTCTTCTTTGAATGAGTTTTGGCCAGCAGATATCCCTTTCCTTCGGCAAGCATTTTTTCCTCAGATTCTAAGAATGTGATCTTTGGGGCGAACACTTGCTTTTTGTCATCCTTTACTGAAGCCAATGGATTACTGCCATACAGCTCTGTATAATCTTTTGCTGAAGCCCAGATAAGTTTATCTCCCTTTGCTTGTCTGAATGTGTAACCTCTTTTTTCAATCATGTATACGTTCTTTGTGGCTTCCATCTCCTCCAAAAAATTATTTTCATTATCAAAACGCATTTCAAGCCATTCACAGTATAGTTTCGTGTCTTCCTTTGTAGCAACAACATCATCTTCGAAAGTTGCCAGGTTTGTGTCCTGTACAAAAGACATCTTTCCCCTCCAGCTAATTGTAACGGTATCATAGGACGTCTTTTTGTCAGAAGATGCAATAGTTGTTTCTGTTTTTTTGTTTGCGTCTTTTTCATCTTGTTCTTTGCTCTTTAAGTTGACGGTCGTTGTAAGCTGCCCGGCTACCGGAACGTCCATTCTGCCGTGAACTTGAGAGAATATAATCTTAGGGGCAGTTATTGATAGCTCGTCTTCGGAGTATTCAGCTACCGGATCATCTTCCAGTATTGCAATCTCCTTTTCTGTATCCCAGGTAAATGTTTCTCCTTTAGCATTTTTCTCACCATCTGATGCCAAAACATTACCGCTTGCTATTGCCTGTTCCATGCTTTTTAATTTGGAGTCAAAAGGTACTGACAATTTATCTGAGAAAATTGTAGCTTTGCCTCTGGAAGTACGTACATTATCATAAAATGTGGCAAGTTTTTTTTTGTGCTCAAAGACTAATTCACCACTGGCTCGTATAAAGACATTCTCTGCAATATTACTATTTGAAGAGAATCCCTCATCGGAGAATATAAATACTTCATCTTTATTACTTATTATTTCCATTTCCGGGTCATTCTTTATTACTGCCCTTGCGTCAGATAAACTTATTTCAAAACCGGTTCCTGTAACCAACATTCGTCCTCCTTTTACTGTAACCGGGCCGTCTGTATTCACTTTATTATCTTCCGGCGAATACGTAAGATCTTCTGTATATATCTCAAGGTCTTCTCCAAATCTGGTTATTACATTGTCATAAAGAAATCCCTGATTATTCGTCTTATCCATCTCTCCGAAGTCTGAAGTTATAACAACTCCTTTTGATTCTTTGTCATTATCGTCATTGTTGCTGTCACCTGCAAATTCTATTTCTGGTTTAGTTATTTTATAGATTTTGTTGTCGAAGAAGATAGTATAAGCACCTCTTATTACGGATACTTCTTCTCCACTATCATTGTAACTTGGCAAATAAAGTCCATAAATTTCCTGAGAAATGTCATTTGCTCCGGGTACTTGAGTCTGCTTCTGCTTTTTTTTGGAGTCTTCATCTATGATTTCTTTTAATATGGGTTTTTCTTCCTTCTTTACAAAAGCTGTAAATCTAAACAAACCTGAGATTGATAACGCCAAGAATGAAAAGCAAATGAACATTATTACCAAATAAACTAACCGGCGTCTTTTTCTTGCTAAATCTATCATAATAATTTTATTTTCTTAGAAGTACCTTGAGATTATGGCGTCCCACTTGCCCTGGGATTTCAGGATATTTTCTGTTACTTCACGTATAGCGCCATATCCTCCTGGTGCATTGGTTACATATGAGACATTTTCCTTTACCTCTGAAGGTGCATTTGGTACGGCAACCGAAAAACCAACTTTTCTCAGAATTGGTAGATCAATAAGGTCATCTCCAATATAACAAATTTCACTGTCTTTTATTTTGTGTTTCTTGAGGATTTTTTCATAAGCTTCTAACTTGTTATGTATACCAAGGTATACGTCTTCTATGCAAAGTTCTTTAGCTCTAAGCTCAACGACTTTGCTTTCTCTTCCACTGATAATGGCAGTTTTTATACCTGCACGGTGTAAATATGTAATGGCGGTACCATCTTGTACATAAAAAGCTTTTGATTCGATTCCGTTTGCGTCCAGTATGATTCTTCCATCTGTAAGCACACCATCTACGTCAACAATAACCATTTTTACATTATTCAACACATATACCTCCGCATTAATAAGACGATAGAAGTTTAGATAAATATCCTATTCATAGCTTACAATGGTACAGATTAAAGGCAAGAAACTATGATGCTCTATGAAGGAAATCCATAATTCAATAATTTGCTGGTCAGGGCGGTTTTTGATTTGGATTACGCTGATAATTTAGTTTCCTGTGTCAAGCAGATCTTGTACGTCGATTATGCCAATGGGAGTGTTATTGCTGTCTACAACAGGAAGCTGGTCAATTTTGTTTTCCCTCAATATCTTATATGCCTCTGATGCAAGACAGTCGGATGTGATGGATTTTGGGTTTTTTGTCATAACATCTTTGATCGCATTATTAAGAAAGGAAGTACCTTTGTGAAGGTTTCTTCTAAGGTCTCCATCCGTAAAGAACCCTGCCAGTTTGTTGTTTATGTCGATTATATTTACAGCTCCCGGATTACCCTTTGTGTCTGTCATAATTTTGAGTGCGTCTGCCACAGTAGTGTCTTCATTAGCTACAGGATTCTCTACACCTTTCCGCATTATTGCCTCTACAGGGAGAAGCTTCCTTCCAATCTCACCACCCGGGTGATAAAAGGCGTATTCTTCCTTACTCAGGTTTCTCTTCTTGAATACTGTTAATGCCAACGCATCTCCCAGCGCGAGCATGGTTGTGGAACTTGCAGTAGGAGCAAGGCCTAACGGGCAGGCTTCATCAATATTGCCTATATATAAGACTATGTCGCTGTACGTTGCCAGGTTGGATTTATTGTTGCCTGTTATTGCAATAATCTTTGAGCCGATTTTCTTTAAAAATGGTATAAGTTGAATTATTTCAGTTTCACCACTGTTTGAAAGAGCTATAACCACATCTTCTGCAACTACTCTTCCAAGATCACCATGTTTTGCTTCAGAAGAATGCATCCAATAGGAAGGGGTGCCGGTACTGGCTAATGTAGCCGATATCTTCTGGCCTATAATGCCTGCTTTACCAATCCCTGTTACGACAATTCTTCCTCTGCAATTAATAACTAAATCAACCGCATTCTGAAAGTTGTCGTCGATATGACGAATAAGGTTTTTGACCGCATTTGCCTCTGTCTCAACGACATTTTTACCGTATTCTATATCTGTTAAAGTTGTTTTCATGCTTAATTGTGAGAGAGTAAAACTAATTATAAATACTGGTGTATTATATGCATAAGCAATTTTTATTCAAGTTAAACTTTGCTTGACATACTATGTTGAGCGTGATAACATGTTAACTTTATTACACGGTACGAATTAAGATGTATGAGTTTTGACCCTAAAAGTATACTTCTTTTTGCAATTGCAATATTATATGCTCTGACTATTCATGAGTTTTTTCATGCCTGGACTGCCAACAAATTAGGTGATCCAACAGCCAAGATGCAGGGGCGTCTGACTCTTAATCCACTGGCGCATCTTGACCCTGTCGGGACAATTTGTTTTATTATAGCACATTTTGGGTGGGGAAAGCCGGTACCAGTAAATCCCGGTTATTTCAAACACCCCAGGCGAGATGATGTGCTTGTTTCTGCTGCCGGGCCTATTTCAAACTTTGTTTCTGCATTTGTTTTTGGTGTAATATTTCAGATGTTAAACAAGTTTGTAATGGAAACAAGTCCCTTAATAGTCGATTTAGGCAATTTGTTGATAACGACAATTCAGATAAACTTAATATTAGCTATTTTTAATTTTATTCCACTTTATCCGTTAGATGGTTCACATATTTTGAAAGGTTTTTTACCTCGCAGTATGCTTTCAGGGTATGAAAGCGTATGCCGTTATAGCCCATTTATTCTGCTTGGGGTAATATTGCTTGGAAATCTTGCTCATATACCAATATTACATTGTATAATAATGCCGCCGACAAATTATTTTTTTAAAATGTTTTCTGGTTTGTGATTAAACAGATTAAATGCAAACTGAATATAAAATTGATCTTGATATTTACAACGGGCCATTAGACCTTCTTCTCTATTTAATTCGCAGGGAGGAGGTTGATGTATATGATATACCAATTGCGAAGATCACTGATCAATATATGATGTATCTGGAGAAATTGCAGAGTATTGATATTGGGCTGGCCGGGGATTTCCTGGTTATGGCCTCGACTTTGATGTATATAAAATCTCAAACACTTTTACCCCGCAATGAAGTAATTGATGGCGAAGATGAAGAAGACCCGAGATTGGAATTGGTAAAGCAGCTTCTCGAATATAAAAGGTACAGGGAAGCTACTACAGCAATGACAAGATTGTCTGAGGAGAGAAGTCATAGATTTTCAAGGCCGGAGGAGCGGCTGATAGATGATGAAAAAGAAGGAGATGAGAAACTGCATTTGGACGAGATAGATGTGTGGAAGCTTGCGCAATTTTTCTCAACCTTTATGAAGCAGACAATGGGAGACGTTATTACGAAAATCGTATATGATGATATTCCGGTACAAGTATATATGGATAAGGTTATAAACAGATTAAATAGTACTCATGCAATCTCATTTAAGGAGTTACTTTATAATACCAATGGCAAGGTAGAGATTATAGGGATTTTCCTGGCTTTACTTGAGTTAGTGCGCTTGAAAAAGATTAAACTTGAGCAATTCCAGGATTTTGATGAGATTCGGGTATCTGCAAATGAAAATTAGTCTTTTACTCAGACAGTTTTTATAGAATGGCTGCTTATTTATACGGAACGTTTTTGAGGTAGTTTTATGATTGATAAAGAACTGTTAGAGATACTAGCCTGCCCGCTATGCAAGACTGAGGTAAGGCTTGAAGACGATAAGATAGTTTGCACAAAATGCGGGAGGAGGTACCCGGTAAAGGACGATATTCCCGTAATGTTAATTGATGAAGCGGAGATGCCGGAAGATAAGGAATGAACTAGTTTCATTTAGATTGTTTTATTGGGAATTATTAGGGGATAGATTGGTACGTCTTCTTTATGCCCTGGGGAATATTATAAATTATTTGATTTCTTCTGTTTTTAATCGGATAAAAGTATTTTCCTTCCTTATTTATCCGGTAAATAATATTCACTCCTGCATACAATCACCTTTTCATGAGATCTGAATTGAGCGATTTAGGTATAACTAATTATGATGAACATATATTGTAAAATATTTCTTTGTTCAAGAAAGTTTGGGGTACAAGTGAATGGATAAGAAAGGATTAATAGCTTTAGTCCTTTGTGGGATAATAATGCTTTATTTCTTTAATAAGATGCAGCCGGCTCAGCATCCTGATGAAGAAGGTGCGGAAAAAGTTGCAGAAGAAACTATTGAAGAAAAAATAACTACAGCGGTAGAAGGGCAAAAGGTTGAGAAGGTTAAGAAGGTCAAGAAAACTGTTCGAGAAGACATAGAACTGCAGGATTACATATTGATACAAAACGATGTGATGAAGACTGTATGGACTAATGAAGGTGCTGCGTTGAAATCAGTAATATTGCCGGAATTCAGGAACCCGGAAAGGACGCAGGTTTTAGAGCTGCTTAAGCCATCAAGGACAGATTCCCTTCCATTAAGTATGAAATTGACGGAGGAAGGAAGATATCAGCTGAAAACCCGTAGATATAAGGTGGTTGAGAGTGGATCAGACAAGGTTGTTTTTGCTACCCTTTTAGAGAATGGTATTCAAATAACAAAGGACATATCTTTGCAGAGCGGGAAATATTATTTTGATGTCGCCATAACTCTGCAAAACACTACGGATTCTGAGATTTTGGCATCATATTCAATAACGGTAGCTAATGGTTTATATCCGGAAATAGACAAAATTACCGGTCTTGCATCAATAGCCGGAATAGATGTAGGAAAAGGTAAGACGAAGCTTGCACATACAGATGTTAAGGATATGCCGTATAAAAACGAATCTGTAGGTATCACAATGGCCGGTGCTACTAATAAATACTTTGCGGCTGTTTTAAAGCCTTCGGTAAACAACAGGATAGCTGCTGTAACATCTGAGTCAGTTAAAAATCCGGACCCTTTTTATGAGGATGATTTTACTGTAGACCTCCATGCTAAAAGAATGACTATACTACCACAGGGTGAAAGACGACATGATTATGCTTTCTTCCTCGGGCCTAAAAATAATAAGGCTTTAACTCAATGCGACGGCCTTTTAGCGATTTCGGATTATGATTTTGGGATGACAAGGTCTATATGCAAGGTACTTGTAAAAATATTAAATATGTTTTATGGGGCTATTCCCAATTATGGAGTTTCCATACTTCTGCTTACCTTTCTGGTAAAACTGGTACTTTTTCCCTTGACGAGGAAAAGTCAGATGTCGATGTTCAGGATGCAGCAGCTGCAACCCCTTATCGCTAAGTTAAAAGAGAAACATAAAGGCGATAAACAAAAGGTGGGGCAGGAGCAAATGAAGCTGTTTAAGCAGCATGGGGTAAATCCAATGAGCGGTTGCTTCCCGATCCTGCTTCAACTGCCGGTATTCTTTGCCTTATTCAGGACACTTCAAAACTCCTTTGAGATGAGGCAGGCGCCTTTTGTATCGTGGGTCACTGACCTGTCCGAACCTGATAAATTATTACATCTCTCATTCACCATACCGTTTCTTGGGGAATGGTTAAACATCCTGCCGTTAATAATGGGTGCTGCGTCATTTGTGCAAATGAAACTAACACCAAAGACCACAGGAGATGACCCTCAAGCAAGGATGCAGCAGAAAATGATGCAGATGATGCCCCTTATATTTCCTGTCATACTTTACAACTTCCCTTCAGGACTTACCCTGTACTGGACCACCAGTACGATGATTAGTATCGGTGAACAAATACTGATTAGAAGAAGTGTTAAGAAGCTTGATATCTATTACAAAGGGAAGAGGGTAATTGATGCTAAGGCAAAGGTAAAATAAGGTTTCACTTCTGTAAGCAACGGAAAATCATGTCTTTTGGTTTAAGCGATACTATATTAGCGGTATCCACACCTTCCGGCAGATCTCTCAAGGTAATTATCAGGCTTAGCGGTAAAGATGTATTTGGCTGCCTGGAGAGTACCTTTATGCCTGGTGACGGTGAAAAGATTACGCATGAGAAAGGTTTTAGTTCCTGTCACGGTCACATTTATCTTGAAAGTGAAAATGTCAGGATCCCCGCATGTATTTACATCATGAAGTCTCCAAATTCATACACCAGGGAAGATATTATAGAAATCCATACCTTTGGTTCGCCTCCACTGATTGAAATGATCATGGAGGCACTGCTTTCGTCGGGAAGTGAGAGTGTTTACAGGGAGAATGGAGAGGAAGCGGTAAGGAGTATTCGGATTGCAGAACCCGGAGAGTTCACCAAAAGGGCATTTGTGAATGGGAGAATAAGGCTTGCCGAAGCAGAATCGGTATTGCGCATAATACGTTCCCGGACAGATTCTGAGTTGTTAATGGCTGTTTCGAATCTGAAGGGAAGGTTGACTGAGTGTATGAATAACATACAGGGGGAATTGGTGAAGTTCTGCGCCAGGATAGAGGCTGCTATTGATTTCCTCGATCAAGATATTGAGTTAATCACGCTTGATGAAACAAAGAAACAACTTGAGCATATAAAAGAAGAATTATACATAGTTGCAGGAAGCGGACAAAAACCGAGAATATCTCATTATGGTGTAAAAACTGTTTTAGTTGGCTGGCCTAATGCCGGCAAGTCGAGTTTGTATAACAAGCTGTTAAATCGCTCAAAGGCGATAGTAACACGGGTTAGTGGTACGACTAGAGACACGCTGGAAGCTGACGTGGATTTAGAAGGAATAAATTTCCGAATTATAGATACCGCAGGAATTGCTTATGGAAAAGGAGAATTGGAGTCTGTAATTGAGCAAAGAACTTACGGTTCTATAGATACTGCCCAAATTGTCATATTTGTTATAGACGGTTGCATGAATCTCTCCAGTGAGCAGATAAAGTTCTTTGATTCTATAACTACAAGAAGCAAGATAATAGTGATTAATAAGATTGATCTGCAACAAAAGACTTGTTACGAAGATCTTTCCTCAAAGATGAAGGCTTTTCCTGTAGTAAAAACATCTGTGCTTACAGGTGAGGGATTAAATGAATTAAAAAAGACAATGGTCTCCAGTGTTTTTGAAAATAACATCGATCTTTCTGCGTCAGATGTAGTTTTTACAATGAGGCAGAGAGTTGTGCTTGGCAGGGCGCTTGATATTTTAGAGCAAACATCAGATTCATTAAATGAAGGAATAGGTTACGAGCTTGTAGCGATAGATTTGAGAAAGGCGTTGGATACTATTGGTGAAGTTACCGGGGAGGTGTTAACAGATGATATTTTAGACAGAATATTTTCAGAGTTCTGTATTGGAAAATAAACTTGCTGATTCCTGGAAATCTACTTGACATTCTATATGTTGTATGCTAGCTTACGCAACATCCAATATATTGATGTTGTAAGGTTACTTTTGCGTGAGTCATTTTTTCTACTATACCGTTATGAAATGTTTATTTTGTAAGGTTGACAGCGATAAAGTTATTAATTCAAGATCATCAACGGATGGGTTTAGTGTAAAGCGAAGGCGGGAATGTTTAAATTGTGGCAGACGATTTACAACATACGAGAGGGTTGAAGAAAGTCCAATAAGGGTAGTAAAGAAAGATGGCAGCAGGATTAATTTTGATCGTAATAAGATATTGACAGGATTACTCAAAGCGTGTGAAAAAAGACCCGTATCAATTGACACACTTGAAAACATTGTGTCTGAGATAGAAAGTGTGGTATACGATAAGTTTGAGAGGGAGGTTGCAACAACGTCTATCGGTGAGCTTGTTATGCAGCACCTCAGGGTTCTGGATAAAGTTGCTTATGTCAGGTTCGCATCAGTCTACAGAGAATTTAAAGATATAAACGAATTTATTAACGAGTTGAAACCTTTAATGCCTTCAACTAAACAAACAAAACAAAAAAAGACAGGAAAGGATGAAGGGTAATAATACGATGACAATTGAAACGATTCAAAAGCGTGACGGTAGAATGGTCGCATTTGATGAGAGCAAGATAGCCGATGCTATTTTTAAGGCCGCAAAAGCTGTTGGTGGTGCAGATCGGTCTATTGCTACAGAGCTTGCAAGTGTTGTTACCCATTTTTTACAGAAAAGATTTAAAGATGTAATTCCTGGTATAGAGGATATTCAAGATTTAGTTGAAGAGATTTTAATTAAAAATAAACATGCAAAGACAGCGAAAGCTTACATATTGTACAGAGAAGATAGGGCAAAGGTACGTAAATCACTTCGCGTCAGAAAACAAGTTGCCAAGAGCGGTGATACAACCGATGCGGCATTAATGGTTGATCTTGTATCCAAAGATGAATCATTTCCGTGGGACAAGAGAAAGATTGCAATGGCCCTGGAGAAAGAAGCTGAATTGTCAGAAGATATAGCTCAGGAAGTTGCTAGTGTTGTGGAGGGCCGTATTTTTGCTTCCGGCTTGAATCGAATAACCACATCATTGATTCGTGAGTTAGTCGATAACGAGCTTTTTGAAAGAGGTTACAATGCGAAGCTTGAAAAGCAGACCAGCATAGGCATGCCAAAATATGATATTGAAGAGCTTATATATTCCAAAGTTAAGGAAAACAGCAACATAGCCTCAAATAATCCGGAAGCTATCAACCTTGCTGTTGCTGAAAATACTATGAAACAATACGCGCTCCAGGAGGTCTATTCTAAAGACGTTGCAGAGGCGCATACTTCCGGGATGGTTCATATTCATGATCTTGGTTATCCAACCAGGGTATATTGTTCGTCTCATTCGTTGGAGTATCTTAAAAAATATGGATTAGATCTGGAAAATCTGGATACATCTTCCGGGCCTGCTAAACATGCCAGAACACTCACGGGTCACTTGAATACGTTTCTTGCCTCGATGCAGGCTTATTATGCAGGAGCTTTAGGGATAGGATACATAAACATTATGTATGCCCCATATGTGGAGCATATGAGTCATGATGAAATGAAGCAGGAAGCTCAGCACTTAATCTTCAGCGGTTCACAGAGTGCATTTTCTCGCGGGGGACAGACACTGTTCCTGGATTTTAACATACATACAGGAGTACCAAATTATCTGAAGAAGATACAGGCTGTAGGTCCCGGGGGGAAGTATACTGGCAGGACGTATGGAGAATATGAATTAGCTTCACAGCGGTTTACAAAGGCTTTGCTTGATGTCTGGCGAGATGGTGATTGCCACGGGCATGTATTTGCCTTTCCTAAATGTGATTTTCATATAAGTCAGGATACATACAAAGATCCTAAGCAATATGAACTTTTGGAATATACTGCGCAGATTGCCAGTGAAAACGGGGTACCATATTTCGTTTTTGATAGAGATGAAATAACATTGTCAGCATGTTGTCGTTTGCGTACGACTATTGACGATAATTACATGATTGACCATCCGGAGAGTATGAGGTTTTGCGGTTTCCAGAATATAACGGTAAGTCTTCCTCAGGCTGCTTACAGGGCCGGCAGGGGGAACCTTGACAAACTTTATAAGGAAATTGACAAGGGTATGGACATTGCTATCAAGGCCCATTTTGATAAGAAGAACTTTATTACCAGGTTGATGTCTTCTCCGAACATGCCGTTATGGGAAATTGGTAAGACCGCTCACGATGGAAGGCCGTATGTAGATCTGGAAGCGGCGACTTACATCGTCGGTATTATAGGCTTGAATGAATGTTTGCAATATATGATTGGTAAAGAATTGCACGAAGATGATGAAGCCCTTAAGCTTGGCTTGCGCATTATTTCTCATATGTATTTCAAGGTGAAAGAAGAGGGGAAGAAACACAATCTGAAATTCTCCCTTGAAGAGTCACCTGCAGAAAGTGCAAGCCGAAGGCTTGCCAAGATTGATGTTAGAAATTATCCTGAAGCTGTGGACATGGTTAAGGGCCACATGGAAAGAGACGAATTTTACTATACAAACAGTGTTCATTTACGTCCTGATGCGCCTGTGGATATGGTTAAGAGGATAGAGGTACAGAGTATGTTCCATGGTATGATTGAATCCGGTGCGATTATACATGCATTTGTAGGCGAAGAGAGGCCTCCGGCTTCCAGTATTATGAAGTTGGTTAAACGGACTTTTGAGAATACACAGGCAGCACAGTTAACCATATCACCGGAATTTACTATCTGTAATGAGTGTCACCGTGTTATTCCAAGATTAGTGGACACGTGCACTTATTGTGACGCATCAAATCTTTACAGCATTAAAAAGAGTGCGTCACAGAGCCGAATTAATAACTGGGACAGGACTAAGATGCAGGAATTGGTTGACAGGCACAAAGAGAATTCTAAAGTTAAATAAAAGTTGTAAATAGTGTATTGGGTATTTAGTTTCGTTTTCAGGATAATAAGATGTCGATAACTATAAAGGGTTTTATAGAGAGTAGTTTAATAGAGTGGGAAGGGAATATTGCTGCTATTCTTTTTCTTCCTCATTGCAATATGAGATGTCCATATTGTCATGCAACCCATCTGGTCAATAAACCTAACGAGCTTGAAAGCATACCGTTAGAGGTTGTAGAGAAGAGGATTAAGAAAAACAAAGATTGGCTGGACGGGGTAGTTATTTCCGGAGGGGAGCCGACGTTCCGTGATGACCTTGATTCGCTTATAACGATCTTTAAAAACATGGCATTAAAGGTCAGGCTGGATTCAAATGGCACAAATCCGGATATATTGGAGGATTTGATACAAAGAGAGTTGATTGACTGTGTGGCTATGGATATAAAAGCACCTTTAAGAGAAGGGAAGTATAATGCGGCAAGTGGGGCATCGTGTAATCTGTCAGATATCGAAAGAAGTATAAAATTGATAATGGATAGTGGAATAGAATACGAATTTCGTACCACTGTCTGTCCCACTTTTTTAGATAAGCCGGATATTGTCGAAATCGCGCAAAGTATTGCTGGAGCGATGAGATACACTCTGCAGACATTCAGGCCTACTAATTGTCTGGACAGTAAGATGTTCGATGTTGTGCCGTATACTGAAGATGAAATGAAAGATATTGCTAGGGATGCCCGGCGGTTCGTCGAAAACTGTTACGTTAGAGGTGAGGAAATGAAGGCCTTGAGCTGTAATTGGTAACTCTTCGAATATTTTGGTCCCATTAGTGTCTGAAGGAGGTGATATAATATGGTAGTAAGAAAAGCTACAAAGAAGAAGAGCACAGCCAAAAAAAGACCGGCAAAGAAAAAAGCGTGTGGTACAAAGAAGAAAGCTACGGCTAAGAAGAAAACGGTAAAGAAGAAAGCCGTGGCAAGGAAGAAACCTGCAGCAAAAAAGAAGACTGCAGCTAGAAAGAAACCTGCAGCAAAAAAGAAGACTGCAGCTAGAAAGAAACCTGCAGCAAAAAAGAAAACAACTGCAAAAAGGAAGGTTGCGAGGAGAAGATAATGTTTGCTCGGGCCTGTTGATTGAGGCCTGAATGAAGTTGTTTTTGTAACTATTACCAGCTAAAGGCTTTAAGATTATGTAAATGCATAGTATTCTGAAATATATTTTACGGGACCGAGTATTTTGAGAGAGTTTCAATGGGGCGCCTCCGCAATGGGGGCGCTCTTTTTTTTAGGGGTTGGTAACAACTTCGAATTGCCGGACAAAAGAAATGAATGCATGCTGACGTGGGACGGGTAATACACTAGATATGTCTAAATTTCAATTACAGATTTAATTATGCTACTGAAAAAACTTGAATTATTTGGCTTTAAATCATTCTCAGACAGGACATGTTTTGAGTTTGAAAGAGGCATTAACGGGATTGTTGGCCCTAATGGATGTGGGAAGAGTAATGTTGTTGATGCTTTTAAGTGGATACTCGGGGAGCAAAGTGCGAAATCGTTAAGGGGCAACGAAATGATTGATGTTGTCTTTAACGGTACTAATACTCGCCCCGCTATGGGGTATGCAGAGGCATCACTGACCTTTCTGAATGACAGGGATTTGTTACCGGTAGAATATGATGAGGTGTGCATTGCGAGACGTCTCTACACATCAGGAGAATCTGAGTATTTAATTAATAAACAGATATGCCGCTTAAAGGATATCAAGGAACTATTTTTAGGTACCGGAGTAGGGGGTAGTTGTTACTCACTTATTGAGCAGGGAAAAGTAGATACGCTGCTGCAGGCAAATGCACAGGAAAGACGCTTTGTTTTTGAAGAGGCGGCAGGTATCAGTAAATACAAAACTAAAAAAAGAGAGACAACGTTAAAGCTGGAAAAAGTTGGACAAAACCTGCTTCGCTTAAACGATATAATTGAGGAGGTACAGAAACAACTTCGTTCCATAAAACTCCAGGCAGCGAAGGCACGCAAATATAATGAGCGTGTAGTCAGATTAAAAGAGTTAAGGATAAAGCTCTCTTTGAAGAAATATAAAATGTTTAAGGATGAAAGGTTAACTGCACAGGAACAGATACGGCAGGTGGAGCATCAGTGCCAGGAGACACTTGCCAAAATTGAAGAAATGGAGTCTGAAAGGAACAGCCTGCAAAGCAATATAAATGAACTTGCATCAGGGCTCGAAAAGGCTCAGATTACTATGACTAATCTGGATGCAAAGATAACGAATACACACGACAGGATAGAATTTAACCATAAGACTATAGAGAGTCTGAATGTTCAAATGGATAAATACGAGAAACATATTGATGTGCTTAAAGGTAAGATTAAAGAGGCAGAAGGTGGTATTTGTAATTTGGGACAGGATTTAGAAAGAATTAAGCAGGATTTGCTGGATGGAAATAATGATTTATCAACTAAGGAGACGAAGTTAAAACAGTATTTGTATGAGTGTGACGTCCTGCAGCAGCAGATTGACGGGAATAAAAAGCAGGTTATAGATATGCTGCATAGAGGCTCCAGCCTTCAAAACGAGATTGGCAGTTTAAGTGCAGAAAGAAACACAATTAGCAACAGGAAGACTAAATTGCTGGGGCGCCAGGAAGAGGTATCATCGGAACTGGAACGTATAGAGAATGAAAGGCAGGATCTTACGGAACAAAGAGACAGGGTATTAAACAAGATTGAAGACCTTGAGGTCTCCATGTCCGGAACTAACGAACGGGTAGAGATTCTAAATGCAGATATTCAATCTGTTGATACTAATATAAACAATCAGCAGCAATTGAGAAGTGGTAAAGAATCTCGCCTGGAAACACTTGAAGACCTGGAGAAACGTTTCGAGGGTGTGAGTTCCGGTGTGCAGGTAGTTTTGGAGGAGTCCAGAAAAGATGATGGATTAGTAAGTGGAATTCATGGAATGGTCGCTGATTTGATAAAGGTGGATACCGCTTACGTACCTGCTATTGAGGCTGTTTTGGGAGACAGGGCACAAATAATCGTTGCCGATTCTGTAAAAGAGATAATTGGAGCATTTGAATTTCTAAAAGAGCATGGTAAGGGACATGTAAAATTATTCCCGCTTGCAGATGTAAGGGTAGAGGCGTCTGAGGCTTCTATTGATTTAAATACTCCTGGAGTTGTGGGAAGGGCGGTTGATTTGATAAAGAGCGATGATAGTTTCAGCACATTGGTAGAATATATTTTTAACGGTACGATTGTCGTTGAGGATTTTGATACTGCTCTGAGGTTATCCGGTAATGAAAACGGAGTGAAATGTTATGTAACTTTGGATGGAGAAGTTGTTGAGCCTGGTGGAACAATACTTGTTGGTAAAGGTAGTATGCAGATCGGTCTTATTTCCAGGAAGACCGAGCTTGAAAATATCAAATCTGAGCTTACAAGAATTCTGGGAGAGATTGAGTCATGTTTAGAAGATAAGAGGATTAAGAAGGACGAAGTTAAGACTCTTATTAGTAAAGCCGATGAGTTTAAAAGGGGAATAGATGAAGAGAACGTTGTCAGGGTTTCAAAGGAAAACAACCTTCAAAAGGAAGAGTTTAAGGTCGTTGAACTTAGTGATGAAATTACTGTTAATGAGAGCGAAATAAATGAGATAAATGAACATGTTGAAAGTATTAATCAGAGAGAAGTAAAACTTAATAATGAGATAGCAGAATTAAATGATCAGCGTAAGGTTCTGGAGGAACAGGTTGTAGCTTCAGACAATGAAAAAATGCAAAAGGAAACTGGTAAAATAAATATACAGAACGAAATTACCGAACTTAAGGTTGTAATAGCACAGAAGGAAGAGAGAAAAGACAATATTAATACTTCTATTGAGAAATTAAAGAAGGAGCTTCAGGATAACAGCGAAAGCCTTCAATCAACTTATAGTGAGATAGAGAGCTGCAGGGAAAAGATTACTGAGAGTGAGAATGGAATTACAGATTCGAATAAGCTGCTGGAAGAACTTCAGGCTGAAAAGATAACACTGGATAAAGCTGTTGTGGGGCTGAGAGAAAAAAAGAGTGTTTGTAACGGGCAGTTAGCCGAAATAAACAGGCAGATAGATGAGTATAGTGAAGAGCATAGAGGCAAGGAGCAGGAAGTAAATAGTCTGAGGTTGAAGGAGAATGAATTTAAGGTAAAGATTGTAGATCTGGAAGAGAGAATTCGTGATGATTATCAGGTAGAACTGTCTGAATTCGCTTTAGAGCATGGAGAAGAAGATAACGAATCTATTGACTGGGAAAGCGTTCCCCGGGAAATTGATGAGTTGAAGGGAAAGATAGATAAAATGGGCAATGTTAATCTTGAGGCCATACATGAGCAGTCAGAGCTCGAAGAAAGAGAAGTGCATCTCACGGGGCAGATGGAAGACCTGCAAAAGGCGGAAAAGGCCCTGAAGGATATTATAAATAAGATAAATATTACAAGTCGTGAATTGTTTGAGAAGACATTTAATGAAGTAAGGATACATTTCCATGAGTTGTTTCGTAAGATGTTTGGTGGGGGCAGGGCGGATATTATCCTGGAAGAGGGAGTTGATATTTTAGATGCAGGTATAGACATAGTTGCCCAGCCTCCCGGGAAAGAACTCAAATCAATTATGCTTTTCTCAGGTGGTGAAAAGGTTATGACTACCATTGCACTGTTATTTGCCATCTTTCAATCCAAGCCGAGTCCATTCTGTATCCTTGATGAGGTTGATGCCGCTTTGGACGAAAACAATATTGGACGCTTTACCCAAATACTCAAGGAATTCGCAATGGCATCTCAGTTTGTTATTATAACGCACAGTAAGCAAACCATGACTATAGCAGATGTTATTTATGGGGTTACTATGGAGGAGCCGGGAGTATCAAAGAAGATTTCTGTCAAATTTGAAGAAGCACAGAGGCAGGTTGCATAGAAACACCATTTAAAACATTTCTCCAGACCATATGCTATTCTGCGGGCAGGTAATACATCATCCAATCATTTCCTGTATAGAGTAGTTTTGTGCTCTCTCCACCATTACTTCACATGTACAATAAGTGGGGGTGAAAAGTGCGCCCTGAAGGAATCGAACCTTCGACCCACTGATTAAGAGTCAGAATAACACTATTTTTAACGTTTACCGTAAGTGCCTGAATTAGTACCTGTTATGACGCTATCACATTATTTATTATAGACTTATAATTTAATTCTTTTCCTGCTGAGTCC
>CAJXKT010000019.1 GCA_913055705.1 uncultured bacterium
CAATGGATTTTATTTTTTTGTTTATTTGATCCGCTTTTAATAACACAATTGGTGGGGTGTCAGTGCCATTTCGAAATGTATAATCCAAATACCCCGATATGAGCATGAGGTCACCAACTTGCCATTCTTTTTTTAAACATCCGGCAGCATTTGTAATTATAACATTTTTGCAACCAAGAGAATGAATAACTGATATTGGGAGAGTAATTTCATCTAAATTAAACCCTTCGTAATAATGAAAACGACCGCTAGCACAAATAACAGGCTTATTGTAGATATATCCAAATACCCATTCACCCTTGTGTCCGGATACTGTAGAGCAGGGGTAGTCTGGTATTTCTGAATAAGGGATAACAATTGGTTTATCCAAACTATCAATAAATTTCCCTAAGCCTGAACCTAAAATCACAGCCGATTGAGGTAGTTCGGGTAATTTACTTATTATACAAGAAGATATAAAATTCAGGTTCACTTTTTTTGTCCTGCTAATTGACCACATCCCGCAGCAATATCTTGACCTTTACTCCACCGAACCAACACTCTATACTCATCCCTATAATTGTGTAGTATTTCTGAAAATTTTGTAATTGTAGTTTCATCGGGTCTTTGATATTTTCCTTCAATTTCATTATAGGGGATCAAATTAATTTTGCATCGTATTCCTTGTAATAATCGTGCCAATTCTAATGCATCTTCTACTGAGTCATTGATTCCCTTTAATAATACATATTCAAACATGATTAACCGTTTTTTTTGATTTGAATATTCCTTGCCGGATTTAATAAGCTTTATAGTAGTATTTGTGATTTGTATTTGAGATGTTAACTAATCGGTTATTCTTAGCATAATAATACCGTATAAATTATCACGAGCCAGAAGCCTTTTGGCCGGTTTATAGTAACCATTCATAAACGCCTTTTCAGATACTCCGTACTTAAAAGCTGTATAAGCCGATAACTTTGCCATATTAAAGGCCGACTCTATACCGCTTTTATAAGACCTTGAAATGCTAGCATCCCCCAGTACAACTACTCTATCCGTACAAGGATGTTTTGCATAGGTCACCGGGATCTTAGAGATACACATACAAAAACTCTTGGGAATATCCCAGCCTTCCGGCATTAATCTTCTAACTGCCGGATGATTAAGAAAGTCTATCAGATTATTTCTGGTTAAATCAGTTTTGCCTACTAAATTGACAGTTACATAGTCTGCTTTTGGTGTAATTGAAGCAAATTTAAGGTCCTTTTTACCTAACGCAAAAACAAAAACATTATTGCCGAATGTCTTTTGGATATATTCAGGGTTTAACATTATTTCGCACTGGCACGTTCGAACAGTCTTTGGCGGTTTGTAGCCAAAGCCCATTTTGCAAACCTTCTCCATCATCCCGGTATTTACACCAAAGGCACCAACCACCAGATCTGCATCTATTTCATTTCTTGCATCTCCATCACCATAAATTACTTTTACAGGCCCTCCTTTGTTAGCAGGAAGCTTCAACTCTTTGACAATCTCAAAGACTATCTCTACCCCTCTTTCTTTTACATGATTTAAGAGAAAATCATCAAAACTGACATTGCCTTCATGAGGAGATTGTACGGGACCATTTCCACGAAACACAGTAACAATCCTTGGCGTGTGTCCTGAAACAGGGTGGTGGAGGAGCACGCCGTCTTCCTGCGTCTGGAAACAGTAGCATTCTATTTCTCTCTGTACGCAATATTGTGCAATGTTTATTCCTTCTTCTTCCAGTTTATTGAATAAATTTTCGGAAATTACGCCGGCACACATATTACAACCGCGCGGACCCCTCTGACAGAAACTCTTTCTGTCAAATACTTTCATGGACACATCAATGCCCATTTCTGCCGCATACCGTGATGCAAAATACGCAAAGAAACTGCCTGCAGGCCCCCCTCCAATTATTGCAATTTTAGAACCATTCCTGAGAAACAAATCGTTATTACTCATATTGAACATGTCTTTTTAATTTACAATTGAAAATAAGTTGCCACAAAGTCTAATTTTAAATTCTATTCTTAATTATTATATAAATCAAGGCATAAAAAAAGGCGCTTATGCTTAAGCGCCTTTCTCTCTTAAAACCAAAAAATGAATCAGGTGAAATATTTATTATGCCATACAGAAGACTAGTGGCTTTAAGTTAACTGTCAGCCTTTTTCACAAGTATTTTGTACCCATCATCAAACTGTTCAACCTTTATAACTTTATGCCCTTCCTCTTTAATACTCCTGGGAACACTTCTCATCGGTTCTCCATCATCGAGGGTCACTTCTAAAACCTGTCCACTCTCCATCATCTCCAGTTTTAATTTTGTCTTTACAAAATTAATAGGACAAAGGACGCCCCTCAAATCAATTTCTTCATCTGCCACATTTTCACCCATCTTTCTTCTTACCTATTATCTTTCTAAAAAACCCCTTTAAAATTATTTCCTTAAAAAACTCATAACCTTCCTTACCTGCAAAACAAATACCTATACCCAGAACCACCCAACTAAGTATATAGCTTACAGCAGCTGAACCAGACTTTGCCTTCATAGATATATTAAGGCAAAATATTACCGGGATGATAAGATAAACACTAAAGCTGAACCCTATGAGCGACAAGCCTATTATAAAGTTGCGTCTATTTATTTTTACTTCTTCTTCCTCAACATCCTGCTTTTCGGCATCAAAATGCCAACATCTCAGGTCATCATCAACACCATCTTTAACGGAGATGATTATGTACGAATACTCTGTCCATACATTTGCACATTCTTTATCAAATGCTGAAGGTTCCGCCGGATGGTCAGGGTGCGAATGATAAATACCTGTTATATTCCACCCTTTTTTTGTTGCTGCCTGTTCTATCCTGTCAAACTCTTTCGGGTCTATTTCATACCGGTCGGCAGCCCTTACCTTATTTTTATTTTCAACCGGATAAACCTCACGTACTACTTTCCCGGAATCATTACTATCACCTACAAGCAAACCACAGCATTCATGAGGGTAGGCAGTCTTCGCCTCTTTTAACATCCTGTTAACTAAATGCTGATTAATGTGAATCACAATTTTCTTTAAACTAATTTACTGCCAATGATTATTCTTAAATAAATAACTGAGTTTCAGCGCCTTCAGCCATCTTCAACATTGTGGGCAAGCCTATAATATCATCGACCTTACTTTTTACCAGTTCTTCATCCAGCTCCATTAACTTTACAGCACCGCTGCATGCATAGATCTCCAGATTCCCCATCTTGCTCACTTCATTTAATAATTCCTTCAGCATATTTGATTGCCCCTGTGGTACAGCTTCCAATATTCGTTTGTCTTCGTCCGAAATCCCGGCAGGAGACTCAATAACATCTATCGTATCATTTGCAAACTTTTTTAAAGCCCAGAAGAATAAAAAGATATAAACTTTATTCCCCATAGATGCCGCTGTAACAGCCAGCATCACTGCCTGATATAATTTATCATAAGCACCGCTATGCAGAAAAAGTATAAATTTTTTCTCTTCCATCTAACTTTCAATAAAAGGACGCGCAACTTCTTCTTTGTATTTTTCCACTCCGACACGGTCAAAAGTAGTCCCGATCCTCTCTCCTCTCGTACCATTTGCATTATACCATTCGACGGTCTTGCTAATAAAGTCCAGCACCTTTTCATCCAGCAGAAACAGCATAATATTATCTGCCGTCCTTGGATGCCTTCCATGTTTTCCACCTGCGCGGACAGCCCAGCCTTTTCGCTTTGGGGTCCACGCATCAGTAGGGCATGCCTTTATACAGTCTCCACAATACACACATTTTTCTCTATAAAAAATAGGCTTCCCATCTTCTGCCGCAACTATAGCCCCTTCCAGACACGCCTTTTCACACAGAGTACAACCGGTACACGGGTCGTCCTTCCAATGTGGATCTACAACGCCTTGAAACCCTAGATCCATTCCCCTTGTCCTTGCGCAGTCTATTGGACAGGCAGAAAATGAAATCTTGAATTTATGATGACAGGTTGTACCAAAAAGCTCTTTGTCTACTTCCATCGCCTTTTTCTGAGCATCCATAATCCCATTAGGATTATATTCATTGCCGCCACAAGCTGTCGGAACACGGATTCTGGGACCACAGGATGCTATCGGCTGCCCGAACTCTGCCAATTCTTTTACCGCTGCATCAAAATCATCTATGTGTACACCAATAATCTCAACTGATTGTCTGAAACTAAGGTGGCAATAACCCATTTTGCTATATTTTTTAGCGACTGCCGCAATCTTGGCCATCTTATCGACGTCAAGTCTCCCTCCCGGCACCCTTAAACGAACCGTAAAAAGGTCTTTCTGGTTCTGTTTTATAAATCCACCGGATTTCAATTCATTTAAGTCAATTTTTCCGGCATCCGTATTTTCAGACATAAATTACTCCTTAAGACTATAATAAATAGTATGTTTTGTTAAAAAAAATTATGAAATTAGTTGGGTTTCATGTTATCACTGAAGGAGAAATGTTTCAAGCAGAAAAAGCCCTGGAGAGGTAATTCAACCTCACTCAAACATAGTCTCCCTTATTCTTGCCTCTGCCTCCGCGACGCCTTTATTCTTTACAATATCCAAAATATCTTTTTCTGCCAGTCGCTGGAGTACCTTTCTGCGTTTATCACTGTCCTTGATATCCGACATTGCAATACTGCGCATTTTAGTCAGCAGATTCAGGTACTCTTCATATTCCGGACCAAAGACAACCTCTAGTTCCTCTCTAACGCTTTTGGCAACGGCAGGACTTGCACCCCCGGTTGAAATACTTATACAAAGGTCACCTCTATTTATTGTTGACGGAACAATAAAGGAACAAAGTTCCGGATGGTCAACCACGTTTACAATTATGTTCCTTTTCCTTGCATCTGCCACCGCCTTTTTGTTAACCTCCTCGTTATCCGTTGCGGCAATAACAAGTAAGGCACCATCTAAAACACTCTCATCATAATTCTTTTTTATTATAGCAATGCCTTTCTTGCCCGCAATTTCAGGGCAGGTTTCAGGGCTGACCACAACTACTTCAGCGCCCGCCTCTTTCAAGCTGCATACCTTCCGGTATGCCACTTTCCCACCTCCGACAATAATGCATTTCTTATCTTTAACATCTAAATATATTGGATAAAACTTAGACATTTATAAACCCATATTCTATAAGCTATTGAAATTATGCTCTTAAATGCCAGATTTTACTTGAACTGCTGTTCGTTGTATATAATCTGAATTTATGCATTTAAGGCTTGTATCCTAATCTATTAACAGGTAATTATCAAAATAAAAAAACAGGCTGGTCACAAGCGCTATAGGCAATTAACTTAAAAAATCATACTTGACAATAAATCAATAAGAAGCATTTTTTCTAATTAATCACAATTGCCTGACTGCGTGTCTGTTATGTCGCTATCATTTATTTAACAATAGGATACAACTCTTTTCTAATTCTGGTGACTCCCATGGAGTCCTGCTGATTACGATGGAGTTGACTACGTTTTGACTACAATTTGACTACAGTAAAAAGGAGACAATAAACATGATAGAATCACTTGAGAAGTTGAGTGAAACAAAAGTAAAACTTAGCGTTCCGCTTATTGCCAGTTTTATCACAAAGCGATACCGCCAAAGCGACATTGCCAGGGCGTGCAACGTGTCCGATCAAGCAGTAAGCAGCTATATAAAGAAACATTATGAAGAACTATTACCTCTGGTTGATACCTCAGACGGTCTCTCTGCAATGATGTCGAAGCATATCGCTACCAAGGCGAAGGAGAGAATAGATAATATTCTCACAGTTGATACGTTCAACAAAAAGGACCTCGTCCCCCTGAACATAGTTGCAGGTACACAGATAGATAAGTACAGGCTGTTTCTGACAAGTCCACAGAGAACGTCTCTATTGGTGCAATAGATGACAGCATTAAGGAACAAGATCAGGCAATTATTGAAGCTGAGGCCCGGTTAGACAAGCTGTTGGGTGGTTCGGGAATGGGGAATCCAGAGGATATAGCAGGTGATAATGGAGAGGAATAGACGTTTTTATAGCAGATTTCATGGTGTTATCGCACCAGATTTGAGGGGTGTTGGAGTGCAATGGTTTACGCTCTGAACGTAACAACATAATCGCCGTTATCAGACCCAAAATTCTTAGGTATATAGAGTCAAAAATTTGTATATGTGCAAGGGGGGGGTATGTGCCTGGCGCCTGACCCGATGTATATATTATATGCTATTCACAGTCTGAACACTATAAAAGGGCTTTTAAAAACGAGTTATTAAGACTCCCCATTGTGAAATCGCAACCAGTAAATTTAAAGGGTAGCCAGGAGCATACTTTTCGGTGTTGCTTTCAATTAGTATGTCAAACCATACTAAACTATTCTAAATTCCTGAAACCGCTTCTATCCCACCCCACCCCCCAAAACTGTAAACCATCGTCATTAATGTATATTAATCAAACGGATCAATAAATGAGTATAGGGTGTTTAGGCAATCCCTGTTGTTATTTTGGACAGAATACTTGTTTTTTAAGTGATTGCGTATCAATTTAATTGGATGATGGATGAAAGGCGGGATCTCTGTCTAGCGACAACTATAGATGTTATAAACACTTGTCGTCAATAACATTTGATGAAATATTTATGGAATCTCTGTATAATAGTGCCAAATTTCTACCAACACTTAATAATCATAAAATTAAGGGGATCCATGAACAACACAAAATTATTTAGCATAGTAATCTTGATGGTTTTTTTGGGAATGATTGGTGCATGCAAGTCCGTACCTGAATCCGGAAGCATGCGAGCTTCCAGCACTAAAAACACAACGCCTGATCCAGATATCAGCAGAAGTGTCAGTGACAAAAGCATCTTAAATGTAGAAGGAGAAGATAAGGGTTGTATGTCATGCCATGAAGGTATTGAGGTTATTAATGATAGAATGCAACCGTATCTCCTGCTGTTTGCCGAACGAAAATATGGAAAGGGTAGAGGTTATGAGTGTGCCATCTGTCACGAGGGCGTTCCATCATCCGAAAATAAAGAAGAGTCCCACAAGGGGCTCATACCTAATCCGTCCAGTATGTGGGTACTTCACGAAGGAAAAGGCTGTGCAAAGTGTCACGATGGCAAAGGGAGTATTACGACCTTAATGGGGAAACCACTTGAAACACCTGTTGGTGGAGAGATAATGTCCGGGCTGACTGCCACGCTGGATCCGTCAGGAACCCTTGGCAGAAATTATACTACCCGTTTATCCAAGTCACTACATTCACTTCAGACGGGTATCGTAAATAAAAACCTCTCATCAAATGGTGTAGTTTCGAAGGGCACATTTCCCTATGGCAACTTTGATATGGTTGACACTGATGGCCAGGTTCCAGATGTAGGCACAGATAAATTCAAGGAGTGGACAGAGAAAGCCATCAAGTTAGGATATCTGAGAAGGCTTGATAGTGTGGAGGAGATACCGGACTTCAAGAAGGGTGTAAGTGTGTTCGGATCGGAAGAAAAAGCCGGTTTCTCAGATACTTATAGGAAACAGTGCGGACGTTGTCATGTCTGGGGAGAAGGAAGAGGTAAAAGAGGTGATCTCAGGGCATCAGGTTGTGCTGCCTGTCACATGCTCTATGGCAACGATGGGAAGTATGAAGGAGGTGATCCTCAAATAAAAAATACATCTGAACGTTCTCATCCGTTAGAGCATCGCATTACTACAGCAATTCCGGCAGCTCAGTGTACTCACTGTCACACGAGGGGAAAGAGGATAGGTACGACTTTTGTGGGGATGTTTGAGTTCGATTATATAAAGGATGCTCATGCCGCTCCTTTTGATGAAAATGCGCAGGCACAGCGACCTCTCTTCACGAAAGAGTATATGCATGTGCGAAAAGACGTACATTTCGAAAGAGGCATGCAGTGCGTTGACTGTCACACATCAATTGATGTGCATGGTGACGGTAATATCTATCCGGCAACACTATACCAGGTGGAGATCAGTTGCTATGATTGCCATGGGACTCCCGAAAAGTATCCGTGGGAGCTGTCCGTAGGGCATGGAACACCGGTAACTCTGGATGGTGTCAGGGGGACATATAAAAAAAACAGTATGGAGTATCTGCTTACTTCAAGAGGAAACGTAAAAGAAAACTGGAGAAGAGAGGGTGACACGTCATATGTTTACAGCAGATTTACTGGAAAAAAGCATGAAATACCTCTGTTGAAAAAAATTAATGAAACAGATACCTACAAGACCAAACAGGGCAAGGTCGCTATGTCGACTATCCACAAACATATGGAGAAGATGGAATGCTATGCCTGCCATGCTACATGGGCTCCACAGTGTTTTGGATGCCATATGGAATATGATAGAAGAGCAGAGGGTACAGACTGGATCACTACTTCAAAAAAGGTTGATCCTGTAACCGGAAGGCAGACTGTGACAAAAAAAGACGGTAACCTGGTACTGGAAAATCGTTCCTTTCTAAGGTGGGAAAGTCCGATTCTAGGAATGAATTTAAGAGAGAAGGTGTCACCGCTTGCACCGGGGTGTCAGGTATTCTACACATTTATTGATGAAAAGGGAGAGATTAAGGCGCTTAATAAAACATATACTACTTCAACCGGTCATAATTCTCCAACACTTGCTCCTCTGCAGCCTCATTCAATTTCATTGGTGTCTAGAACATGTGAGGATTGCCATACTAACCCTAAGGCTATAGGATACGGCACCGCTAATTCAAGGAGTGCCGAAAAAATACTGGGAGATAGTCCTCTATTTCAGGATTTGTCAAAAGGTGTATATGGAGATATTCCCGGAGCGAAGACAGGTAAGTGGCAGGTTCCGAAGATTACTGACTTCCCCTTTGCCCTTGACCAGTTGGTCACGCGGAGCGGCAAACAGATCCAGAATATGCCTCTGCCTGAAGACAGGCCGTTAAATGAGAAAGAAAGGAATATTGTGGAGAGAGAGGGGTTGTGCATGGGATGTCATCAATACCATGGAACTCCGGAATGGGACAATATCATAAAGAAATACGGTAGGGCGGAAACACCGGAGCAGCACGAAAAGATCATTGAAGAAGCATTCAAGAGCTTTATTGAGAAAGCGAAATAGACCTACAATTGTTTTTTTACAGGAGGTTAAAATGGCTTTGCTAAAATCAATCAATGTGCCATTAGGGACAAAGGCGATCGACTTTTGCTTAAAGGGTATAGACGGGGGAATGCACTCTCTTGCTGCTACGGAGCTAAAGACGTCTTAGTCATAGTCATTATGTGTAACCATTGCCCTGATAGCTTGCGAGATGGAGTAGAAATCTTAGAATCTGACTACAATTTGACTACAATCGAGCAAAAGAGTGGTTTTGTGGCTTGCCCAAACTCAAGCTAAGCCTTTTATTTGTAATGACTAATGTATTTACTTAGTTGACTGTGTGCCCTTTACGGTTATAATACGACTTCTGTAAAATACTATTAGATTAGATAAAGAAAAAGTATGCCAAAGACCGTAGCCATTATCCCTGCAAGATATGCATCAACCAGGCTTCCCGGTAAATTAATTAAAAATGAAGCGAGAGAACATACGGGAAAATATCTTATCGAACATGTATATGAAAATGTAATGAATGCGAAAAATATTCACGAGGTTATTGTCGCTACAGATGATGAACGCATTGCCGAAGCGGTAAAGAGATTTGGTGGATGTGTTAAAATGACATCTACGAATCACAAATCAGGCACGGACAGGATCGCTGAAGTAGCATCAAATCTGGAGGCAGATTTCGTTGTGAATATTCAGGGAGACGAACCAGACGTCAAAGGAAGGATGATAGACGATCTGATTGAATCCATGTATGATGAAAAGGAAGCGGTGGTTTGTACATTTGCAAACGAAATAAGGTCTATGGAAGAATTCACTGATCCAAATGCCGTAAAGGTTGTTATAGATAAAGATAGTTATGCCATGTACTTTTCCAGGGCAACTATTCCGTATATCAGAGATGAAAATAGTAATCCTAAATTTTCCAAGTTAGAGAGTACTTCAGATACAGTTAATACCGGAAGCAATACATCATTTCTTTTTTTAAAACATCTTGGTATATATATGTACCGTAAGGACTTCTTGCTGAGATTTTCCAGCCTTGCAATACCAGATATAGAAGAGATAGAAAAGCTGGAGCAACTTAGAGTTCTTTCAAATGGATACAAAATCAAGGTTATTGTCACTCCTTACATGTGTGAGGGGGTGGACACACCTGAAGATTTTGAGCGATTCTTAGGTAAATACCGAATATGACAAAGCATATATTTGTTACAGGTGGCGTAGTTTCTTCCCTGGGGAAAGGCTTGAATGCAGCATCGATTGGAATGCTTTTAGAGAGCCATGGCCACAAAATCAGCTTACAGAAATTTGACCCTTACGTGAATGTTGATCCAGGTACGATGGCCCCGTTTGAACATGGAGAAATTTATGTTACTGAAGATGGTGCCGAGACAGATCTCGACCTGGGACATTATGAAAGGTTTACAAATACAGTTACGAATAGGGATTGTAATTGTACTACAGGTTCAATTTATTACTCTGTAATAACAAAAGAGCGCAAGGGAGAATATCTGGGAAAGACCATCCAGGTAATACCTCACATAACGAATGAGATAAAGGATTGCATCCGTAAGCTGGCAACTGCGGAGACAGATATAGTGATCTCCGAAATAGGTGGAATCGTTGGAGATATTGAGAGCCAGCCGTTTGTAGAGGCCATTAGACAATTTGGCAGGGAAATAGGCAGAGAAAACGTGCTGTATATACACCTGACACTTATACCTTATCTCAGGGCAGCAGATGAGATAAAAACAAAACCTACACAGCATAGTGTTGGTATGTTGCGACAGGCGGGAATTGAACCAGACATACTGATATGTAGAACGGAAAAAACACTTTCTGATGAAATAAAGGAGAAGCTTTCTCTGTTCTGTAACGTGGACAAAGAATCTATAATAGAGGAAGTGGACGTAAAACCCTACCTCTATGAAATACCTTTACTACTCGTCAGAGAGGGACTTGACAAAATAATCTTAAAAAAGCTTCAATTAAATTCAAATGGAAGTACCCTTGACAAATGGCTCAATATGATGGAAGTCCTGAAGAATCCACAGAAGGTTACCGAAATAGCTATTGTTGGCAAGTATATCGGACACCAATCTGCATATGAATCAATTTATGAGGCATTAACACACGGAGGCATCGGTAATGCAACCAAGGTAAAGGAGAGAAGGATTGAGTCTGAGGATATTGAGAAGGAAGGTGCAGAACAACTTCTCCAGGGATGCAATGGAATCTTAATACCGGGTGGATTCGGGGAAAGGGGAATCGAGGGGAAGATAGAGGCTGTAAGATATGCCAGAGAAAACAAAATTCCATATCTTGGACTGTGTTTAGGTTTGCATTGCGCTACTATAGAGTTCGCACGAAACGTGTGTAACCTAGCAGAAGCAAACAGTACTGAGTTCGACTCTAACACACCGGATCCGGTTATATGCCTGTTAGAAGAACAGAAGGATATCGAGAAAATGGGCGGTACTATGAGATTAGGAGCGCAACAGTGCAGGCTTGAGCCAAACACTATTGCCCACAAAAGTTATGGCCAGGAGATTATTTCTGAACGACACAGGCACAGATATGAATTCAATAACAAATACAGAGATATTTTTGCACCGAAAGGAATGATTTGCAGTGGTTTTACTATGGACAATGAGTTAGTAGAAATAGTCGAACTGAAAGACCATCCATGGTTTATAGCAGTACAATTTCATCCCGAGTTCAAGTCTAAACCAACTAATCCACATCCTTTGTTTAAAGAATTTATTAAGGCGACACTGGATGTTAATAGTTAACGTGTTATTGCAATAACCGATATCTCTTAATGGAGGCTTTGAAAATGGATGACAACGAGGAATTAAAGCAGTCAGGTTCTGATTCAGGAAAAGAAGTGGATGGGAAAAGTGAATCTGCACAAAAAGACAAACCCAGAATTCCGGAAGCAAGCTTTTCCCTGTTTATGTCAAGCCTTGTAACGCAGGCATTAATCAGTTTAGGAGAAGTTGAAAATCCATTCAGTGAAAAGAGTGAACCGAATCTGGACCAGGCAAAGTTTACAATTGACACACTGGAGATAATTAGAGAAAAGACAAAGGGAAACCTTACCGAAGATGAGGCAAAGCTGTTAGATACAGCTCTCTATGATTTAAGAATGAGGTATATTGAAAAATCCAAGTAAGCAGTTATTCCTGGATTAGTTCCATAAGGCGTTTTGCAAGCTCTATATGGCCTTTTTCTTCATTACTGATTGATCGCAGAATACTGATAGTGTTCTCATCATCAAGTTCCTCTATGCAATCGTCATATAATGCTTTAGCGTCTTCTTCAAACTTCAGAATTCTTTGAAATATTTCAGTAAGGGCTTCCCTAGAATACATCTTTCTCACTTTCTTTTACATCTTGTATCAATTTTCCTAACACATTCTTGTGCCTTTGAGTATCATCCCTTAAGTTTGATATTATGTTCTGCACCTTTTCTTTCTTGTCTTCACTTAACCACTTGTAATATTTAAGTGACTTAATAGTATAGTCATAGAATTGATTGTTTGCTTCTTCTTCACTATCAAGAGCATTATATAGATTTTCTATAAGCTGTTTCTTTTTAATCATTATTTAGTCCCTTTGAAGTCTTTAAAGATAAACTATAACAAACACTTACAATATAAAGCAAGTTTAAAAATGAATTATCCACTATTTGTCAAGAAAGATATAGACGGATTCTTTGGCCTTGCCATTGATAATCTTGTACAGCTAATACTCATCGTGAGTTTTTGTAAGATGCTGTGTGGTATGCCTGACGAACTTGTCTTCGGTATGATACTTCCCGGAGCTGCTATTTCAATACTCATGGGAAACCTTTTCTATTCGTGGCAGGCCAGAAAGCTGGCAATAAAAACAAAAAGGAATGACGTAACAGCTTTACCTTATGGAATAAATACGGTTAGTCTTTTTGCCTTTATCTTTTTTATAATGGCTCCGGTATATAAGGATACGGGTGACCCATACCTGGTGTGGAAGATTGGCATGGTTGCCTGTTTCCTCAGTGGAGTGATAGAGATGCTGGGAGCATTAATCGGGGGATATCTGAGACGTATTACTCCACGGGCAGCCTTACTCTCCACCCTTGCAGGCATTGCCATTACGTTTATCTCTATGGATTTCGCATTCAGGATATTTGAAAAACCAATAATAGCTTTATTTCCGCTTGCGTTTATACTTGTCCAGTATTTTTCAAAAGTAAGATTTCCTCTGGGACTGCCGGGAGGTCTGATTGCCATTGGAGTTGGTACAGGATTGGCCTGGATGTTAGGTTATATGGGTAGTGAAAGTATTGTTAGTAAGGATGGATTTGTTCACTTTTCTCCACCGCATTTTTGTGCCGGTAGCATGATTGACATAATTCAAAGTAAATATATGCTTCAATATATTTCAATCATTATTCCGATGGGCGTATTTAACGTCGTGGGTTCACTGCAAAATCTTGAGAGTGCCGAGGCCGCCGGAGACAAGTACAATACACCTTCATCACTACTAACTAACGGAATCGGTTCAGTTGTGGCCTCTTTATTTGGCAGTTGTTTTCCTACTACTATTTATATAGGCCATCCGGGCTGGAAGGCTATTGGCGCCAGAACCGGATATTCAATCTTAAACGGCATCTTTGTAGCCATCATCTGTTTAAGTGGATTTGTCACCATTATCCTTAAAGTGGTACCTCTTGAAGCCGGAATAGGAATATTGTTGTGGATCGGAATTGTAATAGTTGCTCAGGCATTCCAGGAGACACCAAAACATCACGCCATGGCAGTTGCCACAGGCCTCTTCCCTGCAATTGCAGCATGGGGTCTATTAATGGTTGAAAGCACTCTCAGATCAGCAGGCACTACTCTATTTATAATCGGCAAGGAAGCGTTCGCTAACAATCTGGCCATTCACGGAATGATATCGCTGGAGAGAGGATTCATTTTTACGTCTATGATACTTGCTTCTATCTCTGTATTCTTGATTGAGAAGAAATTTATAACAGCATGTATGTGGTCTCTGGGAGCAGCGTTACTTTCTTATGTAGGCATTATCCATGCGTATGAGCTTACGCCAAATGGTGTAGTCAGTGTATTTGGATATGGAGTTGCAAGTGATTTCTCTATTGGCTATTGCTCTTTTGCCATATTGTTCATTGCCATACATTTTTATATACGTGGCAATGATGAAGGATTAGACATTAAAAGTCCTAAAGATATTTAAAGTCTATTTTACCCATATTTTTATTGACATGAACGAATAATTCGTTACACTACTAGGGTTTAAGACGTATTCACCCATGAAGTCTTACCTTCAGCAGGCAATTTTTCTCAGAATTGCCACATACTTATTCATACAGATCATAGCTAATAACTAGCATATCTAACCAACATATAACCCTAGATTTATCACTCGACACCAATAATTATTCCCGTGATGCTGCCTGACTCGATTGATAAATCTACTGAACTTTTCATTAAGGAGAGATTTATGGTAAATGCCAAAACAAAAAAAACAGTTAAAAGCTCTGGAAGTTCTCCAAAAAGAAAATCTTCAAAACAAAAACCTTCTGTAAAGAAAACAACATCCAAGAAAAGACAGCAGAATGTAAAGAAGGCCTCTAAAAAAACGACTAGTAAAAAAGTAACAACCAAAGTAGCAGCACAAAAGAAATCTTCAAAAAAGAGTTCAAACAATGGAGTTTATAAAGCAAAAAACACCTTAAAGGTTCGAAGAACAAGTGTAAATGAACTTAAGAAAGTAGAGAGTGTAATAGAGAGACTGTCACAAGGATCGGAACCAAGTGTCCAGAAAACAGCACCAATCGTCAGAAGAACAGTACCAGGTGTTTTAAGGATAGTACATGATGCTCAGGGTACAGTACCTAGTACTCCAAAGACAATACCAATAGTAGAAGCAGGAAGCTTTCTAAAGAAATGCGTCAAACAGTATTGGGCATCAGCCTGAAAAGTGTGAGGCAATAAGCTAGATACCGGATGATGCCTGCCCGTCCGGTAGGCGGGGATTCTTGACTCAAGATAGTATTTCGTTTAACAGGTTTCACCTGCGGATTTGTCCCGTACCATGAATGATGTATTTATATGATGTGAGTTCATTCAGGCCCATTGGGCCACGGGCGTGAAGTTTGTCTGTACTGATGCCAATCTCTGCGCCCATTCCAAACTCAAAACCATCTGTGAAACGCGTGGAAGCATTTACGTATACCGCAGCAGAATCAACCTCCTCTGTAAATTTATTCGCATTGGATTTGTCTTCAGTTATTATGGCATCAGAATGTGAAGAACCATAGGCCGTAATATGCCCGATAGCATCATCAATAGATGCGACAATCTTAACTGAAAGAGTCTTCTCTAGATATTCGATTGACCAATCTTCCTCAGTAGCCTGTTTTATTTCAGGCAAAATCTTGCAACTTTTTTCACACCCCCGCAATTCAACTCCAGTATCTGACATACCCTTGAAAACATCAGGGAGGAATGTTTTTGCTATATTCTCATGTACAAGCATAGTCTCCATAGCATTGCATGTACCCGGCCTCTGAAGCTTTGCATTCAGACACACTCCTCTAGCCATGTCCGGGTTTGCAAATTCGTCCACATAAACATGACAGACACCCTTATAATGTTTTATGACCGGGATAGTGGAATTTTCAACGACATTTCGTATCAAACTCTCTCCGCCCCTGGGAATTACCAGGTCTACATATTCATCTGCCTTGAGAAGATAGTCAACTGCCTGCCGGTCAGTAGTTTCAACAACCTGAATGGCATTTTTATCCAAACCTGTATTTTCAAGTGCCGAGCTTATTTGTCTGTAGATAGCTATATTAGAATGTATTGATTCCTTACCACCTCGGAGTATTGTGGCATTGCCTGTCTTCAAGCAGAGAGATGCAGCGTCTGCCGTGACATTTGGCCTGGACTCATAAATAATGATTATCACGCCTATCGGAACTCTCACCTTTTGAATTTCCATGCCATTTGGACGTACAGTCTCTTCCATTACCTCACCAACAGGATCGCCAAGATTTACCACCTCTCTTATGCCTTTTGCCATATCTTCTATGCGTGAATCAGTCAGCCTTAATCTGTCGATCATGGCAGAAGACATGCCGGCCTCCTGCGCGGCATTTAAGTCTTTCACATTTTCTGCTATCAGTATTTCTTTGCTGTTTACGAGATTGAGCGCCATCTGCTCCAGTGCAGCATTCTTTACTGACGTATCGGCAACAGCCATCAGGCGTGATGCTTTTTTAGCGTCTTTCACAATTTTATCTATATAATCTTTAACGTTCATATTTATAAGAAAGCAATAAAAACAGTGTGGCTATCAGTACCAGGCCCAAAGGCACCTGCCAGGGGAATGGGCCATCAAACAAGAATGACTCCAATCCGCCAGACCCAGTTGGTTTCTCTGCCTTGTCACTCTCAGGTTCTGAAATATTAAATTTGTATTTTTTGTATGCAACTTCACCCTCTCTGGTATATCCATAGTTGTCCCTGGCTTCTCTCTCGATTTGTATCGGATCATCAACAAGAGCTTTATTTTCTTTTTTGAGACTTTCGTTCATTTTCCTTAAAGAAACGACTTTTTCAGTAAGCTCCTTTTGATTTGCCTCAAAAGCTCTCCTTTCTTCCCTTTTTTGTGTAACGATAACAGAAAAAATAATTATTATCGAAGCTACTATAGAAAAAGTAAAAAGGAAACGTCTTAACATGTTTTATTATTCATAATAATAAAAATTGGAAATGATACTCGGTTCCAGATAATCTTCTGCATTCAGCATCAAACTACTTTATCTTCACTTTACCATAAACAGCATCATTACCGAGTTCTTCCTCAATCCTTAACAGCTGGTTGTATTTGCATATACGGTCTGTTCTGGAAAGTGAGCCTGTTTTGATTTGCCCTGCATTAGTTGCTACTGCAAAATCAGAAATGATAGTATCTTCCGTTTCTCCGGAGCGGTGTGATATGACGGTAGTGTAGCCCTTTGATTTAGCCATTTCTATTGTTTGTATGGTTTCTGTAATTGTACCTATCTGATTAAGCTTGATCAATATTGAATTGGCTATACCCAGATCAATACCTTTCTTAAACCTATTTATATTTGTGACAAATAGATCATCTCCGACGAGTTGTACCCTGTTGCCAAGTTTTTCCGTTAACGCTTTCCAGCCATCCCAATCATCCTCTGCCAGACCGTCTTCTATCGAAAAAATAGGATAGTTAGAGATCAGTCCTTCATAAAATGAGATCATACCTTCAATAGATTTCTCCGGATCTTCTTCCGCCTTTAAAACGTATTTCCCATCTTTATAGACTTCATTTGCAGCTGTGTCCAGCGCCAGTAACACATCCCTGCCCGGCTCGTAACCGGCCTTATTTATGGCTTCCACTATAGTCTCCAGGGCCTCCTCATTACACTTTAACTCAGGGGCAAAGCCACCTTCATCACCTACATTTGTGTTATATCCTTTGGCATTAAGGATCTTCTTTAAACAATGAAAGACTTCTGCACCCATCCTTAAAGCCTCCCTGAAACTATCAGCCCCAACCGGCATAATCATAAATTCCTGAATATCTAGATTGTTATCGGCATGCTCACCACCATTAATTATATTCATCATGGGTACGGGTATGATATGAGCATCATCATTTCCAAGATATTTATATACCGGTTTGTTTGATGCACTTGCAGCCGCTCTTGCTATAGCAATTGATACACCCAGAATGGCATTAGCTCCCAGGTTGCTTTTATTCTCTGTACCATCGAGTTCTATCATAAGTTTATCTATATTTTCCTGTTCGGAAGGATCTAAGCCCTTTATCTTTGGTCCTATTGTTTCTGTTACGTTGTTAACGGCCCTGGTAACGCCCTTTCCAAGGTATCGCTTTGGATTACCATCTCTCAGCTCACAAGCTTCATGACGGCCTGTAGATGCGCCTGACGGGACTGCCGCCCGCCCTATTGTGCCATCATCAAGTATTATGTCTACTTCAACTGTCGGATTACCTCTAGAGTCGAGTATTTCTCTTGCAGTGGTTTCTTCTATCTTTGCCATACCTTGTTCCCTGTTATTTTTTTAGAAAATTTAATAGTTGTCTTATATCAAAAAGGTGCAAATCCTGTCAATTACAAACTGCCATGTCGAACCCTGAACCCCAAGGTACTCCACCCTTTATCATATTAAATCCTTGAAATACCATTTATATGTGATTAGACTAAACAAATTAAAGAAAGGGTGGCAGGCAATATGGAAGATAATATGAAAATTATTGTAGTTGCAACGGCCGGCAGAATTGAGATTGTCGTAGAGGGTGAAAGAACTGAAGATGCTTATACCTTAGCTCTTTCAAAGCCACAGGCTACAGAACTCGCTCTAAACATACTGAACACCATATACAAGACAGGAGCAAAATTATAATCAATTATTGGCGGATACGCTCTTACTACGTAAATCATCTTGACTTAAGATATATTATTTATAATCTACAGCATTGAGTGGTGCCGGCCAGGCATTGTTCAATATTCGTGTAAAATTTTAATGAGGAATATGAAAAATGCTTATATTAACAAGAAGGTTAGGCGAAAGCATCATAATTGAGGATAACATAAAAGTAACTGTTGTAGATATAAATAATCAACAAATCAAACTGGGGATTGATGCTCCAAAGCACATAACTATAAATAGAGAAGAGGTTGCCAAAAAAGTTAAAGAGGAAAATCAGTTATCGTCTAATTCGATGATAATTGGTGTTGAAAAGAAATGATGGCAATTACTTTTTACCTTATATAGTTTCTTGCCATTAAACGCCTGCCTGAGCGGGTGGCTACAGTATAACTGACTCCTACTGCAATCTTTCTACTCCAAGGAACACTGCCATTTTCAAGAAAGCCCTGCCAAGAAATGTGCGCTTCATCACAATCGCCTTGTAATTGCACACCTCGTCACAACAAAAGCATCCAATACATTTGTCCTCGTCAACAATCACCCTGCCATCAGGAGCGGACATCGCTTTAGCCGGACAATTTCTGATACACTCATAACATCTTGTACAATTCGGCTCATATATTGAAGATACAGATGAACAGCTATTGTCAAACAATTTTGCAAGAAAAAAGTCCGGTATATAGTTAGACGCAAAATCCTGTGCAGAACTGGAAGGTTTTTTAAAATCGGCTACTGAAACCTTGCTGATTTCTTCACCTGAAACATCGATCTTATTCATATCTGCTGTACCCAGCTTTCTTTCATGGGCGTACCTGATTATAGGTACTTTCATGGGGTCAAAGCCGATAATTGTACTGGCCACTGCATCTAACGCAACACCATCAGTACCTGCAATTATCAACCCTACCTTTCTAGGATCTCCGGCATTTGGACCGTTACCCTCCATCCCTATAACCGCATCCATTACAGTGATCTGTGGTTGTACCATCTCAAAGACATCAACCAATGCCTGGGCCATAGATCTGTTTTTTGGCGCAAGCAGATGTACATTCTTCTTTCCATTTGCAGGGATGGAGCCAAACATATTCTTAATCGCACCTGTGTATCTTGTCAGTCCGTGTGTTTTCAGCTTCGGGACATTCACTACAACATCTACCGACTTAACCGTCTTTGCAATTTTGAAATCTTTTAAAATCACAGCATTTTTATTTGTTATGTCAAGCGCTTCATCCTTGTCAAAGTTTACAATAATGGCTCCAGTATCTTCTGCTATCTTGTCTATTTGTGTAACCCTGAAACCCTTATCTGTTGAACCTGTCCTGAGGCTACCGCAAGAGTCTCCAATGCAGACCTCGCACCCATAATCATTTTGGAATATGTCAACAAGCGTCCTGATGACAGCAGGGTGTGTATTAACCGCCCTTTCCGGCCCCAACGAGGCGGAAAGAAGGTTCAGTTTCAACAACACCTTCATTCCGGGCCTTACAATGGTTTCAATGTTGCCAATCAGGCTCAAACATCTTTTAGTAGCGACACTGACTTCTTCTAATTCATAATCATCACAACGTGAGATTGCAATCGTTGTCATCTTTTATACCTTAAGAAAATTGTTAATAACTATTCTGGAATCCTCCCGAAAGGCCCGCCTGCCATTTGTCGGGCAGGGAGGTATAGCCCTGCTTCCCCGGACAAACAACGCCGAGGACTTTTCACAGGGAATCCAGATTTCCCTGTTTGATTGCCATGTGGTCAAAACCACGGGAATGACAGATAATATAACATATTTCCGCTGAAGCGTAGAACTGTATCAGGCGTGGACAATGGTAGTACGTTCACGTGATTTCTCTTACCATTTCTTCAAGTGGTTTTCGAAAAGTTGGCTCAGGAATGGTCTCAGGGTAGCCCAGTGGTGTTAAAACCAGGGGCTCCATATTGTCAGGTATGTTTAAGACTTCCCTTACTACTTCTGGTTTAAAGGCTGCTATCCAGCAAGTACCAAGCCCTTCGGCAGAAGCAGCAAGTATTAAATGATCCATTGCTATTGCCACATCAACATCAACGTACCCCTTCCCATCATTTCTTTTCCATGCATCATCAGGCAATGCACACGCACATACAATTACAGGAGCCGTAAAAAACCATTCCTGTGAATAGGCATCTTTTAGTTTTAGTTTGGTTTCTTCATCTTTAACTACGATAAGAGAGTATGGTTGTCTGTTTGCGGCAGTTGGTGCAAGCCGTGCGGCATTCAGGATTCGACTAAGTTTGCTGTCTTCCACAGGATCTTTTTTATATGCCCTTATGCTTCTCCTTTTGCTTATTACTTCATAAAATTCCATTAGATACTCCTTTATATTTTTACCTGAAATGATCGGTCGAGCCGGAATTATAATATTTCTCGTAGTAAAATCTTATCAAATCTGAATTTCTTTGACAAGAAAATTGTATGGTGATAGTATTAGT
>CAJXKT010000020.1 GCA_913055705.1 uncultured bacterium
ACCACAAACACTATTAATATCCATTATTTTACCTTCTTCGGTCATATCCATAATAACTTTTCCATCCCTCTAATTGTGCTACGTTTTGCTGGCATCTCTTTATGTGTATATTGTGCTGTCTGGGTTAAACTTGCATGCCCAAGTAGTGCTTGGGAAGTAAAAGCGTCTGAACCACAGTCACTCAGGTAAGTTGAAAAGGTAAGATTCCTGTAACATTTCAGGTTCCGGAATGTCTGACTGTCCTGCGCTTACTAATAATCCGGATGAGAAGACTATTAGAATTACGATACCAGAGATACTAATGTTTTTCATATTCTTTGTCATTATTGGTGTTCCTTTATTTAATTTTACTTATAAAAAAAAGATTTAAGCAGTACTACTTAGCCCTCTTTCGCCTTGCCTTGTAAGATGCCAGCCGCTCTTTAATCTCCTTGTCAAAACCATTTTCTGTCGGCTTATAGTATTCTTTACCCTGAAGCTCTTCTGGTAAATAGGATTGTTCTATATGGCCGCCATGATTGTGCGGATATTTGTATCCTTTTCCATAGCCGAGATCCTTCATCAGGGGAGTTGGTGCATTTCTGATATGAAGAGGTACTCCCAGAGCACCTTTTTCTTTGACATCCTCTAATGCACTTAGATATGCCTTATAAGAAGCGTTGCTCTTTGGTGCAGAGGCAAGATAGGTTACGCCCTGTGAGAGAGGTATCCACCCCTCCGGCATGCCGACAAAATGGAATGCATCTTTTACCGCCACCGCCACCTGAACAGCCGACGGATCGGCATTGCCAATATCCTCAGAGGCAAAAATAACCATACGCCGCGCAATAAAGAGAGGGTCTTCTCCCGCCTCCAGCATACGTGCCAGCCAATATACAGCTGCATCAGGGTCACTGCCCCGCATGGATTTGATAAAGGCGGAAATCACGTTGTAATGTTCATCCCCTCCTTTATCATAAAGAAGCGCTTTTCGCTGCATGGCTTCCTGGGCAACCTTTAAAGTAATTCTCCTCTTGTCTTTCTTATCGGGACTCATCAGTATTAATGCCGACTCAAGAGTATTTAAGGCTACCCTTGCCTCTCCGTGAGAAAGTTCTACGATAAAATTGAAGGCGTCATCGTCGATCGCTATTTTTAGATTGCCAAGCCCACGTTCCTTATTTGACAAGGTATTGGTTATTATGGTTTTGATGTTGTCTGCAGAGAGTTGTTCAAGTACCAGCACCTTACAGCGTGAGAGAAGGGGAGCATTGATTTCAAATGATGGGTTCTCCGTCGTAGCTCCAATCAATGTAATAGTGCCGTCTTCCACGTGATGTAGAAAGGCATCCTGCTGGGACTTATTGAATCTGTGAATCTCATCGACAAAAAGAATAGTACTTTTGCCATAATATTTAAGCTGCTGTTTGGCCTCTTCGATGACGGCACGAATATCCTTGACGCCTGACAGTACGGCAGAGAAAGAGACAAAGTGAGCACCAATTGTCTTAGCGACAATTAAGGCTAGTGTAGTTTTTCCTACACCGGGAGGCCCCCAGAAAATCATTGATACTAACTCTTTCCTCTCCATAAACCCCCTGAGGATTTTATCTGGCCCGACAAGGTGTTCCTGTCCGACAAATTCAGCCAGGTTCTGCGGCCTCATCCGATCGGCCAGCGGGGATTTCTTTGCAGCCTTTGCCCTTGCGTCAAATAAATCAGCCATTTTCAGTTACTCTTTAAAATTTTTTTCACCGCAGAGACGCAGAGAACGCAAAGAAAAAACTTAGAAAAAAAGAAAAAGATACAGGAGTAGGAACGTATTGCAATACGCCCCTACAAAACAACAAAATTATTCAGAGCTTCTAATCAATTACTTTCTAGAAGATAATAACTTTGCGCCTTCTTGTCCTCGGCGTCTTTTGTCCGGGGAGCGGTGAACCATAATATGTAAATTTACATCCTGATAACTGATTAGTCAATCATTTATACTATTACTCTGTAAAGGATTCTTTTTTATCTGTGTGCATCTGCGCAAATCTGCGTCCTACTTAATTTTATGTAGAGAAAAAAGTTGAACTTAAGTGATTGTTTTAATAGTATTGCCGTGACTTAAGAAGCAATATTGATTCCACGTGAAGTTCGGACAACACTTATAGAAAGGCATAGATCGATGATTAAGATTGTTGATGGTTTTGAGAATAGCGAACAGATATGTAAGATGATAGAGGACGTTGCCGGGGAGCTGCGTATAAATCAAAAACTGGAAGAAATATCTATTAAACATCCCCCCGACACTCCCATAGATATGAACTATCTCGGTTCAGATAACAAATTACTGGAGTTGGAGATAGTGGATTCATTAGAGAATCTCGAGGGCAGGGTCAGGCATGAGCTCATGCATGTGGCAGACCAGTTAGACGGAAAGTTTAAGTACAAAGACAGCCTTGTTCCCCCTGAAGGTACCGGTGCATTCAGGAGATACAAATACCTCTGGAACGTGTATATTGACAGCCGTCTTGTAAAGAGTGGCAAGCCTTCCTACGATACTCAGGAAGCCAGGGAAAAGGAGATAGAAGAGTGCTACCCGGAATTGAGCACAAATCTCAGGAAAAGGTGCTTTACATTTCTCTGGGGGATGGGGCTCCTTGACTTCGAACAGATTTCTGCAATGAGTTACGACCTGTTTTCCACATTTGAAGAACTCAAGTCTCTTGCCCTGTCACATGGGGAAGAACAGATTACATTTGAGGCAATTGAAGAACTGAAAAACTACGGGAAGTAGAGAGATAAAGAAAATAGCACGCCCCCGCCAAAAGACACGTCTCCTGCCCAGCCAAGCCGGTTCGGACGGGGGCTGGGATTCACCTCTGTTTCCTCTAAACATCAAAATCTACGTTGACAACATTTCGTTAAAGAATTAGTATTGGTATGAGTGCATTTCTTTTTAGAAAAACTCTCGGTACATCATTAAAAAGCGGGAATTGCACAAAAACTGCAAATCTTAATAGATATTGAATTCGATAATTGATTAATAAAGATCAAAGGAGAGATTATGATAAGTGTTGATAAAGCGTTGCAGATCGTTCTAAAGAATGGAAAAAGACTGTTACCCAAAAAGGTGAAGCTGGAGAATGCAGCCGGGCTTTGTCTGGCGGAGGATATCAAGTCAGATTTAAATATGCCTCCGTTTAACAGGTCTGCAATGGATGGCTACGCGGTGATTGCGAGTGATATAAATCCACCGGTGGATCTTGAAGTCATAGAAAATATACGTGCCGGATACAACCCGAAGAAAAAAGTCGGCAGGGGACAGTCGGCTAAGATCATGACGGGTTCCGTAGTTCCCAAAGGTGCTGATGCGGTTATAAAGGTAGAGGAGACAAAACCGTTAGACAATGACAGAAAGGTGCGTATTCTTAAAGGAACAAAAAAGGGTGCAAATATTGCCAGGAAGGGAGAGGATGTTCGTGTTGGCAACGTGGTCCTTCGCAAGGGAACGAGGATAAGGGCACAGGAGGCCGGCATCCTTGCCGCAGTTGGTGCCGGTAACGTTAAAGCGTATTCAACTCCAAGTATAGGCATTATATCTACGGGTGATGAACTGGTAGAGATTACGCGTAAGCCCAAACCCTGGCAGATACGTAATAGTAACAGTTATTCTCTGGCGGCGCAGGCCAGGCAGATTGTCCCGGATGTTGAGATCCTTGGCAGAGTCAATGATAATGAGAAAGAGATAATGAAATTGATTAAAAGGGGTTTGAGGAAGGATATATTGATATTGTCCGGAGGAGTATCGATGGGGGAGTTTGATCTTGTAGGTGGTGTATTACAGGATATTGGCGTTAAGATATTCTTTGAGAAAGTAGCCCTCAGGCCGGGCAAACCTACGGTGTTTGGCAAGAAGGGTGATAAACTGGTTTTTGCACTTCCCGGTAATCCCGTGTCAACCTTTGTTACCTTTGAACTGTTTGTAAAACCATGTATCAAGAAGATGATGGGGTTCACCTCTTATGGACATCCAATAATGCATGCGGAACTGGAAAGGGAGATTAAGATCAGGAAAAAGCGCCGCGAATATCGGCCTGCATTATTAAGTCAGGCAGGTTCCGGGTGGAAGGTTTCTCTCGTAGACTGGCACGGTTCGGGAGATCTGTTTTCAACCACAAAGGCTAATTGTCTACTTATTGTCAGAGAGTCAGTTGAGAAGCTGAACGCCGGTGATATGGTAGAAGTAATGCTGATAGATGGTTTAAATGTGTTTTAATAACAAGTTAGGTTTCTACCGCGACAAAAACTATCCTTCGACTCCGCTCAGGATGACGCGACACTAAATGCTCAGGATGACGTCACACTGAGCGAAGTCGAAGTGTTATCAACATTGAAATTCCTATGCATTAAATTGTTAAGTTCATAAAAAGTTTGAAGTGACTAAAGTTAGGGAAAATTATATTGTATAAAAAACCTTTTTATTTAAACCTCCTCCTCTCTTTTCTTACAATCACTCTTCTCTCATTCTCATTTCCATATCCGGGTATAAGTTACTTAGCCTGGATTGCCCTCGTTCCCTGGTTCATAATAATTTCGGCCGGTTACAGGGTAAGGCTGTTTTCGTATTTAATTGGTTTCCTGTTTTTTGTTTTCAACCTGTCATGGCTCTGGTTTGTTACAGGTATTGGCTGGTTATTGTTAAGTCTTTTCTTAGCTCTTTACTTCTTTGCCTTTGGTATTGTTCTACATTATTTGCGCGGGAGGTTAAGACTGCCATACGTCTTTGTTGCTCCGTTTATCTGGGTGACTTTCGAGTATCTGAGATCATTTCCATATTTCGGTTTCCCATGGTTTTTTGCAGGTCACAGTCAATATTTGAATCTGCCTTTAATACAGATTACGGATATTACGGGCGTTTATGGTATATCGTTTCTGATTGTTGTATTTAATGCGGCTATTGCAGATTTGATAGAACAATTATTGCTTAAACGTAATATCACATCAGTGGCAGATTCAGTTGCTCCTTCTGATAAAAAGAGAAAAACATTCTGGCTCACCATAACTATCCCATCACTTTTGTTGTCTCTGGTTTTAATCTATGGATATTTTGATTTAAGAGGCCATAGGGTCTTGCAGGACGGCCCCAACGTTTGTGTTGTACAGGGAAATATTCCACAGGGTGTCAAGATTGAAGCCGATGATAAACAGAAGGAGAAGATATTGACGAAATACACAAACTTATCATTAGAGGCTGTTGGGGAGGAAGCTGACATGATTGTCTGGCCGGAGACTATGGTGCCCGGCATCCTTAATATTGATCCTGAAATTCTTAACAGGAAGGTTGACAAACTGTCTAAAGAGTCGGTTCGTATATTGACGGATGCAACCTCTGCTAATTTGATATTGGGAGGTACGGCAATTGATGTAAAGGAGTCCTCTGCCTTGTATTTTAATACGGCTTTCTTTTATGACAGGGAAGGAAGATTTGTGGACCGTTATGACAAGATACATCTCGTCCCTTTTGGAGAATTCATTCCATTCGAAGACTGGATCCCCTTCTTTGCCAAGATAGTGCCTTATAGTGTAAGTTTGAGTGGAGGAGACGGGAGAACTATATTTGAACTTGATTCAAAGGAGAACGATAAAAACTATAAGTTTGGAGTAATAATATGTTACGAAGATACAATTGCGCCTTTTGTGAGAAAATTTCGGAAAGATGGAGCTGACTTTCTGTTAAATATTACCAATGATGCCTGGTTTCATGATAGTTCTGAACTGGATCAGCATCTGGCAGTGATGGTTTTCAGGGCTGTTGAGAATCGGATCACTATTACACGTGCTGCTAATAGCGGCATTTCTTCCTTTGTTGCACCGGACGGTGAGATATATGATTACCTGTCTGAATATGGAAGATATAAAGAGGTAGAAGGCATATTGTGTAACAAAATCAGGTTTGAGGACTCGGTAACTTCATGGTACACAAACCATGGTGATGTGTTTGCATTTTCATGTATATTGGTAACCGCTATACTCTGTTTGGTTGCGTTAAGAAGGAGAGTTTTCGCTTGACATTTATATGGGTGAACGTATAATCACTCACGTAAGCCTATGTAAAATTTTAGCTTATATCCAAAATTCAGAAAGAGTACGACAAAAATATGCATCCTTTAGATTATTTTTTAGGGCTGGCTTCTACAGATATGGGCATCGACCTGGGAACGGCGAATACTCTGGTATGTATTCCCGGTGAAGGCATCGTGTTGTTTGAACCATCTGTGGTAGCAGTGAAACCGGGGACAAATAAGGTTTTGCTGAACGGAAAAGCCGTAGGGCAATCTGCAAGGGCTATGCTGGAGAAAGCCCCAAACAGTATTTCCGTTATCAGGCCAATGAAGAATGGAGTTATTGCCGATTTTGATATTACAGAGGCGATGCTTAAGTATTTTATATTAAAGGTGCATAAAAGAAAATGGGGGATACGGCCAAGGGTCGTGGTTGCCATTCCATCCGGAATCACTGCCGTGGAAAAACGTGCTGTTGTGAATTCTGCAGAAAGAGCAGGTGCCCGGGAGGTTTATTTAATATCTGAGCCCAAAGCTGCTGCGATTGGAGCCGGACTTCCCGTTGGAGAACCGGTGGCAAGTATGATAGTTGACATCGGAGGCGGTACCACAGAGGTAGCTGTTATTTCATTAGGAGATATATTTGCGCATGAGAGTTTAAGGGTTGCCGGCGATGCGATGGATGAGGCAATAGTTCAGTTTGTTCGTCGTAATTATAGCCTGGATATTGGTTATAGAACCGCCGAAAGCATTAAGGTCGAGATTGGATCGGCTTTCAAATTAGACGAAGAGATTACAGCGGAAGTTAGAGGCCGTGATGCCATAGCCGGATTACCGAGGGCAATAAAGATTACTTCGGAAGAGATAAGAGAAGCACTTCTTCCGACAACAGATGCTATTATAGACGCTATAAGGAAGACGTTGGAAAAGTCGTCGCCGGAATTATCTTCTGACTTGTTGACTACAGGCATGGTTCTGATTGGGGGAGGTGTAATGCTGAGGGGTTTAGATAAATTAGCTGCAGAGGAAACGGGGCTTCCTGTAAAGATGGCAGAGGATCCAATTACGGCGGTAGCAAGAGGAACAGGCATACTTCTGGAAGATCTAGATTTATATAAGGATGTTTTGTGGGATAAGGAACTTGAGGCGTAATCGTGACAGATCTACTAAAAGATTTATAATATTTGTTTTTGTCATAGTATCCATTTCTCTTTTTTTCATACCGGAAAGCATAACAAATAACATCAAAGTAACCGTTGCTTCACCCCTTGCACCAGTACAAAAGATAATTTCTCATACATCAAATTTCTTCAAGAATAGGTTTAAGAAGCTGGCTGCATTATCTACAGCAGTTGATGAAAAAAATGATCTGGAAAAGGAGGTCTTCCTCCTTAAGAATAAGATAATCGAGCAGCAAGATATTATAAATGTATCTAAGAAAAAGCTGGAAATTGTATCGGAATATAAAAAGAACATCGATGATAAAGAAGAACCGGTAGTTGCAGATATCATTGGCTTCGACGTTTCGAGCTTTAGAAAAAGTATTATTGTTGATGTTGGAGAGAAACAGGGTGTTTCAGTTGGAGATGTTGTAGTTTTTGGTAATGCGCTTGTAGGCCGAATCTCAGCTACAGGGAATTCATCCGGCAGGGTTATGTTGATTACCGATCCCGCATCGAATGTTCCGTCACGATTTCTCGAGTCAAGAACACGGGGAATAGTCCAGGGAACCGCCGATGGCAAATGCATGATGAAGTATGTGCCCCGGCAGATAAAAGTGGATAAGCCTGAGAAGATTATATCTTCCGGTATGGGTGGGGTATTTCCGAAATCTCTCTATATAGGTAATGTTATTGAGGTTAAACAGAAAAGTGCAAGTCTTTTTAAAGATATTAAGGTTATACCAAGGATTGACATCTCAAAGATTGAAAATGTATTGGTAATCAAGAGGAAAAAAGAAGAAAATACTCCTGAGTAAGCATATCCTTTAAGACATTATTTTAGGAAATATAACAGGCATTCCCATGCCGTGGATTACAATAATAAGTGTTACTGTATGCATATCATTAATCCAGACAACCTTATTGCGCCACATAAGTTTTCTGGGCATTCAACCTGACCTCTTTATAATCTTCCTGGTTTTTCACTCATTGAACGCTAACCGCGAACGATCGTTTCATGCAAGTTGGGTAGTTGGCCTTACAAAAGATATTTTTTCCGAAGGGCCTTTTGGTCTGAATACCGTTTTGTTCATTATTGCAGGATATATTGTTTCAATAATCAGAGGTAATATTTATGGCAGGCATTTGGCGACACAAATTTCAGTTACGTTTATAATTTCAATAATTTATAATTTACTCTACCTTTGTTTGTTGTCAATGTTAATAACCTCGGCAGGCTTATTTTCCATGGCGTGGGAATGCCCCCTGATCGCAATCTATAATTCTATAATTGTTCTTCCGGTATTCTGGTTGTTCAGCAGATTCTACTCCTCGTTTGGATTTCCATCTTTAAAAAGAAAATTTTAGATAATGTATAAGGACCGTTTTAAGATATTTTTTGGAATAATATTGGTTTTGTTCTTTGTGGTCTTCTGCAAACTGTTTTACGTTCAGATAATTGAAGGTGGAAAGTTCAGTGGTATGTCTGATAGCAGAAGAATAAGGACTGTCAGTATCGACACACTGAGGGGAACAATATTTGATAGAAACGGTTCGGCCCTGGCGATAGATAAACACTCCTTCGAACTTATGGTATCTTATACAAAGTTATTTAATGCTTTCTTGTGTATTAAACAAAACATTCTGCCTGAAGTATCCGGGGGTAAGGATAAAAAAATAACTCGTAATCTGTGCAAAAAATGCCATTCTGATAATGCATCGTGGGTAGAGAAAGTGGCTGAATCCCTTGAAATTCCATATACAGATATCTTAGAGAAAACTACAAATATTGTAAAAAGGGTAGAAAAGATTAAGCGTGTCGTAGAGATGAAAAGTGAAAGGAAGATACGCATCAAAGAGGAAACTGTATCACATTCATTAGTATCAGACCTGTCATGGGAAAAGACTGCAAAGTTTCAGGCAGGCATGATGGATCTGCCCGGTATACAGATAGATGCAAACCCTGTAAGATGGTACCCAAAGGGTGATTCATCATCTCACATAATAGGTTATGTTGGCAAGTTGGATGAGAATGAAATACACGACTATAATTTTAAGAAAAGATGGTTTGAAGGCCTGAATGAAAGTGAAGAATCGGCATCAGAATATTTTGTTCAAAAGGCAATTTCCATGGATTCCCTGTTTGGAAAAACCGGAATTGAAAAGACATATAATTCAAGGTTGATGGGTGTGCCGGGAGAGAAATTTGAAGAGATAACCCTTGATACAATGAGAGCCGATAAGCTTATTCTTGAGAGGCCGTCAATACCCGGGAATAATATTGTTTTAACAATAGATGACAGGATACAGGGCATTGCAGAAAAGGCGCTGGGGAAAAGAAAGGGTTCGGTTGTAGTAATGGATCCGTGGAATGGTGAAGTAATAGCAATGGCGGCATTTCCCAGATATAATTTAAATACCCTGAATGAAGATTATTCCGTCCTTAGTAAGAACCCACAGAAACCATTCCTCAACAGGCCTATTCAAAGTGCTTTGCCTCCGGGGTCAGTCTTTAAAATCGTTACGGCGATTGCAGCGCTGGAAGAGAATAAAATAGATGAAAATACACAGTTTGCATGTTACGGGTCAGTGAAGGTTGGAGAAAGCCGCTTCCGATGTTTTTCAGAGTATGGTCATGGTTTGTTGAATGTTGAAGAGGCCATGCAATATTCATGTAATGTCTTTTTCTTTGAAGCTGCAAAAGTGTTGGGAGGTTCCTTATTAAAAAAGTGGGCGGATAAATTTGGCCTGGGAAATACCACAAATATTGATCTTGCCTATGAAAAAAAGGGAAATATGCCGGAATCGAAGTCTATGTCCCAGACTGTGAATTTGTCAATTGGTCAGGGAGCGATGCTGGTTACACCGATACAGATTACGAAGATGATAGCTATGATTGCAAACGGTGGGTGGTATATCAATCCGTACATTCTTCAAAGGGTAACAGGCTATAATGGTAAAATAATTATGGACAATAAACATACACCTGCAGAGAGAATAGATGTATCGGAGAAAAATCTGGATATTATTAAACGATCGTTACGAAGAGTAGTGACCGCCGGTACAGCAAAGAAAATAGGTTTGAGTGAGCTGCGTGTAGCCGGGAAAACAGGGACAACACAGACAGCACATGACGATATAAACCATGCATGGTTTGTAGGGTATGCGCCTTTTAAAAAACCAAAGTATTGTTTTACCGTTGTAATAGAGCATACAACAGGCCATGGTGCTGAAGTGGCGGGTCCGGTAGTTAAAGACCTTTTGACACAACTTGGGCTTTAGTTGCTTTACACTTTCCTTGCCTACCGGCAGGCAGGAGCTCACTTTAAACTTCCCGCCTAACAGACCGGCGGGCGGGAAGTCACTTTTAAATTCTTACAAGGTAATAGCATATGATAGTTAGTTTGCGAAATTTTGATTGGCTGCTGTTTCTGGTAGTTAGTTTATTCCTGGTTATAAGCTTTTTCTTTGTGTGGAGCGCTTCATCAGAGGCTTATGCTTATAAACAATTGATCTGGATAGGCATTGGGGTAGGTGTTTTTTCCGGTTTGCTGATGTTTGATTATTTCTCTGTCGGCAAGATCTCGTATATATTTTATTTTATAATTCTCTTATGTTTGTTTTTAGTTTTGTTTTTTGGTAAAACTGTATACGGGGCTCAGAGGTGGTTAATGGTAGGGCCTATCTCCATACAGCCTTCTGAGATTATGAAGATTGCCCTTGTTCTGACACTCTCAAGGTGTTTTATGGACAAAAGAAGTGTTTCCTCCGGGTTCAGCGGCATTGTCTTCCCGCTGGTCTTGACACTTCTGCCAATGGCGTTGATTATTAAACAGCCTGATCTGGGTACCGGTTTAATATTGTTGCCCATCTTTTTTGCAATTATGTTTGTAGCCGGTACCAGGATTAAATATATCTTTGTACTTATAGCTTTCGGCCTGGCCTCAATACCCCTTTTGTGGTTTTTTATGCTTAAGGGTTATCAGAAGGCGAGAATAGTAAGTTTTCTCTGGCCTGATACGGTGAGCAGTTGGGGGGAAGGTTATCACAGGATACAGTCATTAATTGCAGTAGGTTCCGGCGGCAGCTTCGGAAGCGGGTGGGGCAGCGGCATACAAAGCCAGCTTAATTTCCTTCCGCAGGGACATACAGATTTTATTTTTTCTGTCATAGCCGAAGAGTGGGGATTCTATAGAGGCTGTGCGATCCTGTGCCTTTATGTGGTCTTTCTTGCATGCAGTATCGGTATCGCCATAAAGACCAGGGATGCTTATGGCAGGTTGATTGTAGCAGGCTTTACGGCAATGTTTGCCTCTCAGATTCTTATAAATGTTGCCATGACAATAGGACTTGCTCCGATTACCGGTTTAACATTGCCCTTTATCAGTTATGGAGGATCATCTCTGATATCATCCTTTATAGCATTATCGTTTATGTTTAATGTGAGAATGAGAAGTAGAAGTAGAATAGCTTTAGCGAATGAGGAGTTTTATGAATAATTTCCGTCGTTATGTTGAAGACAAAATTCTGCCTTTTGTGGAAACACCGGGACAATATATAGGCGGTGAATGGAATTCCATCAAAAAGGAAGATAGCAGTATAGATGTTACAGTTGCACTGGCCTTCCCGGATACCTATGCAATCGGGATGTCTCATCAGGGAATGCAGATCCTATACGGCCTGTTGAACGAGCGTAAAGACACGGCTTGTGAAAGAGTATTCGCACCATGGTATGACATGGAAGCCGCATTGAGGGAACACGATATACCATTATATTCCCTGGAGTCATTCAGGCCTTTAGGGGAGTTCGATATTATCGGTTTTTCGCTTCAATACGAGATGTCTTATACAAATGTGCTTAATATGCTGGATCTTGCAAAGATACCGCTCAGAAGAGAGGAAAGGACGAATAAAGATCCTTTAGTCATTGCAGGCGGGCCTCTGGCTCTTACTCCCGAACCAATCTCTGATTTTATTGATATATTCTTTGTGGGTGATGGAGAGGAGAAACTGCCTCAATTTATCGAATGTTTTAAGGCCATGAAACATTCGGGAAATCTCTCAAGAGAAGAGAAGATCCTTTCACTTGTTAAAGAGATGAAGAATCTTTATGCTCCTTCCCTTTATGAAGTTAGAGAAAATATGGGATGTGTCCCTATTTTCTCAGGTGTTCCGCCTGTCGTGCGTGGAGCATCAATCAGCAATCTTGGGAAGGCATTTTCTCCTGAAAGCCCTGTTGTGCCGTATGTGAAAACAGTCTTTGAACGCATATCCATTGAAGTAATGCGGGGCTGCACACAAGGGTGCAGATTTTGCCAGGCAGGGATGACAAAACGGCCAAACAGGATACGTTCTGTAGACAACATCCTGAATATGTCCGGGGATTGTTATCGTAATACAGGGCATGACGAAATATCACTTGGGGCATTGTCAATAAGTGACTATCCGCATCTCAAAGACCTGATGGCACGCATGGGTGAGGTCTTTAACCCTCAAAATGTAAACATAGCATTTCCTTCCCTGAGGGTTTCCGAAGAGTTAACTGAGCTGCCTTCTTATCTCAATACCGTACGCAAATCCGGTTTGACGTTTGCGCCTGAGGCTGCAACGACAAGGCTCAGAAAGGTAATCAACAAGAACATATCAAACGAAGATCTTTTTGCAGGAGTCAGAGAGGCTTATAAAGAGGGATGGAATCTGGTCAAATTGTACTTTATGGTTGGGCTTCCCACAGAGACAGACGAGGACGTTGAAGAGATAGCGAAACTGGCGTACAGGGTTTCAAGTCTCAGGAGAGAGGTTAAGGGTTCGGTTGGAAATGTGAATATAACAGTATCTCCTTTCGTTCCCAAGGCACATACCCCTTTTCAATGGGAACCAATGGTTTCACTGGAAAGGCTGAAAGATATAAGGCGCATGATAATGAGCAAGATCAGGCATAAGAGAATTCGAATCAAATTCAGCAAGCCGGAGAGGAGTATACTGGAGGGAGTATTTGCACGCGGTAACAGGGAACTGGGAAAAGTGATCATTCAGGCCTGGCAGGATGGCTGCAGGTTCGACGCATGGGATGACTTTTTTGATTACGATAAATGGGTAAGTGCTTTTGAAAAGGCAGGAGTTAATGAAAAGCCTTACCTGTACAGAGAAAGAGGTGAAGATGAGATACTTCCATGGGATCATCTCAGCAGTGGTATTATAAAAGAATTTCTGGTAAGTGAGAGAAAGAAGTCTTTTGAACAGGAATATACACCTGATTGTTTTACTGATGGCTGTCCTGATTGCGGCGCCTGTGCAAGATCAGAGCATTATGTAAAAGTTTAAAGATTTTTTCTGGAGAACAATAAGGTTGTGTCATAATGTCATCTATTTCTTCCTTTTAAGATGGATGATATTTTCTATAAAATCCAGGGCTTTATTTGTGTCTTCTGTTGAGAAGTGTTTCGTTTCCAGGTCTCCCCTTATAAGTATTAGCTCGTTGTCCGGATCGTTACTGTCTATTTTTGTTTCTTTAGAATCTACTATCTTGATTCTGGGATAATCCCCTCCTCTGTATCCTTCTATAAGCACAATATTCACATCATTAAGATATTTTGCAACGAATTCACTTGTTCCGGGTGGGTCTGTCACCCTCTTGATGACGGCGATCTCGTCTTGTGATGTGAGGGCGATTGAATCTGCTCCTAAGTGATAGTACTTGTATGTATCCTTACCTTCGTGATCGATCTTAAACTCTTTGATGTTGTATTTGAGGGTTCCTACTCTGTATCCACGTTCTTTTAATTCTGGAATGAGTGTTCTGATGAGTGTTGTCTTACCTGCGTTCTTCTTTCCTACTATTGATATGATTGTTACTTCTTCAGAATTCATCGGGCATCTTGCTTATTTCTTCAGCCGTAAAGACAGGGCCTTCTTTACAAACATAAGTACAGCCAATATTACATCTACCGCATTTCCCCAATCCGCATTTCATCCTGTTCTCAAGAGTAGTGTATACTTTATCCTGCTTGAAGCCGAGTTTCTCAAGTACAGGCAGTGTGAACTTAATCATTATGGGAGGTCCGCATACTATAGCGATTGTATCATTGCTATCGGGCGCTGTTTCTTCTACAACGGTCGGTACAAAGCCCACCTTGCCTGCCCAATCCGGTGTTTCTCCTCCAGGGTCAACTGTAGTTACCAGGTTAACGTCATCTCTTGCATTCCATTCCTTGAGTTCGTCCTTGTATACCAGGTCTGCAACGGTTTTGGCTCCGTATATAATAGTAACATTTTTATATTTATCACGAAGGTCGAGGCAATTCCAGATTACTGATCTTAATGGAGGTAATGCAATACCGCCTGCAACAAACACAAGATTTTTGCCTTCCCATTTTTCTATGGGAAACATATTTCCGTATGGCCCCCTGAACCCTAAAGTATCGCCAATATTCAGCTCTCTCAGTGCATTGGTTACCCTGCCAGCCTGCCTGAAGGTACATTCGATGTAGTCCTTCTTTGTAGGTGATGAAGCGATGCAGAAGGTACTTTCACCGGCACCAAACACCGAATACAGTCCGAACTGCCCTGTCTGGAATTGAAATTTATTGCCTTCTTCTTCGTTTGAGAAGTTGAGCCGGAATGTCCTTACACCCGGAGCTTCATCTGTCATATCGCCGATATTCATAAGATATGGTCTGTATATATTATCCATCTTTATTCCTTACTTACTGGTTGGTTTTCTTCTGTGGCAATTATTTCAAGCATTTCAGATATATTCATGTCTGCAGGGCAAACCCGTGAACATCTTCCGCAGCCAACACAGAGAGTACTGTCAAACTTTTCTACATAATATTTAAATTTATGCATGATCCTCTGTCTCCATCGCATACCTTGTGTGGATCTTGGATTGTGTCCGGATGTATGCATGGTAAACATTGTAAACTGGCATCCATCCCAGTTTTTGACCCGGTCACCTTTGGTCATCGTACATTCATCAACAATATCGAAGCAGTGACATGTAGGGCATACAAATGTGCATGCTCCACAGCCTATACATTTATAAGAAAATTCATCCCATACATTGTGTTGAAAATTATCATCAAGCCATGGTTTTACTTTATCGATCTCAAATTTCTTTTCGACTGTTGCAACCTGCCGGTCCGGTGTGCCTGAAGGCGGGTCTGAAAAAACAGATTCCAGTTCCTTTACAAGGTTCTCACCCTTTTCGGTTACGGTTTCAACTAAATATTCATCATTGGAGATTTTGGTAAGCAGTACATCACTGCCTTGCTTTGCATCCGGGGCCAGACCTACAGATGTGCAGAAACAGTAACTATCGCATTTATCACACGCAACCGTTACTATAGTAATGGCTTCCCTTCTCTCAACCCAGAATTTGTCACTACAGTCCCAGTTGAAAACCTTATCCATGACAGGCAGGCTGAATGCGTCACAGGGTCTTGATCCAAAGATAACAGACTTGACTGCAAAACCCTCAGGCTCTTCCATCTCAACCTTATTTTTTTCAATTGTATAAGAGAGGATCTTTTCCGTCTTTGGGAAGAAAAACTCTTTTATAGAGTTATTGGTAATAACATGGTCGAGGGAAATCTCATTTGCATCCTGGATTTCTTCCAGCGTGACAAGTTTATTATCCTTTTTAGGGGCAATCGTCTTGTAGCCTTGTTTTTTTAAGCCTGTTATTAAAGAATCAAAACTATTCTTATTTAAGAGTTTTTCCACAATTTATATTGAAAACAAATGTTTAAATTTCAGGGTAATTGTTTTATTTGAAGAAGTCCTGGTTGTCCTCTTCTTTATAGGTAGACATTGCGAGTTCGTCATCTATATTGTAACCGGACCGGTATTTAAAATTCTTCTCCGTCTCCTTGGCCAGTTTTTTATTCAGAAGATTGAGAGGAATGTCTACAGGACATACCCTTTGACACTCTTCACAGTTTATACATCTGCCGGCCAGATGATAAGCCCTTGTGACGTTCCATGAGAGATTACCGCGTGGATGTGCGCTTGGGTCTATCCATTGGGGCTGGTTTTTGTCAACAATACATCTATCACAAAAACAGAGAGGGCAGATACTGCTGCAGGCGTAGCACTTGATGCATTTTGCAAACTGTTTCTGCCAGAAATCCCATTTTTCCTTTTCAGACAACTTTTCATATTCATCCAGTTCCGCGTATCTCTCATCAAACGGGATCTCCTTGTTTTCTATCTTCTCACCAACCAGATCATCGTATATCCTTGGCGTATTGACATCACATGCCTTACATTTAGTTGCCAGCGGTTCTCCTACGCCATCACATGTAACGCCCAGAACATACACGTCTTCACGTTTTATCTGGCACTCTTTTAAGAGAACAATAATAGTCTTTGCATCACATCCCTTAACTATTATTGCCGGTTTTCCGAGTTTCCTGGTTTCCTGTCTCTTGAGGTAGGTTGTGAGGTTATAGACGCAGTACTTATTCCACGTTAATTTGTTTACATCTTCGGGTTTTGTAATAAATACCGGTCTTGTCCTTTCCGGTGTGCTTCCCTCTCCGTACCCAAAGACAACTTTTACCGTATCACTCCTTAAGAGTTCCTCTGCCTTTTTTCTTAGCTCCTCAATCATTCAGTTAATCTCCATATATAAAATGCAGGTTTATAAACCTGTCATACCATTACTAATTAAATCAACCTGTTTCACCGGAAGTAGCAGCTTCTCCGGAAATATCAGGGCCCATTGTATTAAGCTTCTGATATCCTTCAAATGGTCCCAGTGCTCTGACGGCATCAACTACGCCGTTTATTGTTTCCACCCATTTTCCGCCTTCTGCGGCAGATATCCATGAGAACTGAATTCTTTCAGGATTAATACCACAGAACTCAAGGAGTGGCCGGAAGACATTCCACCTGCGTCTGGCGTGGTAATTGCCTGAGTTGTAGTGGCAGTCTCCGGGATGACATCCTGAAACCAGAATCCCATCGGCTCCCCGTTCAAATGCCTTTATCAAAAATAGAGGGTCTATTCCTCCGGTGCATGGGAGTTTAATGATGCGTACATTTGCCTGGTACTCTTTTCTCCCTGTTCCCGCAAGGTCTGCTCCGGCATAGGTACACCAGTTACAGAGAAAGGCAATTATTTTCGGTTCGAATTTAGTTTCTGACATTATTCTATCAACTTACTTTTAGTTAAATTCTACGGAATTAATCTCCGCGTAGACTTGTTCGTCGTTAAAGCCGGCCAACTCCACGCTCTTAGACCTGCATGTTGCCGCGCACAAACCGCATCCCTGACAGAGACCCTCATTTACCCTGGCAACGGTCTTTATTACACTGCCGTCTCTGGCCTTGATATCCTCCTCCTCAATCGCACCGTACGGACATACCCTTTGACAGTAGAAGCAGCCGATACAGGTTGAAAATACTGGTGGAGGGAGCCTGTCTACTTTGGCTACAACAGGTTCACGTTCCAGCTCATCAGCTGATAGCAGCGCAAGTACCTTACTTGCCGCGGCGCCTGCCTGCGCAACAGTCTCCGGTATATCCTTAGGTCCCTGACATGTCCCTGCAAGAAGGATTGCGGCACTGCTGCTCTCTACCGGTTTCAGCTTCGGGTGCATCTCTGAGAAAAATTTATCTTTGTTATACTGTATGCTCAGCTTCTGTGCGAATTTCTCAGCATCATCCTGTGCCTTCATTGCAGACGCGAGTACGACCATGTCTGCCTCAATCTCGACTACAGAACCGGTTAATGTATCTGCTCCGAGTACAACAAGTTTATCACCTTTCTTATAAATCCTTGAGACACGGCCTCTGAGATAGGTGGCTCCTTCTTCTTCTATCGCCCTTTGTGAGAACTCTTCATAGTCCTTCCCTGCGCATCTGATATCTATATAGAAGACGAATGCGTGCCCGTCATGTACTTTGTGTTTATATAGCATCGTATGCTTGGCCGTATACATACAACATGTCTTGGAACAATATGAACACCCTTTTGCAGGGTCTCTTGAACCAACACATTGAATGAATACGACTATTTCCGGCTCTTTACCATCAGAAGGTCTTTCAATCTTCCCTTCCGTAGGGCCGGATGCACTTGCGAGGCGTTCAAATTGCAAACCGGTTATTACATCTTTGTATTTACCGCCGCCATATTCGCCATACATACTCGTATCATCAAGCTCTTTAAAACCCGTGGCAACAATTATTGCGCCGACTTTCTCAGTAACAATTTCATCTTCCTGAGAGTAGTCAATTGCCTTAACCGGTGCTATCGGACATGCGTCTATACACTTTCGGCATACCTTGGAATCGTTTGGCGGAATGTTCTTTTTGCGTGCATCTTTGAATAATATGCAGTTTTCCCTGTCTATTACAGGCTTGCTAGGGATTGCCTGTGGAAATGGAATATAGATGGCAGTCCTGTTTCCAAGACCCATATCAAATTCACTCTTTATTTTTTTGCACGGGCATACCTGCCAGCATGAACTGCATCCCGTACAAAGGTCCAGGTCAACCGATCTTGCTTTTTTACGTATCTTGACGTCAAAATTACCAATATAACCATCAACAGCTTCTATCTCAGACCATGTGTACAACTTTATGTTGTCGTGCTGTGCAAGCTCTACCATCTTCGGTGTCATAATACACTGTGAACAGTCGAGGGTAGGGAATGTTTCAGACAGTTGAGCCATATGGCCGCCGATTGATGCCTCTCTTTCCACCATTATAACTTCATGTCCACCGTCAGCGATATCCAGGGCCGCCTGTATTCCGGCAATACCACCACCGATGACGAGGGCACGCTTTGTTACCGGCACTTTAATTGGAGTCAGAGATCTATCTTTTCTAGTCTTCTCGGTCATCATCCTTACGAGATCGATAGACTTTTCAGTTCCTGTGGGTTTATCCGGATGGACCCACGAACACTGTTCCCTGAGATTTGAGATTTCTACATGATATGGGTTCAGGCCCGTCTTTACAGCGGCATTACGGAATGTATGTTCGTGCATCTTTGGAGAGCAGGCGGCGACGACTACACCGTCCAACCCCTCTTCCTTAATCTTATCTCTTAACAACTTCTGGCCGGGGTCTGAACACATATACTTATAAGTAGTTGTATATGCAACTCCCGGATTATTCTTTTTGGCCTCTTCCGCTACCTTTTCAACATCAACGGTAGCAGAGATATTCGTACCACAATGACAGACAAAAACACCAATCTTTTTACCCAACTTACAAACTCCTCAGTGAAAAATTATCAAAAACAGATACGTCCCTGCAAGATTTCATTAATTTATGCAAATGCATTAACGACAGATTTCGTATCTATAAAGTGTTTATTCAGGCCAAGACTTATTGGCCCTAAATCCAGTGCAAGCCCGATAAGTTCTGAGATATACACGATAGGAATATCATATTTGCGTTTGTATTCTTTTCCTATTTTCTTTTGCCTCATATCCAGGTTTGCATGGCACATCGGACATGCTACGGCTATTGCATCTGCGCCTGCGTCTGCAGCGCACTCTAAAATATCATTAGTCAGCTTTAAGACTACGTCTGTTCGGCTGAGTGTAAACCCACCACCGCAGCAATTTGTTTTAAATTCCCAGTCTACTGGTATGGCTCCTATTGCCTCTACAATCTCATCCATAGACTGGGGATTTTCAGGATCATCAAAATTAAGTACCTTTGGAGGTCTTACCAGAAGACACCCGTAATAACTGGCAATCTTCAGATCCTTGGGAGTCTTCTTTTTCTTCTCGGCTATTTCATCCATACAATAATTCTTGATTAGTTCAAGATAATTTATGATCTTCACATCGCCGTCGCAGGGCATCTCTATGGCATCCTCAACATCTTTTTTCAGTTCTTCATCGTCCGCAACATCTTTTTGAGAAATAATCAACCTTTGAGAACACATAGGGCAGGGTGCAAGTATTTCTTTATAACCGGATTGTTCTGCCAGGCTGATGTTTCTGATAGACAAGGCGGTTGAGAGTTTATGGTTTGTTGCGTGAGCCGAAGATGCGCCGCAGCAGTTCCAATCATGGATTTCTTCCAGTTCAGGCCCTATTTCTTCGGACACCCTTAATACTGAGGTGCCATATTCCTCTGAACTTGAACCCATCGTGATTGCACAGCCCGGATAATAACCGATCTTCTTTCTTTCTTCTATTTGCATTTTTCAAATATTCTTTTAATGGCATCCTTACCTTTAATGTTGTGGGGTAAGAATGACAACTTTCCTTTGCTTAACATTTGAGGACCGACTATTAAATCCTGCAGTGCGGTTTTAGGCCTCTTCATCTTGTATTCGTTTAACATCCATACTTCAGAGATACGGCCATGCTTCTTGACGGAGTTAAGAAATGCTTCGTGAAATGTTGTGATATTTTTTTCCAGCGGGTTGGCCAGGCCTTCTTCAAGTGACATTTCTCTCAAGACGTCCATTAATTCAGCTATTTTAACCTCTTTTGGACATCTTGTTGTACATGTTATACAGGAAGCACACAGCCATATAGTTCTTGAAGTCAGGGCTTCGCGTTTCAGGCCGAGCTGTACGAATCTAATTATTTGATTCGGCATGTAATCCATCTCGTAAGCTACCGGGCATCCTGCCGTACATTTACCGCATTGATAGCATTTTTTTACATCTATTCCGCTTCTTTTTTTAACCTCTTCGGCAAAATCAGACTTTAATTCTTTTGTTGTAATTTTTATCTTCATATACCTTTAGAACAATTTATAGAACAGAAAGATTCCTTTTTTATAGACATTAAGTGTGTGCGAAAAACGAGGGAGAAT
>CAJXKT010000021.1 GCA_913055705.1 uncultured bacterium
CGTCTATATCCAGGGCCACTTCTCGTATAGCTTCTTCTGAGTTTGGTGTATCCATTTGATATGTCCGCCTGTCTCCGAAACTTGGTGGAGATTCGGCCGCATCTCTGAAGGGGCCAAAGTATGCCGAGGCATATTTGGCCGCATAAGACATTATGGGAATGTTGTCATAACCGTTGTCATCAAGAATGTCCCTTATTGCTCCTACACGTCCATCCATCATGTCACTGGGGGCCACCATATCCACACCGGCTTCTGCGTGTGAGAGGGCCTCTTTAGTCAGTAGTTTAAGTGTCTCATCATTATCTATTTGATACTCACCCGTCTTTTCATCTTTCTTTATATAACCGCAGTGCCCGTGATTTGTGTATTCACACATGCAGACATCCGTAATAACCAGTATATCAGAAACGTTTTCCTTAATAGCCCTGACAGCTTTTTGTATGATACCATCATCCGCATATGCTTCAGTGCCTAACTCATCTTTAGTGCTGGGAATACCGAATAAGATTACACCCGGGATGCCGAGAGAGGCAAGCTCTTTTACCTCTTCTACCAGTGTATCTACAGAAAACTGGTAATTTCCGGGCATGGAGGATATTTCGTTCTTGATACCGTTTCCGGGACGCACGAACAGCGGCATAATGAGATCTTTTACAGATAAGTGATTCTCGCTAACGAGATCACGTATAAGTTTATTACCTCTTAACCTGCGTGGGCGGTACTTTGGAAATTGCATTGTAAAGTTCCTTCAAAAACATATCTTTATAATAGTGAACATATAGTTTATAGTGTACTACCATTTTGTCAAATAATATATTTCATTCAGGAGGTATACACAATGCAGGAATTAGCACATTTTCTCTTTGAAGTAGGGTACTTAAAAAAGGCAAGCAGAAGTGGATGGTGGTTACTGGGAAATAAAGCTCCTGAGAGTGTTGCTGAGCACTCTTTTCGTTGTACGATCTTAGGTTATATATTAGCAAAATCAGAAAATGTTGATACGTCTAAAGTGATTATGATGTGTCTGTTTCATGATGTGCATGAGGCCAGAACAAATGATCTTCATAAAATAGCACAAAAATACATAAACCTCGAAGAGGCTGGAGACAAAGTAACTCAGGAACAGTTAGAACCCTTAAAAGGATCTATAGGAGATGAGATAGCGGATGTATTAAGTGAGTTAACAAATCAGGAAAGTAAGGAAAGTATAGTTGCTAAAGATGCGGATATACTGGAATGTGCGATGCAGGCCAGAGAGTATCAGACCCAAGGCTATGATGACGCAGTTGATTGGGTTAAGAGAGCCAAGGACAAACTAAGGTGTGAATCATCAAAAAAACTACTGTCAATCATAGAACGTTCAGATCCTAACGAGTGGTGGAAGAAGCTTAAAGATTGACGACAAACTAACTCCATTAAAACAAAAACATTTTGACAATTATTGCTTATTATCCTAGAATTTTGCAGTAGTTTGAAAGTACTTACATAATTTGAAAAGGGGAAAATAGAATGAAGACTCAACTTGACAGAGCCAGAGATGGCGAAATTACACAAGAGATGAAAGAGGCGGCTGTCTATGATGATGTCAGTCCTGAATTTATACGTGATGGAATTGCTAATGGCCACATTGTTATATACGGGAATCCTCAGAGAAAATCCACGGTTGTCGGTATCGGGCAGGGCCTGAGGACAAAGATAAATGCAAGTATCGGGACTTCTCCGGACATTATTGATTTTGATATGGAAGTAGAAAAGGCCAAAGTTGCTGAAAAGGCCGGCGCTGATACATTGATGGAACTTTCGACTGGTGGCGACCTGGGTGAGATAAGGAAGAGGGTCCTTGACTCAACCAGCTTAACGGTTGGAACTGTGCCTCTGTATCAGGCGGCAATGGAAACTATTGAGAAGAAAGGTTCTGTAGTGAAAATGGAGTCGGATTTCCTGTTTGAAATTATTGAGAGACAGGCACAGGACGGAATAGGCTTTATGGCGATTCACTGCGGCATAAACATGATTACATTAGAACGTCTAAGGAAGCAGGGGTATAGATATGGCGGTCTCGTAAGCAGGGGAGGTTCATTCTTAACTGCATGGATGAACCATAATAAGAAAGAAAACCCATTATACGAAGAGATTGACAGGCTCATTGATATAATGAAGAAATACGACGTGATTTTAAGTCTCGGAAATGGTTTAAGGGCAGGTGCCGTACATGACAGTACAGACAGGGCTCAGATCCAGGAATTGATTATGAATTCAGAGGTTGCCGAATATGCGCAGAAGAAGGGTGTCCAGATAATTGTAGAAGGCCCCGGACACATACCAATAGATGAGATAGAGGCAAATGTTATTATACAAAAAAGGATGAGCAATAACGCTCCATTTTACATGCTTGGACCTATCACTACTGACGTGACGCCGGGATATGACCATATCTCTTCAGCAATTGGCGCAGCTTTATCATCCAGGTATGGTGCTGATTTTATCTGTTACGTTACACCACCTGAGCATCTTGCGCTTCCTACAGCTGATGATGTAAGAGAGGGAGTTATGGCTGCAAAGGTCGCCGTTCATGTTGGAGATATGGTAAAGCTAAAGGATAAAGTGAAGAATCAGGATCTTAAGATGGGTATTGCCAGGAGAGATCTTGACTGGAAGACCCAGTTTGAAACGGCCATCACGTCAGAGAAAGCTGAGGAGATAAGAAAAAGCAGGCCGCCAATGGAAGAGGAAACATGCACAATGTGCGGTCCGGTGTGTTCGTTAAAGGGTGTGATGGAATATTATGAAGATGATCTGAAAGATAGCAGAAAGAAGAGTTACAGCACGGCAGTGCCATCAAATGGTTTTTAGTATCAATTGTAATGTCGGCTTGATACCTGCCTTTCTTGAACGAAGTGAATAATCTAAGGCTCCATACCTGGGCTGACTGAAAGATTCATCAGGCGTTTTTCCTTCAGAATGATGTGCAGAATTAATCCTCGTTTATTAATCTATAGAAGTAAGAAACATGTCCATCGTCCTGTTAGAGCATCCAAGACCAAGAACTCCGGACAGATATGAATCTGTGGTCAATACACCGCTCTCTTCATGTCTGATGACCGGTTACGTTGCGTCAACCCTGAAATCCAATAATTACGATATAGATATTGTTGACGCAAATCTTTATGAGTGGTCTTTCAATGAAACTATTCAGGAGCTTAAAAAGAGAAACTTCAAATTATTAGGAGTTCATCTTGTCTATTTGTGGGAGAATACGGCGAGTGTGTTTGAGATGCTCATGGATCTCCGAAGAAGTGTTCCAGATGCACACATAAACCTTTACGGGCACTTCCCCACATTTGCATACAAGGAGTTGTTGGCCAATTATCCTTTTGTCGACTCTGTTACTATAGGCGAACCAGAGACCACGTTTCTGGAGCTTTCAGATGCAGTCACAAACAATAAAAACACTTCTGCTTTATACACAATTAATGGTCTTGCATTAAATTCAATCAATAGTAAGGTCGAAGAAGATGTCTCTAAATCCAACGTAATTCTGAACAAGCCGAGAAAGCCGGTTTCAAATCTTGACAATATCCCCTTTCCTTATCGCAACGACTTCGAATTAACAAAGAAAAAGGGAATCTCTACCTTTATCCTTGCCAGCAGAGGCTGCTATGGAAAATGTACTTTCTGTTATCTGGATAATTTTTATGGTGAGGAATCATCCTGGCGGGGAAGAAGCCCTGAAAATGTATTTAATGAGATTTATGATATTTATGAAGAGTTTGATGAAAGATATTTTTATTTTGCTGATGCGAACTTTTTTGGTCCGGGCAAAAAAGGAAAAGAACGTGCGTGTGAACTGGCAAATCTCATTATGGATAAAGGCTTGAATATAAAGTTTGGAATTGAGTGCAGGGCTAATGATATAGAAGACAAAACGATTGGAATACTGGTCAGGGCTGGACTTAAAGACGTTTTCCTTGGAGTTGAAAGCGGAAGCCAGAGATCCCTGAATAAATTCAGGAAGTTTACAACAGTTGAGGATAATAAAAAAGCCATAAACATACTCAGGCGGTATGGTATAGAGCCTAATTATGGTTTTATCATGTTTGAGCCGGATTCAACCTTGGCAGATGTCAGGGAGAATTATGAATTCCTTAAAGAGATGAAGATGCTGAATTCACCGAGCATTACAGCCCATCTATTGCATCACAAACAGACCGTATTCAAAGGAACACGTGATTATGAAAAGAATATCGGTGCTGTCGGTCCGGATTCAGTAGTTATGTATGAACGTCCTTGTGAATTTAAGGATAAGGCAGTAGAGGCGTTATCAGAAAATATAAACACTTTTTGCCTTAAGATACTTAAAGATTTGTCCTTGAATAGAAATTTCAAAAGTGAAGAACGTGATTCGTGTGTGTATGATGAAGATGATACATTTTCAAAACAGAAAAATGAACAACTGATTGAACATTTCGAACAGACTTTGTGCTCATATGAATAAACCTGAAGATATAGAATATCTCAATGAAATAAGCTATAGCTATTGGAAGGCCCAGGTTCTTTTTGTAGCTACCGATATGGATGTGTTTACGCTGATTGCGGGTAATGGCAAAAGTTGCAAGGTCATTGCCAGGAGGCTCAGGACCGATCTCAGGGCAACTGAAATGATCTTGAATGCACTTGTTTCATTGAAATTCCTGAGAAAGATTAAGGAGATATACAGGAATACTGCCATATCCAACCGTTATCTGGTGAAAGACTCTCCACTGTACCAGGGTGACAGAATACATCATTTTCATAATTTGATGGATTACTGGTCAAAATTGAGTGATGCTGTCAGGACCGGTAAGCCTACCGCATACGATAACGCAGAGGAGGAGGTTGATGAAAAAAGATTGAGAGAGTTCATCAGGGCCATGCACAATATCGGGGCAGTACAGGCCGGTGAAATTTACAGGAAATTACATCTAAAGAAATACTATAGCCTTCTGGATCTGGCTGGAGGGCAGGGAACTTATGCTGTAAGATTTGCTAAAGAAAACCCGAAGATGAAGGCGGTAGTCTTTGATCTTCCTGAGGTTATTAAGATTACCAGAGAGCATATTAAGGAATCGGGTATGAAAGGGAAGGTTGCTACTAAGGCAGGGGATTGCCTTAAGGATAGTTTCGGTAAAGAATTGTATGATATTGTCTTTGTGTCAAATTTACTACATATTTATAGGCCGGGTGAAAATCGGAAAATATTAAAAAAATGTTGGGATTCCTTATTGAAAAAGGGTATAGTTGTGGTTCAGGAGTTTGTCTTAAACTCTGCAAAGACACAACCACTTTTTGGTACGCTTTTCAGCCTGAATATGTTGATGGGAACACATAGGGGCTCATCTTATTCATATGTTGAAATGAAAGAGTGGCTCAAGGATGTGGGGTTTAAAAATGTAAAAAGAGTTAATCTGGAACTGGATTCAGGCTTAATTATTGGGCATAAGCCATAAATACAATTTAAGGAGAGTTGGTAATGTATAAGAAGATTGTCGTGCCGGTTATGTTGATACTTTTCATTTTGCAAACCAGCAACTTGCTGTTTGCAAATGAAAAAACAGAGACAAAGGCTGAAGTAAAAACTGAGGCGACTGCAGAGAAAAAAGTCAAGGCAGATGAAGCTGCCGAATCTGTAAGGGAGACAAGGGACGATGTTGTTGCTACTGTAAATGGTGAAGAAATATTTCGCAAAGAACTTGATAGAAGACTGAGTGTCTATAAACGTATGAATCAGGAAGTGACGCGTGCTGTTCAAATAGAGGTAATAAACCGGTTAGCAACGAAAGTACTACTTAAACAATTTGTTGAAGGTCAGAATATCGGCGTAAGTGATGGAGCGGTGCAGGGAGAGCTGGAAAAGATAAAGTATTTTCTGAGATCCAATCCGAATGATAGCGAAAAGTCGCTGGGAGAGATTTTGGAAACTCAGGGTTCCAATATTGGTGAACTCGAAGGTGAGATAAGAAGGACTCTGGCTTTGAGCAAATATTTGGATCAAAGGGTTGGTGATGATGAAAAAAGCAGTTATTTTGAATCGAATATAAGCGTCTTTAATGGTGAAAAGGTAAAAGCAAGTCATATCTTAATTGATACAACTAAGTTGAAAACAGCCGCTGAACTTGAAAACGCAAAACAGAAGATTGAAGAGGTAAAGAAGGAAATAGATAATGGTGCGGACTTTGCGGAAACTGCAAGGAAATACTCAACCTGTCCTTCTGCGGAGAAGGGTGGTGATATAGGTTTCTTTCAAAGGAAGGGTTCTTTAGTAGAGGAGTTTGCTGAAGCTGCTTTTTCAATGAAAGTCGGAGAAATTAGTGAACCGGTAAAAACGCAATTTGGTTATCATATAATTAAGGTCACTGGTAAGGTAGAGGGAAAAGATGTCAGTTATGAAGATGTTGCAGACATAGTTGATTTTTATTTTTTGGAAAGAAAGAAAGAAGCCCTTCTGAAGGGATTGTATGAAAAAGCAGAGATTGAAATAACTCTATAGTAGTTGGGCGATTATTAGCCTTTTGTTTTCCTGTAAATTTCCGGGAGTTTCTTTATTAACACCTGGATTCTTTTTTCAAGAGTATGTGGTTTTGCAGGTGATCCCCAGACTACAGATCCTGCCTCTAAGCTCTTATAAACATCAGAAGCCGCACCAATAATACAATTATCTCCAATTTCTATATTATCAATAAAGCTTGCATTTGCTGCGATCATTACATTCTTACCTATCTTTGTGCCTCCGGAAATTTTCGCGTATGCAATTAACATAGTGTCTTCTCCTATAAAGACATTATGAGCAATGTGGGAATGGTTGTCTATTTTGACACCGGAGCTTATAACGGTTTTATCAAGTGCTGAACGTGCAATAGTGACGTTTGATCCAATCGCTACATCATCTCCGATCTCTATAGTCCCTACCTGAGGAATCTTTACGTGTTTACCCTTTATTTGAAGATATCCAAAACCGTCGTCACCAATATTTGTGCCGGATTGGATTGCTACGCGGTTACCTAATGTAACTTCTTCTCTGATTGTAACGTTTGGGTAGATTGTTGAATCATCACCAATCTTGCAGTTTGTGCCTATAAAGGTATTGGGGTATATGGTTACATTATTACCTATTTGTGTCTTTTCGCCAATGACTACGTTTGCTCCAATAGATATGTCACTGCCAATGGAAGAGCCTTTTGAAATTGTTGCTGATGGATGAATAGTGCGTGGCTGTTGTTGTTTAATGTCTGAAACAACCTTAAGTAGTTTAATAAATGCCAGGAACGGATTGTCGACAATGATTAGTGTTTTTTTTGTTTCCTCTATCGGCCTGTGTGCTACAACTGCAGAAGCCTTTGTCTCTAGTATTTTGCTTACAAGCTTTTCATTCTTGATAAAGCTGATGTCGCCTTCATCTGAATTCTCAATGCTGGACACACCCGTGATGATCAGGTTTTCATCTCCCAGCACTTTGCCGCCAATAATTTCGTTAATTTGTTTTATGGTAAATTCCACAAAAAGATATTCCTTTCTTGTCAGTGGAAATGTTATACTCGATGCGAGTAAGATTTAGTTTATATCACACGAGTGCATGTGCTGTCAAACTGAACTTTCGTGTTGACAATAGACTAAGATGGAAATAGTATTCTAAAAGAAGTATTTGTACCTTTAATCCTCGTTGGTGATTTCGAACAAAACTATTACAGTTAACCTTGATATTTGAAATTATTTGATCCTGCTATGATAAGATCTGAGACCGCTGATTGTACGAATAAGGAGAAAATGGAATTGTTGTGTGATGAAAGTGTTAAATTAGGCGCAACTATTTCCAAAATAGTTTCCACGAAGAGTATTGTAGTGGAGCCCTGGGTTCAGTTGAAATGCCGTTTTGGTTGCTCAAAATTTGGCAAATATAAGACCTGTCCGCCACATACGCCAACGTATAAGGAAACTCAGGAATTGATGAATTCTTATGAGAATGCCATTCTGATAGAAGGTCAGCCGCCTGCAAAACAATTTGAAGAAATGCTTCTCCATATTGAACACAAGGCAAATTTTGCAGGGTTTTATAAGGCCTTTGCTCTAAATGCGGGGCCGTGTCCGCTTTGTACTACATGCGATGTAGATGGTACCTGTGTAATGCCGAAAGAGGCAAGGCCGTCAATGGAGGCATGTGGTATAGACGTCTTTAAGACTGTTCGCAATAATGGTTTTGAAATAAAATTTCTGGAACATAAAAACGAATATGTTAAATATTTCGGTTTACTTTTGCTTGATTAATTTGGGAATTTAATATGTGTGGGATTGTTGGTTATATTGGAGAAAATAAAGCCAGGCCGGTACTCATGAATGGAATAAGAAGGCTTGAGTACAGGGGGTACGATTCTGCCGGGATTTCCATTATAAATGATAATAAAATGGTTTCTGAGAGATCAGTAGGTTTTGTTGATGAATTGGAGAAAAAGTTGAATGGTAAATTTGATAAGGGCACTTTAGGCATAGTTCATACCCGATGGGCTACACACGGAGCACCGACAGTAGAAAATGCCCATCCACATTGTGATTGTACAGGGAACATTTCAATTGTTCACAATGGTATAATTGAGAATTATAACTATCTGAAGGCAAAACTGGAGAAGGAAGGACATATATTTAAAAGTGAGACAGATTCGGAGGTGATTGCTCATCTTATTGAAAGTTATTTTGAAGGGGAGTTGGAAGATGCCGTAAGGAGAGCGCTGAGGGAAGTTGATGGTGCTTATGGTCTGGCTATAATCAGTCTGGACGATCCTGGCAAATTGATTGCCGCAAGGCGTGGGAGTCCGTTGATAGTAGGTATAGGCAAGGGAGGGCATTTTATCACATCAGATGTAGCTGCCATTTTAGAATATACAAAAGAGGTTGTTTACCTGGACGATAATGAGATTGCTGTATTGACAAGGGAAAAAATGGAAACGACTGATATTGACAACGTGCAGATATCAAAAAGTATTGATGCGGTTCAATGGAATCTTGATAAGACAGAAAAGGGCGGATACGAGCATTTTATGCTTAAAGAAATTTATGAGCAGCCGCAATCTTTACGTGATGCAATGTTGGGTAGATTTGAGAAGGATAGCAATCTCGTGCATCTTGGAGGATTAAAAGAAAAGGAAGATGTTCTGCGAGATGTCAGGCGTATTATAATAGCGGCATGTGGTACTTCCTGGAATGCAGGGCTTATTGGGGAGTATATGATAGAGGAGCATTTGGAAATACCGGTTGAGGTGGAGTACGCTTCAGAATTCAGGTATAGAAACCCTATTATTGAAGAGGGGACTATGGTATTGGTGATAAGCCAATCTGGCGAGACTGCTGACACACTTGCCGCAATGCAAGAGGCTAAAAAGAAAGGTGCAGTAATCTTATCGATCTGTAATGTGGTTGGGAGCAGCATTGCCAGGGAATCGGATTGTGGTATTTTTCTTCATGCCGGTCCTGAGATTGGTGTTGCATCGACAAAGGCATTTACTTCGCAAATTGCCGTTCTATTCATACTAACTTTCTTCCTGGCACGGGTAAGAGGAAAGAAAGAAGTTTTGAGCAGTGATTTGATAAATAAGTTGAGAGAGATTCCGGGGCAGGTTCAGCAAATCCTGGATAAAAAAGACCAAATAATCAAAATTGCGCAACTTTATGGTGATAGTAATAATTTTCTTTATTTGGGGAGAGGTTACAATTATCCTGTGGCCCTGGAAGGAGCACTTAAGCTAAAGGAGATATCCTACATACATGCAGAAGGTTATCCTGCGGCAGAGATGAAACATGGGCCAATAGCGCTTATAGATAAGAATATGCCTGTTGTATTTATCGCTACCACGGATAGGGTGTATGCCAAGGTCTTAAATAATATTGAAGAGGTGCGTACTCGTGGTGGTAAAGTAATCGCTATAGCAAATGAGCAAAATAATGAGATCTCTGAAATGGTGGATCATGTTCTTTATGTACCTGAAACAATTGATGTACTAACTCCAATCTTATCTGTGATTCCACTTCAATTATTAGCTTACCACATTGCGGTGATGAGAGGATGCGATGTTGATAAGCCTCGCAACCTGGCTAAGAGTGTAACGGTGGAGTAGTCAATTATCGTGCAACTTTCTTTCCGCCTCAGTTAAAGCAAAAATAGCCTTGAAGACTTTTTCTCCGTTACGTGTCATTTTCTTATCTCGCCTTTCCATCATTCGCCTGGCTACCTGTAAATCTCTTTCTACGTCGTAGTCTCTTGTAGCGTTGTCTGAATACCATGAGAAGGATGGTGTGAATTTAGGAGGTGTACGTGTCATAAGTATGTTGCAGGCAAAACCGATAATACTTCCGGTTGTAAACTTTGTGTTTATGGCGGTTTTTGTATGGTCTCCCATTATCATCCCCAAAAAAGTTTGACCGGTATCAATTACTTTATCAATCATTTGTACCTTAACAGTTCCATATGTATTTGTAAGATTACTGTTTACTGTGCCAGCTCCCAGGTTAACCCACGAACCTATATAAGAATCTCCAAGAAAACCATCATGTTGTTTGTTGGAGTAGTCTTGAATTATGGTATTTACAATCTCCCCGCCTACTTTACTGACCTTTCCAATGTTTGCTCCTGTCAGGATTCTTGAAAGGGGTTGAATGACGACATTGTCTCCAATAAATACTGGGCCTTCAATCACTGAATTCGAAGATATTCTGACATTATTGCCAATGTATATTGGGCCATTTTCTGCATCGAGAACGCAACCTGGCTTTATTACAGTATTCTTCCCTGTGAATATTTGAGATTCCATAATCATATGGACTCCCTCGTGTATTACTCCCTGTATTAGTCCGTCTTTAATGTGTGACATAAAGTCAGATTTAATCTGCTCTTTGTTGATATCAATCAAATCCCATGGGTAGTGTACAAGCCTTGCTTTGACCTTTTTAACATTAAATTTCTTTTTTAATTCATTTATAAAACCCTGATCTAAAAACTTTTCTGGAGTAAATGCACGGCAGTTTTTCATGAGTATTCTTGCATATACTATTGTATTGTCCATAATTCCAATTTCTTCCTTTCCTGAAACAGAAATTGGTGTAGGCATCAAGAGTCTTCCGTTTACAAACAAACATCCTTTGTTATTATTTTTTATGTTATTTACACTGTAAGAATGGCTTTCACTGACTAAATTATTAAGATATTCTCTGCAAAAAAGATTAATTTCTGTATCCGGATATTGGAGAACAATTCGATCAAGAAAACTGTAAATCCCGCATCGCAGTTCATAAACAGGCCTGTTATAGGCCAGGGGGAGGAAATTCTGATATGTTCCGTCTTCGAAAATACATATACTTTTCATTAAACACAGAATACTTTAAGGAGTTTTGATTGTCAAGGTGAATGGGGTTATATTTTTCTTGTAATAAATATTTGCCATTCTTATAATTACGCTGGTTATTCAAAGAATATCCTGTAATACTAAACAGAGTGTGAAAAAACCTGATGGATGGTTTTTTTAATTTGAGTAAGTAGTTCTCGTAAAACTAAAATTGCATAGTAATGGAAAAGGTAAGATATGAGTTATAAAGCCTGGTTTCAGTGTTCTTCTGGTTGTGCTGAACACTATGAACTTAATGAGATAATATACAATTGTAAGAAGTGTGGCGGCCTGCTGGAGGTACAGCACGATATTGAAAAGCTTAAACATCGTGGTCCTGAATCGTGGATGAGGCTTTTTGACGAGCGCAATAGAAGGACAAAGTGGCCGTTCGGGAGTGCCGTTTGGGGAAAGAAAGAGATGGTCTGCCCAAATGTAGAGAATGACAACGTGGTATCACTCTATGAGGGTGGGAGCAATTTATTCTGGGCAGAACGTCTTGGTAATTTCATTGGTACGGAGGACCTATGGATTAAACAATGTGGTAACTCTCATACAGGATCGTTTAAGGATTTGGGTATGACAGTGTTGGTATCTATGGTTAAGCAGATGATTTCAGAGGGGAAAGACATAATGGGGGTTGCATGTGCCTCTACTGGTGATACTTCTGCCGCTCTGTCTGCTTATTCTGCTGCCGCAGGTATTCCTGCAATAGTGTTTTTGCCAAAGGATAAAGTTTCTACTGCGCAATTAATTCAACCGATTGCCAACGGGGCTTTAACGCTTTCACTCGATACTGACTTTGACGGATGCATGGAAATAGTACAGAAAGTTTGCAGCGAGAACAATATTTACCTTGCTAATTCTATGAACTCTCTGAGGATTGAAGGACAAAAGACCGTTAGTATTGAATTAGTTCAACAACTGGACTGGGAAGTACCTGACGTAGTTATAATTCCCGGAGGTAATCTGGGGAATGTCAGCGCCCTGGGCAAGGGTTTTCTTTTGATGAAGGAACTGGGCATGATTAACAGGCTTCCAAGGATTGTGTGTGTGCAGGCTGCAAAGGCGAATCCACTATACCAAAGTTATTTGAAAGGTTTTAAAGAATTCAAACCGATACGGGCGCAAAAAACACTGGCAAGTGCAATTCAGATAGGAAATCCGGTTAGTTTTAACAAAGCGGTTAAGATATTGAAGATGTTTAACGGCGTTGTAGAACAGGCGACAGAGGATGAACTGGCTAACGCTGCAGCGCTAGCTGATAAAACCGGTCTTTTTAATTGCCCGCACACAGGGGTTGCGTTAGCAGTGTTGTTTAAACTCGTAGAAAGAAAGGAAATTAAAAAGGACGAGAGAATTGTAATTATATCAACTGCACATGGCTTGAAGTTTATAGATTTTAAGGTTAAATATCATGAGAACAAATTAGATGAAGTAGATTCACAGTATGCAAACACACCTATTGAACTTCCTCCTGAATATGATAAGGTGAAAAAAGCTATTCTTGATAAAATTGCTGACTTTAGTTAGTCTTTTTGCAAGTTTTAAAATGTCTATAACCTTACCGCTATGTCTTATATTTACCTACTTCCCTTCATTCCTTGATGGTGTTCTTCAGTTTTGCATTGCCGGGCAGATTCCTCCCTTTGTTTTTTAGCATTATCTTGAGGGTGTTTTTCTAAATCTTCTAAATATTTACGGTATAACTCCTTGTCATTGTAGCTGGAACACTTTGAATTGTGCCATTTATCATGTGGTTCATCGAAAATTGCGCAACGTTCTCCAATATTTAATATACAGCCATGACATTTTCGTACAGGTTTACCTTTCCTATTCATTTTTGCTCCTTTATCTTCTATGCAGGTATTATCAAAATTAAATGTAACCACGGATTTGTCTCCTAACACACGTTATTAAGAAAACAAATGTAACTTTTACTCTGACCTTATTTTAACTTATAGTTTAGTGTAAATCAAGCTGGTAGCCAATCAGGAATGTTTAAATTACTCTTAATTATCAATATAGTACGGCTAAAAGTAAAAACTTACTTAGAGCCAGTGCTAGATAAATTTACAGCATTATGTTTGAGAATAAGCACTTATGTAAATTCCAATTTCCAAAGTGTCAGTAGTAGCAAAATTTGATTAAAATTGGGCAAATTATAAATTTTTGCTTGTCGTAAGAGTCTAATAAATAAAAGGGTTAACAAAACTCATCCACCCTGAATATCATTACATTGTCCTCAGAGGCGATGTGTCTTATATGTAAATAACACAATGGCTTATGGCAATCATCGTGATCGTATATGACATATCTGGCACATTTTCTCCAAATTCTAATGTGCTTGACAAAAAACAGCATTTTCGTATAATTTTAGTCATAGAGGCGAAAGGCAAAAAGGTAAAAAGTTTGAAAATAATCCATCATTAGGGTTTGTGAAAATGGATTTCTAACATACATCTTTTTCCTTCTAGTCTTTATTTACGACAATGATTTTCAGCTAAAGGAAGGAGTTATTAAATGATTCATTACAACTGTGATATGTGTGGAAAGTCACTGGTTCCTGAAGAAGACGATAGATATGTGGTAAAGATTGAAATATATGCTGCGTGTGACTCTATGGAAGTTGATGATGACGAGGGCCTAATAGACGATTTTGAAGAAGAAGATGAAGAAGATGAAGAAGATGAAGAAGAAGTGGACAACATCGACCCAGAGGAGATGGACGGTGTTGAGTACAAGACTTTTCGTTATGATTTGTGTAGTAAGTGTCACAGTCGATATATGCAGGACCCCCTTTCGATTAACTCGATAAGGAGAGGTCGTTTCTCTGAAAATTAAATCCTTTTTTGATATTTAAGAAAAGAAGGCTCTTGAGGTGCGAGTCTTAAGCCTCTAATGTGGAGCAGTGTCTGAGTGATTTTCTTACAAGCTGTTTGCTTGCTTAGTCAATCTGTGAACTGGAGGCAATAACAACCATCACCGTTACAAATTAGTTGCAATCTGTCAGACATAGTGGGCTTCGTTTCAAGGAAGGCATATTATTTAGATTTATTCATACCATAATACCTCAACCCATTAGCACAGTTCTCCACTTGACACAACTTTCTAATTTTAATATTTACAAATACAAAATAATTATTAATATTTAAAGCAATAATATGGGAATGACAATTACAGAGAAGATTATAGCCGTGCATTCTGACATTTCAGAGACACGCGCCGGTCAATTTGTTTATGCAGATGTAGATATATGTCTGGGAAATGATATAACGGCACCAATTGCTATTGAACAATTTGAAACGCTTGATATTGACAAGGTTTTTAACTCTGACGGGATTGTTCTGGTCCCTGACCACTTTACTCCAAACAAGGATATTAAATCAGCTCAGAATGCTAAGCTCCTAAGAGAATTTGCGCAAAAACACCGAATAAAGAATTATTTTGAAGTAGGCAGAGTGGGAATCGAACACGCATTGCTGCCTGAGAAAGGAATAGTTGTTCCGGGTGATTTAGTTATTGGTGCAGATTCACACACATGTACGTACGGGGCTATGGGGATATTTTCTACAGGTGTTGGAAGCACTGATTTAGCGGCGTGTTATGCAACAGGAAAAGTGTGGCTTAAGGTGCCGGAAACCATAAAGTTTGTTTTTAACGGTAAGTTGAATAAATGGGTTTCCGGCAAAGATTTGATTCTTTATGTTATAGGCCAGATTGGAGTTGATGGCGCCGGGTATAAAGCGATGGAATTCTCAGGACCGGTTATTACTGATTTATCGATGGATGACCGTCTTGCAATGTGTAATATGGCAATAGAGGCTGGAGCAAAGAACGGGATTATTGAGCCGGATGATTGTACTGAAGAATACATGAATAATAGAGCTCAAAGGGAATATAAATTTTATACCAGTGATGCTGATTGTGAATATCTTGAAATTCATGAGTACGATGTTAGCACACTTTCACCTCAGGTTGCATTACCTAATCTACCTGAGAATACACGTCCAGTGGAAGAACTTTCTGATGTGCAGATTGACCAGGTTGTAATTGGTTCGTGTACTAATGGAAGGATTTCTGACTTGAGAATAGCGGCTGAAATTCTTAAAGATAAGAAGATTGACCCCTCCGTACGATTGATTATAATACCGGCTACGCAGGACATATATTTAGAGGCCCTAAAGGAAGGTTTTATAGAGATCTTTGTAAAAGCCGAGGGTGTCGTGTCAACACCAACCTGCGGTCCATGCCTTGGCGGGCATATGGGTATTCTGGCAGAGGGAGAACGTGCGTTATCTACTACAAACAGAAACTTTGCAGGTAGAATGGGTCATCCAAAATCTGAAATATATCTTTGTAATCCTGCAGTAGCAGCGGCTTCTGCTGTTACGGGGAAGATTACTCACCCTGAATTAATTGATTAAGATCCGTTATCAAATTTAATTGTATTCGTAATTGTATATTAAGCCCTTGAAGCAGGAGATTGACTAAATGATAAGAAGTTTAGGAAAGAATCCACAAAAAAAGCAGAAGAAATACATAGGAATAGATATAGGCTCTGTGAGTGTAAAAACAGTGCTGGTGAACGGAGAGAAAGATGTTCTGGAGAACCACTATGTAAGGTCACACGGTCAACCGTTAGAGACGGTATTGATTGTCTTGAAAGAAATCTTTAATAGAATTGAAATTGATGAGATAGAGGGGATCTCGGCGACCGGATCCGGTGGTAAGCTATTGTCTGATATCATAGGTATAAGTTTTATAAACGAGATAGTTGCGCAAAGCATGGCAACATCGGTACTGCATCCCGAAGTAAGAACAGTAATCGAAATAGGTGGCGAAGATTCAAAGCTGATAATGCTTGTTCCTGATGAGGCGGGTGGTAAAAATCTGAAGGTGTCTGATTTCTCTATGAATACTATGTGTGCCGCCGGTACGGGATCATTTTTAGATCAGCAGTCAACCAGAATCGGTGTTTCTATAGAAGATGAATTTGGCAAAATGGCCTTAAAATCAAAGACTCCACCAAGGATAGCCGGCAGGTGCAGTGTATTTGCAAAATCAGATATGATTCATCTTCAACAGGTTGGAACAGAGATCTATGATATTGTTTCCGGTCTGTGCTATGCGCTTACAAGGAATTTCAAAAGTAACATTGGTAAAGGTAAGGAATTTGTAAAGCCTATAGCATTTCAAGGTGGTGTTGCTGCTAATACAGGGATAGTCAAGGCGTTCGAGGATATACTGGAGTTACGTGAAGGGGAACTCATTATTCCCAAATACTTTAATACTATGGGAGCAATAGGATGTGCGTTGACATTAATAGATAAGGGTATTTCTTCCCCGTTTAAAGGGCTTCAGGCAATTGATGACTATCTAAGGGACCGTAAGGGAAAAAGCACCAATCTAAAGAAACTGGCATGTAATAACTATGCAATTAATGTTAAGCCATTTAAGCTCAGTACTAAAAAGAAGACAGATGCGTATGTAGGTGTTGATGTTGGATCTATAAGTACAAATGTTGTTGTGATAGACAAGGATAAGAATGTATTGTCCAGACGTTATTTGATGACAGCGGGTAAGCCTCTGGAGGCTGTAAGACAGGGCTTGCTCGAGGTAGGCGGAGAGGTTGGTAAAAAAGTTATAGTAAAGGGAGTGGGTGTGACCGGTTCAGGAAGGTACCTGACAGGAGAGTTTATCGGTGCAGACATAGTTAAAAATGAGATAACGGCTCATGGTACTGCTGCCGCCTGGGTTGATAAGAATGTAGACACAATCTTTGAAATAGGCGGACAGGATTCTAAATATATAAGCCTGGAGCACGGGGCAATAGTTGATTTTACAATGAATAAAGTATGTGCCGCCGGGACAGGATCGTTTCTTGAAGAACAATCTGAAAAGCTGGATGTTAATATTAAGAAGGAATTTGGTAACCGTGCACTGGATTCATGTTGCCCCTCTCAACTTGGTGAGAGGTGTACGGTATTTATGGAATCTGACCTTAACCATCACCAGCAGCTTGGAGTACCTAAGGATGATTTGCTGGCAGGGCTCAGTTATTCAATAGTATTAAATTATATAAACCGTGTTGTTGAAAAAAGAAAGATTGGCGACACTATCTTCCTGCAGGGCGGAGTCGCTGCAAATCGAGGGGTAAAGGCGGCTTTTGAGAAGATTACCGGCAGGGAAATTATAGTGCCGCCACATCATGATGTTATGGGCGCAATAGGTTCTGCAATAATATCCATGGAGGAGCAAACATGGAGTGAATCCAGGTTTAAGGGTTTTGATCTAAGTAATAGGAAGTATGAAACAACATCATTTGTCTGCAGGGATTGTTCAAATATATGTGAAATAAGAAAAGTAACAATAACCGGAGAATCGCCTCTCCATTACGGAAGTCGTTGTGGTAAGTTTGATGACGAAAAGAAGATAAAAAAGTCAAAGAATTTGCCCAAATTATTTTATGAAAGGAACCGGCAGTTGTACGGTCCTTATTATACTGACAGAAAAACTAAGAGCGTTGTAAAGAAGCGTGACAACGGCGAGAAGTCTTACGGGCGAATAGGAATACCTCAGGCGTCTACTTTCTTTGAATTGTTTCCAATGTGGAGGACATTTTTCACAGAATTAGGATTTGAGATAGTTATTTCGAAGAACACTAATCGAAGCATTATTAGTAAAGGGATAGAATGTGTAAACACAGAGACATGTTTTCCTATAAAGGTGTCACACGGACACGTTGTAGATATGCTGAACAAGGAGATAGATTATTTATTCCTGCCCAGTGTGATCAATATGACTCATGAATCATCTAATATGACTCACTCTTATGCGTGCCCTTATATCCAGTGCCTTCCTTATATAATTGGATCAGCGGTTGATCTTGAATCTCAGAAATTTAAGCTGCTGCAGCCTATAATTCACTTTGAATACGGAGAAGCTCACGTAGAAAAAACATTCCGTAAGATTGCCGGAGATATTGGTGTAAGGGGAAAGAAAGTAACAAACGCAATAGAAAAAGCTCAGGAAACACAAAAAAGCTTCTACAAACATATGGGGGACAGGGGTAAAGAGGTATTAGATAATTTAGGTGATGATGAAATTGCATTGGTAATCATCAGTCGTCCTTATAACGGTTGCGATTCCGGTGTTAATTTAGACCTTCCTGAAAAACTTGGAGATATGGGGATCCTGGCAATACCAATGGATTGTATACCTTTGGATTTAGAAGACATATCAAGGGATTATCCTAATATGTATTGGAAATATGGACAAAAGATACTCGCAGCGGCGAGGTTTATAGCAAAAGATAAGAGGCTGCATGCTCTTTATATAACAAATTTCGGGTGTGGGCCTGATTCATTTATCTCCAAGTTCTTTCCTAAAGAGGTTGGAGGAAAACCATTTTTGATGATTGACATAGATGAGCACAGTGCGGATGCGGGTGTAATGACACGTTGTGAGGCATTTCTGGATAGCCTGAAAAACGCGAGAATTAAAAAGTTTGAGAAAGACACGAACGAAAAGCGTAAAAACACTGTAAATGTGAAAAGGACGATGTACATTCCTTATATGAATGATTGCTGCTTCATGGCTGCTGCTGCCATGAGGGCAAATGGAGTTGATGCTATAGCTATGCCAATGCCCGATCAAACAAGTCTTGAATTAGGGAGAAAATATACGTCCGGAAAAGAGTGTTACCCGGCAATACTGACGACAGGAGATATCGTGAAAAAGGCAAAAAGTCCTGACTTTGAGCCTGACAGGAGTGTCTTTTTTATGGCAACAGCGTCGGGTCCATGCAGGTTTGGTCAGTACAATAGAATGCACAGAATGATTCTTGATGACATTGGTTTGCCCCATGTGCCAATATATACATTGGATCAGGGGGATGACTACCAGGAAGATACAAAAAGATTAGGGGCAAATTTCCGTAAGCTTACGTGGAATGGAATAGTATTCATTGACTATATGCAGAAATTATTACACGAAATAAGACCTTACGAAATACATAAAGGTGATTCTGATGTTGTATATAAACAGCATCTGAGAAAAGCAGAACATGCGATAGAATTCGGACATGACCTTCTGCAGGTTGCTAAAGATGCAAGTGACGCATTGAATAGTGTTGCAGTTGACCGAAGCGTACGGAAACCCAAAATTGGCATTATTGGTGAGACTTATGTTCGTGGAAATGAGTTTTCAAATAACTTTATCGTAAGAACGATTGAGAAGCTTGGCGGTACCGCAGTAGTGCCTCCGTTTAGTGAATGGCTGGACTATATTGCCCATATCAGGCGGGTAGATAGTTTAAGGGAAAAAGACTTTAATGCTCTTTCAATTGAGATGCTTACCGCGGTAATTCAGAAGTATCACGAACACAAAATGTCACGTCCTTTTAAGAAAAGCGGGAACAACCTTTTTAAAGAAAGCTCTATAAAACAGTTAATTTCGAAGGGCAAATCGTATATCCATGATTCATATAGAGGTGATCCGGTTCTCAGTATGGGAAGAGCTGTAGAGTATATTGAGTCTGATTGTGACGGCATTATAAATGTAATTCCATTTCATTGCATGCCTGGAACGGCTGTGAATGCGGTTTTAGAGAAATTACAGAAAGATCATCACGAAATCCCATTATTAAAACTGACATTTGATGGCCAGGAAGAGACTAATGAAGAAACACGCCTGGAAGCGTTTATGCATCAGGCATATCAAAAAATGGAAAGCAGGCAGAATAGTAGAAAAGAATGTGTAACCGTAAACTGATTATCTATAATGCAGGAAGAAAGGTGCTGGCCGATTTGTGATAAATGGTAAAAGTTGGAAATATGGGGATAATGTTAACACTGATGAGATTATTCCTGCCAGATATCTGAATACAACTGATGTAAAAGAGTTAGCATCTCATTGTATGGAGGACATTGATCCTGAATTTGTTAATAAAGCAGGGGAGGGTGACATAATTGTAGCCGGGGACAACTTTGGTTGCGGATCTTCCAGGGAACATGCACCGATATCTATCAAGGCATTTGGTATCTCGTGCGTAATAGCAAAGAGTTTTGCAAGGATATTCTTCAGAAATGCTATCAACATTGGTTTGCCAATTTTTGAGAGTGAAGAGGCAAGCTCAGAGATAAGTGATGGTGATGAGGTTGAAATAGATATGAATTCAAGCAAGATAACCAATCTGACGACAAACAAAGAGTTCTCATTTACACCATTTGCCGCTGAAATGAAGGACATAATTCAGGCAGGTGGATTAATGGGATACATAAAAGCGAATGCGTCAAAGTAGTTACTTTCATACTTCCAACGTTCCGTTTTTCCACATCATCAATC
>CAJXKT010000022.1 GCA_913055705.1 uncultured bacterium
GTAGTAGAAAGAGCCTTCATTCTTCTAGGATCTTCTCCAAAAGGCACAGTTGATGATTTTGTTGTCACATCAATTGCGTTTATACTCACCTTCTCAGCACTTTATTTTATCGGGGTTATAGCTACCAATTTCTTTGGAAAACTAATCTTAAATTTCTTTGAAGCAATTCTGAACAAAACTCCCATTATTAAGAATGTATATACCTCTTCGAAAAAATTGATTGAGATTATCAGCCTCCCGAGTAGACAATCTTTTAAACGTGTGGTTATAGTTGAATACCCGAGAGTTGGCATGAAGGCATTTGCATTTGTCACCGGAAACATAAAGACAAAAGACGGAGCGGAACTAACGAGTATATTTGTTCCAACGACTCCAAATCCTACTTCCGGTTTCCTAATTTACCTTCCGGAGGACGATATCATAGAAACCAACATGGATATAGAGGAAGGAATGAAGTTGATTATTTCAGGTGGGATATTGGTGCCGGAACACTTGGAGCTCAACAATGGCAAGTTGACAAGTGAGGCACAGGAAGAATAAAAATGCCGGAATTGCCTGATACCCCCGCTACAAAATAACCATTTCCATTTAACTCTCTTTATCAACCTGTTCAATTAGTCCCGGCGTACAAGGCACAAATACAAAAGGAGTGAAAAGCTTGATTAACAGCCACAAATTAATTCAGATCAAACAGAAATTTCCATCTTATTCGGTAGAAGATGTAACCGAAGAAATCAAATCAGAAATAGCTAACCTGAAACTGCAGAAACTGATTAAACCCGGTGACAGTATCGCAATTACTGCCGGTAGTCGTGGTATTACAGATATAAATGTGATTACCAGGACAGTTATTGATGAATTAATTAAGTTGCAGGGAAAGCCATTCATAATACCGGCCATGGGTAGTCATGGAGGCGCCACAGTCAGTGGCCAACTTAAAGTATTAGAAGGATATGGTATTACAGAAAAGAAGATGGGAGTTCCAATAAAAGCTACCATGGATGTTGTTAAAATTGGAGAAATCAACAATGGTATTCCTGTTTACATTGATAAAAATGTTATTAATGCAGATCACGTTGTAGCGATTAATAGAATAAAGGCGCATACACGTTTTGCAGGTGAGATAGAAAGCGGGCTGGTAAAAATGTTGCTGGTCGGGCTTGGCAAGGATGCTGGCGCCAGGGTATACCACAGGGCTATAATGAAGAATAGTTTTGACATGATAGTTGAATCCACCCTTCCATTTGTTTTGTCAAAGCTATCTGTTTTGTTTGGATTAGCGATAATTGAAAATGCTTATGGCAAGGTTGCAGATATCAGTGCAATGACGGGAGAAAATATCATTAAAAAAGAACCCGGACTTAAAAAGAAATCTTTTGAATTGATGGCAAAGTTACCCTTCAGGAATATAGATTTGCTGATTGTCGACCATATGGGTAAGGATATAAGCGGCACCGGTATGGATACAAATATTATTGGACGCAAAGATGAGAATTCGAGTAAAAATCCAAACGAAGGTGCGGGTACATCAAGGATATTTGTGCGTGATCTGACTCCAAACTCACATGGTAATGCATGTGGTATTGGACTGGCAGATTTCACTACACGAAGATTAGTGAATAAGATTAACTTTCAGGAAACGTATATAAATTGCATTACGGCCCTCCGGCCCGAAGGAGCAAAGATTCCTATGACTTTTGAATGCGACAAAGACGCCATAGAAGCGTCAGTATCAACATGCGGTATTGAAAATCCTGATGGCATGAAGATTGTATGGATAAAGAGCACCCTCGATTTAGAAAAGGTTATTGTGTCCGAGGGGTATCTTGATGATTTAAATGGACGTGATAATTTTGAGGAAATATCCTCTACCAGAGAAATTACCTTTGATTCTTTAGGCAATCTTCCGCTTTTTGATATGTGGGGTTAAATTATATCAGATGCATTTCTTTGCGTACGACTGTTATACCGCTATCGGTTACGGTAAAGTGTTTGGAGTCTTCTTCCCTGTTGTAACCGATGCTCATGTAGTCCGGAATATTTACTGATTTGTCAATTATAGCCTTTCGGATCTTTACATTCTCACCAATCCTGACACTCTCCATTATAATTGAATCGTAAATTTCGGAATTAGTGTCTACTCTGACATCAGGTGATAAAATGCATCCTTCTACCTTTGCACCACTGATAATACATCCTCCGGAAACAATAGAATTCAAGATCATATCTGTTCGTTCTTCAGGAAGGGTTTTCTTAAAAGTTGTTTTAGCAGGCGGATTTTGTTCCTGATGAGTACGGATTGGCCAATCTTTATCGTAAAGATTAAATTCCGGTGACTCTTGTACGAGATCCATATTCGCCTCCCAGTAAGCATCCAGAGTACCTATATCACGCCAGTAGTTTAGGTTATTATTGGTCCCATCTGCAAATGGGTATGCGTATACTCTTTTTGAATGTATCATTTCAGGTATTATGTTCTTTCCAAAATCATGATTTGTGTCCTGCTTGGCATCATCGATTATTGCTTTAACCAGAGTTGTGGTATTAAATAAATATATTCCCATAGAAACCAGAGTAACTTCCGGGTTATTTGGTGAAGGAATCGGTTCAGACGGTTTTTCATGAAATCCAACAATTCTGTTTTCTTCATCTGTTTTTATTACGCCATATCTTTTCCCTTCATTCACGGGAACTTCCATGCATGCTATTGTAAGATCTGCTTTATTTTCCAGATGAAAGCGAGCCATGTTTCTGTAATCCATCTTGTAAATGTGATCCCCGGAAAGTATCAAAACCATTTCAGGCTGCTCTTTTCCAAGTGTGTATATATTCTGGTAAACAGCATCCGCAGTTCCCTGATACCATTGATCGCTGATCCTTTGCTGAGGTGGTATCTGTTCTATGTACTCATTTAATTCGTTATTAAAAATATTCCACCCTAGTCTCAAATGCTTATCGAGAGAAAATGATTTGTATTGTGTCAAAACTACTATCTTGCGTAATCCGGAATTCAGGCAATTACTTAATGTAAAGTCTATTATTCTGTATATCCCTCCAAAAGGCACAGCAGGTTTTGCCCTGTCTTTTGTCAGTGGATACAATCTTTCTCCCTGGCCTCCTGCAAGGATTATGGTAAGTATTTTATCATGTGCTTGTGTGTTATTTAAAGGCATGTTTTTGCTCTAATATTATCAGGTATTGATTATCTGGTTTAAACACTGGAGACACTGTATAATCATGATTTATTTATGTTGAATCAGGAATCCTTACTTTTTTTTGCCAGCACTTCCTTTATTTTCTCTTTTAATTCTGACAAATCTGAGGTTTTAACTATATATGCATCCGCTGCCCATGACATAAAGCTGTCTTTGTAATTGCTATAAGCAGTGTTGATGATAACCGGAATCTCCTTGTTTTTACCTAAGATCCTGCCCATTGCCTCAATACCATCCATCTTTGGCATGTTTATGTCCATTATGACAATATCCGGTAGTTTTTCCTGTACCTCTTCCAGGGCTTCTTTACCATTAGAAGCAGCCACAACTTCATAACCTTCATGCCTTAGTTCCTGTTCGTAAAGCAACCTTTGGTTTTTGTCGTCTTCTACAAGGAGGATAGTAGTCATCGTCACAAACTCCTTTCTGTTATTTTATTGGTAATGTCAGTGACATTTTTGTGCCTTTTCCATGCTTGCTTTTGACATCTATATTACCGCCATGATCTTCAATAATCTTCAGGCTTACAGGCAGGCCCACACCTGTACCGCTCGGTTTTGTTGTGAAAAATGGATCAAAGATGTTTTGCAATACTCTCTGTGGTATACTTTTGCCGGTATCAATAATATCTATTTCTAATGATTTATATACAGATTTAATTATTACGTCGAGATCACCACCATCGGGCATTGACTCTACCGCATTCATTATTATATTAAGAAAGACTTGTTTTATTTGTGCAGGATCAACAGATATTTCAGGTATGTTAGTTTCAAATCTTTTATGTAATTTTATGTGTTTCTCCTGGAAATAACTTTCCATCAATATGCATGTGTCTTCCATGATCTTGCATATTTGCGTGTCAACCTTTTCCAGTGTAGATGACTTACCAAAGTCTGTGATGTTATTAAGTATTTTCTCTAAACGCTTTACTTCTTCTACAATTATGTCAATATTAGTTTTAATTTTAGAGTCTGTAAATGTAAAACGAGAAAGCGTTTTGGCAAAGCCGCCGATGGTTACCAGTGGGTTTCTTATCTCATGTGCAACATATGATGACATCGAACCTATTGCAGCCAGCTTTTCTGAACGAATAAGCCTCTCTTGTGTTTCTGTAAGTTGATCTATTTTATCCTCAAGCCTTTTGTAGGTTTCAGCATTTTCTATAGCCAGTGCAGCCTGGTTGACAAACATTGCCAGAGTATTGATACTGTCCTCCGATATTGGTTCCCCTGTATAGACATTATCTGCTACTATGACACCAATAGTTTCGTTCTTTGCTATCAAAGGAACACAGACAAATTCATCAACTCCCAAAGCCTTCCTGAATTCGCCTGTTACACGTTTGTCTTTAGCAGCGTCTTTTACGATTATGGGCTTTCTTTCTTTTGCACATATTGTGACAACTTCACTTGTATCTGATAACGGGTGCACCATAAGTTTCGTCATAGTATTTAATGGTGTATCAATATTATGGCTATAATCTAATCTGTTAATTATGTCCTTGAGGGAATTATGCTTACTTGACATTTCCGTCCGGATTTGTGTTGCCTCTTCTAAAGAGGATGGTCCTACCGCCAATTTCCCATTTATGACACCAAGTTCCTTATTAATCAGGAAAAGCATTGCCCTGTTAAACCCAAACGAGTAATCAGCAGTTATGCACGTTAAAATCAAATGAAGCAGTTTGTCAAGATGAAGAGTTCCCTGGGTTATTTCTCCAAACTGCTGTAATAGTAAGAGTCTGTGCACCAGCTTTTCACTTTTAGTTACATCAACCGTAAGCAGTAGGACATTTTCTAGAATACCTTCTTTATTGGTCATAGGCATGGCAATGTGTTGAATGTACATTCTCTTTTTAGTTTTTGTAGTTGTTACCCATGATTCCAGTGAGTGGCCTTCCTCTCCTTTGAAAACCCTAACAGCCGGACATTTGTCAGTCCTAGCAACATCACAGTGATAAATGTTAGAACAGTGGTCACCAATAGGTGATTCTTTCAAGTCCAACCACTCTTTCAAAGTGTCATTCGCCCAGACAACTTTTGAATCCTTATCAAGCAGGCATAAGCCTGCCCCGATAACTTCCATTATGTTACCGAATATCTTTCTTTCCTCTTGTATTTGTTCTTCTAATGTTTTTGATTCATCTTCTATAACACTTTTTTTGGATAACTTAGCAGTCTCGGACTTTTTCTTCTTCAGGTTGGATTCGACACCTTGACATATATTTTCTACGGTATTTAATAAATTCTCATCAAGTACCATGCCCTTGGATTTATTTAATACCTTTCTGATTTTGCTAATTGCTTCCTTCGGATAATAAGTTGATTGTCTTTTACTCATTTTTTCCTCAGGATTTCTGCAGCTTCTTCTGGCGGCATTGGATTAATATAAAATCCCGTGCCCCATTCAAAACCTGCTATGTTTGTAAGCCTTGGTATTATCTCTATATGCCAATGAAAATATTCAGACTTATGTATGTTAAAGGGGGTGCTATGTATTATAAAGTTATATGGTGGAAAATCCAGCACAGATTCTAATTTGACAAGTGTATTCTTCAAAATTTCTGCCAGTTCTTCTATTTCACCCTCTTCCTGATTCTCATAGTGGGAACCATGTGCTGTAGGAAGAATCCATATTTCAAAAGGAAACCTGGAGGCAAATGGCGTAAATGCAATAAATCTTTCTGTTGAAATAACTACTCTTTTCTCCGCAGCTATTTCTTGTTGTATCATGTCACAAAAGATACATTTTCTGCTATTATTAAAAAATGCTTCTGCCCGCTCCATCTCATTTTCAACCAGTTGCGGTACAATTGGTGTTGCAATCAATTGTGAGTGAGTGTGTTCAAGAGATGCACCTGCAGCAACTCCAACATTCTTAAATAACAATCCGTAGGCAAATCTTTTATCCTTCTTTATTTCAAGCAAGCGGTCTCTATAACTCCGTAAAACTTCTTCAATATTTCCATTACCAAGTTCAGTCAAGGATACTACATGCCTGGGACTCTCAATTATGACTTCATGTACTCCAATGCCATTCATCATTTCATATATACCTTCTCCATGTACGTTTTGTTCTCCTTCCGTCCTTAATGCCGGGAACTTATTTGGCACAACCCTGACCCTCCAGCCTTTGGAATCTGCTTTTGATCCGTTTTCTCTATACGCCATGATTTCCGGTGGCGTCTTCTCTTCATTACCTTCGCAGAAAGGGCAGAAGTTGTTTTCTGCAGGTTGATGGTTGGTCAGAAAATCCGTTGGCCTTGCTGCTCTTTCTGAGGCAATAATTACCCAACGTCCTGAAACTGGTTCCCTTCTCAACTCAGGCATCTTTGCCTCTTCAGGATGATCGGGTAGTATTTGAGATGTTTTTTCAGACATAAGAATAAACTTGCCTTTTTTTAGTTGTAGGAATTACGACTTTTATCTTCAGGTGGATGTATTATCTTCTGCCAGTAATCCTTAAATTGGAAGCCGGGGCTATGCTCATCTTCATGGCAGATTATACAACTATCCGCATCGACCATACCATAATTTTTTGATTGTGTCTCTTTGTGAGCGCTTCCGGGTCCATGACAGCTTTCACAACCGACCCCCTTCAATCCCGGTGTTGACTCAATGGTGACGAAACCTGTAAAATAGTTTAAGCCGGTGGTGTGGCACTCTATGCATTCAGGATCATATTCATGTTCAACTTTCAACAAAGTCTCGTATGCTGAGGCGTGACTTGTGTTTTCCCAGTGTTTGAAAATTTTATTGTGACAGACAGCACAATCATCATTCCCTATATATGTAAGGTTTGATGGGGTATCAACCTTAAACACCCTTTTTAACAGTTCTTCATCCCTGAGTCTTTGCTGATAAATCTTTAACAGCATCTTTATTTCAGGTGAATCCTCAAATCTTTCATCTAATGATATTATTTCAACAGCGGGCAAATTACTATTAGAAGGCCTGTCTTCATTTGTCCGACTAAGTTTTGGTGGCATAGTAACTGTTCCCAGATATTTACCCTTTTCCCCTACCGGAACTACATATGTATCTTTCACTTTTTCAAGATAGAGACTTGGCCTGTCAACCCTGTGGCCTGAGATTATTAAGTCAAATCCCGGATAGGCTTCTGCAATCTTTACAGAATCCTCTATTTCTGTGTGAGAAAGCAATATTAAGAGATCTGTCTTATCGCTCAGTTTGTCTAGTAAAGGCTTAAGCGACTCAACAGGATCAACAACCTCTATTTCCTGATAGGCATCATCAATAAGCTCTGGCGACACAATGCCTAAAATACCAACCCTTACCGTTGCCTCTTTTATCTTTATCTCTTTTACAATATAAGGTTTTATTTTGAGAATCTGTGGATTAGGATTAACGATATTACTTGAAATAAATTCAACACTACTTATCTGGGACAGATATCCTAACAAATCAATACCCATGCTGATATCCTTTTCGCCAATATTATGTGCAGCGTAACCCATCTGGTCTAATGCCTTAAGTGTCGTTTCCATCTTGATTTCGTCTTGCCTGCCGACTTTGCCGGGGAGGTCTCCCAAGCTTAATAAGATCCAGTTTCCATCTCTTTCTCGCAGAAGATTGATTAATGAATGTCGCTTTGGAAGTCCGCCAAGCTCTTTTTCAGAACAACCACAGGGTTCTAAATAGCCATTTTCCTCACCGGTAAAGATGATGTTTATAGCAGTTTCAGATGTTTCATTTAGGCTTTTACCGGCTTCACCCCCATAAAGCCTGTCACTGTTCTGATTTGATAAAACCAGCAACATGAAAACTATGATTAAGGTTTTAAGAACTGAATATTGACTGATAATCCTGATCATTATAAGCTTCCCTGCATGCCGTTATGAAAGATTTGCAGTACCGGTATTTACCCTTCCTCTATTTCTCCCATTATGGGTATTATTACAACAGGTTGAATTTTACTGTTTGTGTAAAGCTCTAATAGCCCGCCAATCTTTCCGGCAGCAGCTTCTGCATGTAATTTCACTTCAATTAAGTAGTTGCGATTATCTTTTTCACCTTCTTCAACAATTTCTGAACTGACATAATCCGGAGAGGTCTTAATACTTAGTATTTTTATGTTATTTTTGTTAATCTTAACGAAGAGTTTGTGAGTTAACTCTTTTCCTCTGGTGACAAAGCCGTAATGGATTTTCTTAGGGTAAGTGGTAACATCCCCTACTATCTCTCCAAAAAATGGTACAGTAACCTTTTTTTGCCTCTGGCTGTTTGTTTCCAGATATATCCCACCACTGAATCTTCCAATTTCAGGATTATTCTCCAATGCTACCTTGATAACATATTCACCATTTTTCTCTTCAGTAATTGAAGCATTTATAAATGGTTTGGACGGTGTAATTTTTTTTATCTTAAAATCAGGCTTGGTTTGTGATTTAATTGTAACTGTTTTGCTTGTCTTTTCTCCAAGTGAAACTGAACCAAAATCAATATTCCTTGGTTTGATACTTACATCTTCAATAATTTTGCCGGAAATCGTTAATTTGTAGCTGGGACGCTCAGGATCATTGCTTATGACGGATATACTTTTAGTTACATTTCCTGTACGAAAACCAGGATTGAATGTGGCCCTGATTTCTCCCGTGTTGCCGGGAGGAATAGTTTTATTGGTTAATATTGCGGCAGTACATCCACATGATGTTTTTACCTTTCTAATATTCAGGATATCCTTGCCGCGATTTTCAAACTCATAAATATGCTCAACCTTTTGACCTTTGAAGATCTGGCCAAAATCAAAGTCCGGCTTCTCGAAAAAGATTGTCGGGCCTTGTGCAGAGTCACTAATGTCAGAAACTTTATCGTTATCATGAATAGCTTCTGCACCTTGCAATTCAACGTACATAATGAATTGACAGACGGCAAGTACGAAGAGTAAGATTGTTGTGAAGTACGGTTTATTCATTCTAAAAATTATAACAAATGACACAAATCAAAACAACTCAGTTTAAATGTAGAAGGCTTTCAGCTTTTAAAACAATCTTTATTGTAATTGCTATTATGACAATTACTTACTCTAAGGTGTATATTGTTTGCGCACAGGGGTTAAATACACCATGGAGTGCGTTCCGACATGATTCCCTGCATACAGGACAAAGCACACTACAAGGGCCGGACAGTAATAATCTTAAATGGAGTTTTCATACTGAGAATATTGTGGATTCTTCTGCAGTGCTTGACCATGACGGAACAATATACATAGGTTCTCAAGACAAGAGACTTTATGCAATTAAACCTGATGGCACACTTAAGTGGTCTTACGATATTGGAAGCAAGATATTCTCTACTCCGGCAATTTCAGAAAATGTTATCTATGTATGCGCCTGGAACGGAAAAATATTGGCCTTAGACTTAGATGGCAAACTTAAGTGGAAAATACAAATAAAAGGCAGGATCTCTTCATCACCTGTGATCTCAGCCAATGGCAACCTTTTTTTAGGTTCGGATAATTACTATCTGTATAAGATAAGCCCTGCAGGAAAAATCCTATGGGCCTTTGCTACCCGCAAGTATGTAGATTCTTCCCCTGCAATAGGCAATGAGGGTACAGTATATTTCGGGTCAAATGACAGCCGCATATATGCACTTGATCCTGATGGCAAGTTAAAGTGGCATTCTAAAACTAAAGGACAGATTACATCATCGCCGGCAGTTGGATCTGACGGTACGATTTACCAAGGAAGTAGTGACGGCAGGTTATATGCTCTAAACCCTGATGGTAAACAAAAGTGGTATTTCCAGACAAAAAAATGGATTGATTCCTCACCGGCCGTCAGCAAGGATGGCAATGTTTACATTGGTTCCAATGACGGTAGTCTTTATGCACTTAATCCTGATGGGATTTTGAAATGGACTTTCAAGACTAATGGCGTTATAACATCATCTCCGGCAATTGATTCTGACGGAAATATTTATTTCGGATCCTGGGATAAAAAGCTTTATGCATTAAGTCCTGATGGAACATATTTATGGAGTTTTAAGACCAGTGGTGTAATAAGATCTTCGCCAACGATAGGACCAGACAGGACTATATATTTTGGCTCAAGTGATGGTAATGTTTATGCTATTGGAGCGAAATAAGGAAAGAAATTCTATTTTCAGGAAGCCGTTATGTTCACAAAGACATTCTTAAAAATATTTAATGTTTTATTGGCTACTCTTGTTTTAGTTGCAGGTCTTGGAGTACACTTTTCTATTGCAAACTCGGCCGACTCTCCGTGGCAGATGTTTCGGCATGATTTGAGACACACCGGGATCAGCCCTTTTAAGGGAGCACAGACAAACAAACTTAAATGGAAATTTGAAGTTGAGAAAAGGATTACGTCATCACCTGCAATTGGTCTGGATGGCACAATATATTTTGGCTCGGTAGATGGGAAGCTTTATGCGGTCAGCTCTGAGGGTAAGCTCGTATGGACTTTTCAGACAGGAGGTGAAGTAACCTCATCTCCCGCCATAGGACCTGATGGTAAAATATACTTTGGCTCAAGAGACAAAAAACTTTATGCAATAAGTTCAGATGGCAGTCTCAAATGGGCTTATGAAACAGAAGGCGAGATTTATTCATCACCTACTATAGGGAAAGACAACACTGTTTATTTCGGCTCGGCAGATGGTAATCTGTATGCAACCGATACAAATGGAAACCTGAAGTGGAATTATACGAACAAGATTTACAGCTCTATAAGTTCTTCACCATCAATCGGAGATGACGGAAGCATTTACTTTCTCATAAGCAAAGGTATTATTTGTGCGCTAAATCGCGATGGAACATTAAGGTGGAATCTGAGAATTGGCAGCAATATCTATCAATCTTTTTCTTCTCCGGCTGTAGATAAGGATGGAGTTGTTTATGTCGGATCTGAAAACGGTCTTGTGTATGCAATCAATCCGGATGGCGAGATAAGATGGAGAGTCAATTCAGGAAAGACCGTGCAGTCATCACCGGCAATAGACAGTGATGGGACAGTGTATTTTGGCTCTTACAACAAGGAGGTATATGCAATAAATGCCGACTGTACACTTAAATGGAATTTCAAGACCCACGGATGGATTGAGTCATCACCGGCCGTGGATTCTGAAGGGACTGTTTACATCGGCTCAAGCGATGGCAGTCTTTATGCCATAGATTCAAAAGGAGAACTTAAGTGGAGATATCAAACTGAGGGCTGGATAGAATCATCGCCATTAATAGGCTCGGATGGGACAATATATTTTGGCTCAAATGATAATCATTTGTATGCAATCGGTAATTAATATTCTTATGAAACCAGTAAGACAGGTGCATTTATGATAATTGTAATGAAACCAACTGCTGATAAGGGTGAGCTTGACCATGTTGTGGAAAAGGTTGAGGAGGTTGGTTGCAAAACTATACTGCTGGAAGGTACCAATAGGAAAGTAATTGCCGTAATTGGTGATAAACGCGATATTCCACCTGAATACTGGGATTCCATACCTGGTGTGGAAAAGGCCGTCCCAATCTTAACTCCATATAAAATAGCAAGTCGTGAAGTAAAGAAAGCCGATACAGAAATTAAAATAAACGATCAGGTCCTGGGAGGCAAAAAGATAGGTGTTATCGCCGGGCCTTGTGCAGTAGAAGATCAGGATCAAATTAATTATATTGCGGAGAAAGTGAAGAAAGCTGGCGCTATTGCGCTCAGGGGAGGAGCTTTTAAACCGAGAACCAGCCCCTATTCATTCCAGGGGCTGGGAGAGAAGGGGCTTGAATACCTGGCTAAGGCCAGGGAAGCGACAGGGCTGGCCATAGTCACAGAAATACTCAGCCCGGAACATATAGAACTGGTAAGCAGCTATGTTGATGTATTGCAGGTAGGAACGAGAAACATGGCTAACTTCCTGTTGCTGCAGGCAGTTGGTGAGTGTAAAAAGCCGGTAATCTTAAAACGGGGAATGTCGGCCACTTTAGATGAGTTTCTACTTGCAGGTGAATATATACTTTCACATGGCAACCCTAACGTTATCCTGTGCGAGAGGGGAATAAGGACATTCGAAACACATACGAGATTTACCCTGTCATTGAGTATTGTTCCTGAGTTGAAACGACTGACACACCTTCCCATAATTGTAGACCCCAGCCATGGCACAGGTGTGCGTGACCTTGTGTGCCCAATGTCTAAAGGTGCAATTGCAGTTGGCGCTGACGGATTGATATTGGAAGTCCATCAAGACCCTGAAAAGTCTTATGTTGACGGCCCACAGTCAATAACACCTGACGCTTTTGAAAACCTGATGAAGGAAACTGGTGCAGTTGCAAGAGCTGTAGGAAGAGACATATAAACCTGAATGAGAATAAATTTGAGGAGAAGCGACAAAGAAGTTACGGACCGGGAAGAGGTTGAGGAATTACTGTCAAATGCTTTGGTAGGAAGATTGGGAACATGCTTCGATAATATACCGTATATAACGCCTGTTAACTTTGTATACGATAAAGATAAAATTTATTTTCATAGCGCACATGAAGGCCGGAAGATTGATAATATAAAATACAATCAACAAGTGTGCTTTGAGATAGACGAAATTATATCAATTATCCCCGGCAGGCGCATGCCATGTGGTTCCACAACTGAGTATAAAAGTGTAATTATATTTGGTGATATAAGGGTCGTCATTGATATTGATGAAAAAACCTCTGCCTTGAACAAGCTTATTGGAAAATATGCACCTGAGGCACCGAGGCTTCCCCAGTCTACAGATGCAGCGAACAGAACAAATGTACTCGTAATTGATGTAAAAGAGATGACGGCAAAACAAAGTCCCGTTGGAAGAAAAACCGTAGTAACTCCATCAGAAAAATAATTTTAAAACACAGGTGGGAATTTAATGGTAAAAAGAAACGAAAATATAGCAAAATTGCAGGCAGGATATCTGTTTCCTGAAATTGGAAGACGTAAAAAAGCGCTTTTAGAAAAAGAGCCGGATGCTAAATTAATAAGTCTTGGAATCGGAAACACTACCGAACCTCTAAGCGCACATATTGTTGAAGGGCTTCATAAAGAGGTAACAAAGCTTGGCACACCCGAAGGATACACCGGATATGATGATGATGCACAAGCTCAAGCGTTCTTAGACAAATTAAAAACCAGAATCTCAAAGAATTGGTATAACGATATTATAAGTCCTGATGAGATAATTGTTTCAGATGGATCAAAACCTGATTGCGGAAGACTGTTTTTCCTATTTGGCAGTGATGTGTCAATTGCGGTTCAGGATCCTGCGTATCCGGTATATGTAGATGGATCAGTAATGATCGGGGCAACCGGTGAATATAATTCTGATACAGAAGAATTTAATGATATAGAATATATGAGGTGTACCGCTGAGAATGATTTCTTTCCTGATTTATCAAAAGCAAAAAGAACAGATTTGATTTACATATGCTCACCTAACAATCCTACAGGTGCTGTTGCAACAAAAGAGCAGCTTAAGGAGCTGGTCAATTTTGCAAAGAAGAACAGTTCAATAATCATCTTTGATGCTGCATATTCTGAATTTATTAAAGAAAAAGGCTTGCCAAGATCAATCTTCGAAATTGAAGGTGCCAGGGAGTGTGCTATTGAGGTCAGTTCCCTGTCAAAGCCTGCCGGATTTACCGGTGTCAGGCTTGGCTGGACAATTGTACCAAAGGAGCTTAAATTTGATGATGGAGAAAGCGTAGGCAAAGACTGGCAGAGAGTAATGGGCACACTGTTTAATGGTTCATCAAATATTGCTCAATGGGGAGCGATCGCAGCTTTGTCAGAAACCGGGCTATCTGAAATAAAGGAAAAAGTAAGCTATTATATGGAGAACGCTAGAATTATCAAAGATGGATTAGAGGGGTTGAGTATAAAAACATTTGGAGGAGTTAACTCCCCTTATATTTGGGCGGCATTTCCCGGCAAGAAGTCTTGGGATGTTTTCGAAGAGATCCTGACTAAAGCACATGTTGTCACAACACCCGGCGCTGGGTTTGGTAAGGCCGGTGAAGGATTTGTCAGGTTTTCAGCATTTGGAAAAACCAGTGACATCAAAGAAGCTGTTAAAAGATTACAGGAAAATTTATGACATTCTTACATTCTGCAAACTACAACGATGAAAAAAAGACTATTCAGTGGTATTCAGCCAAGCGGTGAAGTTCATATAGGAAACTATCTGGGTGCAATCAAGAACTGGATCAGCCTTCTTGATAAATACGATTGTATCTTCTCAATTGTAGACTACCATGCAATAACGATTGAGTACGATCCCGCTGAAATGCAGAAAATGATTATTAACGCCGCCGCCACAAACATTGCCGCAGGCCTTGACCCCGATCGCTGCATTATATTCGTACAGTCTCAAGTACCCGAACATACGGAGTTGACGTGGATACTTAATACTCTTACACCTATGGGACACCTTGAGAGGATGACTCAATTCAAAGACAAGGCAGGACAGAACGAAAAGAACGTCAATGTAGGGTTGTTTGACTATCCTGTTCTTCAGACTGCCGATATTCTACTGTATAAAGGCAGTGCAGTACCTGTTGGTGATGACCAGGTTCAACACATTGAGCTATCGCGTGAAATAGCAAGAAAGTTTAACTCGAGATATGGAGAACTATTCCCTGAACCGCAGCATATTCTTTCAGACGCCCCAAGGATCATGGGACTGGACGGCAAGAATAAGATGAGCAAGAGCATGAATAATTATATCTCTCTCATCGAAGAACCTGAAGCTATCTGGAAAAAACTATCGAGAGCCGTAACTGATGAAAACAGGAAAAGAAGAGATGACCCGGGAAACCCTGACATTTGCAATGTCTTTACCTTGCACAAATATTTCTCCAAAAAATCAGAGATAGATAGAATAAACAAAGAGTGCAGAACCGCAGAGATAGGGTGTGTTGATTGCAAAAAGATTCTATGGAACAACATGGTTAAAGAACTTGCACCTATCAGAGAAAAAGGCCTTGAATTGATTAACAACCCTGCCAGTGTAATAGACACCCTTAATACCGGCGCTGGGAAATGCAGACAGATAGCTGGAGAAACTATGAAAGATGTAAGGTCGTTGATGGGGTTGAGATAGGTTGTTGTTTTAGTTTTTAATACATTGATACCGTGTATTTGATGGAAAGTCTGTATTTGTAAGAAAGTTGAATGACAAAAAACAATGGCAGATTCTTATCTACATCAATAGTCCTGTTAACGTTTGCCCACCTCTTTAACGACTTCTATGCCGGTTTCCTGATTCCGCTTTTGTCTTACTTTCAGACAACTCTCCATTTAACAATAACACAGGTGTCTGTATTGCCCACAGTATTGGCTGTGTTCGGCTCGATCCTGCAGCCGGTATTCGGCTTTCTCGGTGACAGATTTAATAAAAAACATTTCTTTGTTGTAGTTGGTGTCTTATGTTCGGCAATATTCTTGAGCAGCATTTGCCTTGCTCCAAACTTCATTGTTCTGGTCTTAATGCTCATGATCGGAGCATCAGGTGTGGCGGCCTTTCATCCTAATGGCGTAGCAACTGTAGCCGGTTTAAGCCAAAACAGATCCACATTCCAGATGTCTATCTTCCTTATGGTTGGATGCATAGGGCTGGCAGGAGCGCCTTATGTAATTACATTGATTGCATCGTTACACGGATTCGGCAAGTTATGGTTATTGTCTATACCCGGAGTAATCCTGGCATTAATATTGATTAAGATACTGCCGGGGATTCCCGTCACCAAGAGTAATGCAAGTCTGTCAGGCTTGAAAGTACTTTTTGCCAGGACTTCGCGACCGCTATGGATTATGTTCCTGATAATGTTTACCCGGTCAATCGTCATTACGAGCTTCATGAGTTTTATGTCTATACTTTTTACAGAAAAAGGATTCTCAATGCAGAAGAGCGGAATCGCTATATCTATTTTCCTGATTAGCGGGAGCGTTGGCGGTTTGATCGGGGGATATCTGGCAGATAGAATAAACAGGAAAATAGTAATAACATGTTCCTCAATCTTTGCGTGTCCGTTACTTTTATGGTTTTTAGATTCAAGCGGGACTCTTTCTATAGTATTATTAGGCGTAAGCGGTATGGTTATATTTGCAGCATCTGCTATTAACATATTAATAGTTCAAAGATTATGCCCGCCGGATATGTCCAGTTCTGTTTCAGGCATTTCGATGGGCCTTGTCTGGGGTTCTGCAGGTCTTATGCTTCCCATAATCGGGTATATTGCAGATCATTACAGCATGCGAACGTCGCTAGTGGTTGTAGCATACCTGGCGCCCATAGCAGGACTGTTGGTTTTCCTGCTGCCGGATATCAATAATCTAACTCAACAACAGAGTAATAAGCAATTGTAATTTCTAGTTTTATAGTTTACTATTCTGTAGCAAACAAATTAGATTCCTCGACTCCGCTTGCCTGTCCGCCGTGGAGGAGAATGACGTCACACTGAGCGAAGTCGAAGTGTAATCAGCATTGTAATCCCTATGCATATATTTACCATACTGATAACTTATTTAACAGGAACAAAATGGATATTTTTATTAAAAACATAGTAGATTTATTAAAGGCTGAAATTCCACTGTCTGAGGATGAGATTAAGGGTTTGATAGAGATTCCTCCGGACTTAAAGATGGGTGATTTTGCATTTCCATGTTTTGCCATTGCGAAACAGTTAAAAAGAGCTCCCTTGAATATATCAGCCAATCTTGCACAAAAACTGGCACCAGGTGACTTAATAACAGACATTAAGGCCCATGGGCCATATCTAAACTTTTATGTCTCGAAAGAAATGATTTTCAAAACTGTCCTCGATGAGGTCTTTACTGAATCAGATTCTTACGGAAATTCTGACTCAGGAACAGGCAAAACAGCCGTAATAGACTACTCTTCACCGAACATAGCAAAACACCTGGCCGTCCATCATCTCCGTTCAGCAGTAATCGGGAATGCGATCTACAATCTATACAAGGCCATTGGATATAAATGCGTAGGCATAAATCATCTGGGAGATTGGGGCACACAATTTGGACAATTAATCGTTGCATTCAAAAGATGGGGTCCGAAGCTAAAAGATCAGGATTCGATAAAAGAGACGGGGCTCAATATCAGCAAGCTTAATGAGTTATATGTCAGGTTTCACAAGGAGGCTAAGGACAATCCTTCTCTGGAGGATGAAGCCAGAGATTGGTTTCGGAAGCTGGAGGGTGGAAACGAGGAAGCAATAGAAACATGGCAATATTTCAAGGACATCAGTTTGTCTGAATTTGAGAGGGTATATAGAAAATTGGGTGTAAAGTTCGATTCGTATGCGGGCGAAAGCTTTTACAACGATATGCTTGATGATACCGTTAATAGAATCAAAGATGCGGGTTTGTCTGAGATAAGTGAAGAAGCCCTTATCGTAAACCTTGAAAAGTACGATATGCCCCCCTGTATCCTGAGGAAGAAGGATGATGCCAGCCTGTATGCCACCAGGGACATATGTGCCGCCGAATATAGAAAACGGGAGTATAATCTTGATAAATTGATCTACGTTGTCGGATCTGAACAGAGATTACACTTTAAACAATTCTTCAAAGTCCTTGAGCTTATGGGATATGAATGGGTACACGATTGCGTACACGTAGATTTCGGACTGATCAAGTTTAAGGGTGGAAAGATGTCCACGAGAGAGGGTAAGGTTGTCCTGCTGGAGGATCTACTGGAAGAATCGTGTAAGATCGCCAGAGAAATAATAGAGGAGAAGACCTCTGATTTGGAAAATGAGGCAGAGGTGGCAAATGACGTTGGCATCGGCGCCATAATATTTTCAGAGTTGAGTACAAAGAGGGTTAAGGATGTATTGTTCGACTGGAACGAAATCCTCAACTTTGATGGCGAGACCGGTCCATACGTTCAATACACTCATGCAAGGTTGTGCAGTGTGTTAAGAAAGTGCGGCGGAACAGTAACTAATGATGTAGGATACGATGTATTGAAAGAGGATGACGAGCTATTATTAGTCAAGAAACTCGAATCCTTCCCATTAACCATAATACGCTCTGCACAAAATTGCGAACCATCGATACTGAGCAAATACCTGCTTGATCTGTGTAGTACGTTCAACAGGTTCTACCAGCATCACAGGATACTCATTGATGATGAAGGGTTAAAAAAGGCAAGGATCTTGCTAGTTGATTCAATCAGGCAGGTCATAAAGAACGGACTAAGCATACTCGGCCTCAAGGCGCCTGAGAGGATGTAATAAGAACTTCTTAGACAGGATTTACAGGATAATCAGGATATTGAAAAATCTTGCTTATATCGTTTGTCCGTATATTTAATCACTGCCTCTACCAGAACATATTACGTAAATTTGTCAGAATAAAGTTGGGTAATTTTATAAAATTTCTGTTTGACAGATTATGCTTGCTGATATAATATGGAATAATTGAGACGCGGGGTAGAGCAGCTTGGTAGCTCGTCGGGCTCATAACCCGGAGGTCGCAGGTTCAAATCCTGTCCCCGCTACCATACTACAAAAGGACTTAGGGCTTAGCTCTGAGTCCTTTTTTATTGCAGGTGTCCAAAAAGTGTCCATCTTCATAAAATTTCTGCATGAAGACCGACCCATCTTGGTGGGTAAGGTTTGGAATATAGCCGTTATATTTCTTGAATAACATCTCTACAGAAGTATGTCCCATCATCCTTGATATCCAGTTCGGATTCTCACCAGTGGAAAGCATTAAGGTTGCAAATGTATGTCTGGCTTCATACATAGTTCTCCTTCTAAGGCCTGCCTCTTTTAAAGCAGGATACCATGTCCGCTTCCTAAGATTACCAATATCTACGATATTTCCATTTTTAGAAACAAACACATAAGGACTGCTTAGAAAGGTTTTCTCAGACTGTCTTTCAAGGGCCTCTTTAACTGGCGGAAGCATATCAATTGCCCTACGGCTTGCTACTGTCTTAGGAGAGCTTTCTTCGCCCATAACCCTGGCATCAACTACATTGATTTTAGCCCTGTTGAAATCAATATTATCCCACTTCAACGCTATCTGTTCAGAAGGTCTCATTCCGGTAAAAAATGCTACTTCAAAGTAATCTTTGAAATTACTATCTACATTTTCCAGAAACAACCTGACTTCTTCCATGCTGAGTGGCATTATTTCTGTCTTATCAACCCTTAGCATGCCAATACCATCAATAGGATTGATAGTAATGCTCTTGCGCCTGTATGCAGTCTTAAACAGGATCTTTAACGGCACAAGGATATTGTTAATCCTCTTGTTACTCAACCTATCATTTAAATCCTTTATCAGATTTTCTATGTCTGCTTCTGTAACCTTGCCTAATCGCTTCTTGCCGAAGGTTGGAATCAGGTATAGATCAAGAATACCTTTATAATCATAGTAACTTGACCGCTTAAGGTGTGCTTTTCTCTCTTCCAGCCATTGTTCTGCAAATTCCTTGAATAGTAACCCCCCTTTCGGCTTGTTAATGTATCGTTCCTCTGATACTTCTGTTGTACGTTTAGCTAGAGCCTTCTTCGCTAAAGTCTTTGAATGTCCAACACATTCCCTCTTACGAATACCGTCAGCATAAAAGTCAATGTACCAGCGCATTTTGCCGTCTTTGTCTTTTTTACTGTAGACACCCATGCTACCTCCTTTCCACTAAATTGGATTCTAAAAATTCATCAATATCAGTTTGCTCAAACTTCAAATGGCGTCCAATCTTATAGTGGCGAAGCTTTTTTGTAAAGCACCAATACCTGATGGTACTC
>CAJXKT010000023.1 GCA_913055705.1 uncultured bacterium
GGACTAAAGAGCGTTTAACGGAGATGATAGATGGATCAAAGATTTTCATCTGTAATGATTATGAGCTGCAGTTGACCCAGGATAAAACCTCTATGACTATTGACGATATTCTGGAGAAGACGGAGATACTGGTACAAACTAAAAGTGAACACGGTTCAGTAGTGATACTGAAAGAGCATGGCCAGACTAAAAACCATGATATCCCTGCTGCCAAAGTTGATTCTGTAAAAGATCCTACAGGAGCCGGCGATGCTTACAGGGCGGGATTAATGAAGGGATTCTTTTTATCAGATAGTGACATCATCCATGCTGCAAAAATAGGAGCAGTCACTGCTGCGTATTCTGTAGAGGTTTACGGTCCGCAGAATTTCAACTTTACGCCTGAATCTTTTAACAAGCGGTTTGAAGAATCTTTTGGGGAAAAGGCGTTTTAAATATACAGTGCAGCACCGCTGCAATCGAAAGCAAAGAACGACGTGCAAAATACCATAAAAAGTTTTTTTTATATCTTTTCGTGTGTTTCGTGGGCTTTATTGTTATGCCTCTTGCCCATCTCTAATAAAATCAACGCTGCTGAAGAGAATTCCAGACTACATAAACAGAAAGAACCGGACATGCCTGAAAAAGTAGACAAAACCGACGAAGAATGGAAGCGGTTGCTTACACCGGAGCAGTACAGAGTTACGCGTGAGAAAGGGACTGAACCTCCTTTCAACAATGAATACTATAACTTTAAAGGAGAAGGTATATATCAATGTGTAAACTGTGGCGCTGACCTGTTCGATTCAAAAACAAAGTTTGAATCCGGGACAGGTTGGCCAAGCTTTTGGGATTCCGTTTCAGAGCAAAACATTAAAACGGTTACGGATAAAAGCCTTGGCATGATAAGGACCGAAGTAGTGTGTAATGTATGTGATGCACATCTCGGCCATCTATTCAACGATGGCCCGCCATCTACCGGACTTCGATATTGCATTAATTCGGCTGCGCTAAAGTTTGTTGAGGAGTAAGTGAAAGTCTTTTTGTCCGTTGTCTCTTCACTAGGATTTCGTGCGAAAATTTTTCACTATAATCATGGTAATTCTATCGAATTGCAAAATTCTTTCGCAATTATCTATTAATCGCTGTAAATCAATTTTCTGCCTATTTCCCCTTTAATCCACAAGGTATTACCGTACAATAACATAACTCTCAGTCCAAACTTTTCTTCACAACTCTTTGTTATCGGTATAACAATTGCGAACTTCAATTAAAAGTTACTTCTACAAAACCTGACACAATCCACCCTGTTAGATAGGCTTAATACCGGAATATTGGTATTTCCTCCATTCTTGACTGTTCCGGGGGATCACAGTTATATCAAGACTATCTAACAGGGATAATTCTTCTGAACAATTCCCTGTCAAGCCAACGCTTCATTCATTACTATTCCTTCAACAACATCTTGTTATATTCCACCATATTTTTAAATTGACATTATGATTTAATAGCTTTAATCTTCATTGGCATACATTTTATAATATCAATTTACACTTCAATTAACTTGAATCCTACCAAGAAATGAATATCCTGGACAATGTAACTGAATCCCAGAAGGAGGCGATTACACATATAGACGGTCCTTTGCTCGTAATCGCAGGTGCCGGCAGCGGCAAGACGAGGGTTATCACACGCAGGGTAGGATATCTTGTTGAGCAGGGGACTGCCCCGGCAAATATTCTGTCCATAACCTTTACCAATAAAGCCGCTAATGAAATGAAGGAGAGGCTGGGTGAGTTTCTGGATCTGAGGGGAATGTGGGTCTCAACATTTCATGCCATGTGTTCAAGAATCCTGCGAAGCGAGATCGAGCAAATGGGTTTTACCAGAAATTTCAGCATATATGACACCGCTGATCAGGCCAAGTGTGTAAAGGCCGTGATGAATGAACTGAATCTGGATACTACAAACTGGCGGCCAGGCGCCGTATCGGCGTCAATAAGTAACGCAAAGAATGAGTTGCTGTCAGTGGAGGAATTTTCTAAATATAAGTCAGGCTATTATAACGACGTTGTTTCAAAGGTATACACAAAGTATCAGAAATATCTTGAGGCAAATAATGCGCTGGATTTTGATGACCTGCTTTTCAAGATTGTGCATCTATTTAGAAATTTTCCGGAGGTACTTGAAAAATATCAGGACAAATTCAGATATATCCTCATAGACGAATACCAAGATACAAATCACGCACAATACACAATCACTCAACTGTTGGCACAGAGGTACGGAAATATCTGTGCTACCGGAGACCCTGACCAGTCTATCTATGGATGGCGCGGCGCCAATATACGGAACATACTCAATTTTGAAAAAGATTATCCAGAGACAAAGACTGTCCGGCTTGAACAGAACTATCGCTCAACTAAGAATATTCTTCACGTTGCCTCTGGGGTAATCAAAAATAATCAATCAAGGAAACCGAAATCCCTCTGGACGGAGAATGATGAAGGAAACAGGGTCAGGGTCATCCACTGTGAGGACGAGAATATTGAATCAAGGGAAATTGCTGCAAACATTTCTGAATTTATTAAAAATGGAAACACGTATTCTGATATGGCCGTATTTTACCGTACAAACGCACAGTCGCGTGTACTGGAAACCTGCCTGCTTAAAGAGGGAATACCTTACTCAATTGTAGGCAGTGTCGAATTCTTCAAGAGAAAAGAGATAAAAGATATTCTTTCTTATCTTAAACTCTGTGCTAATCCTGATGATGATTTATCTTTTGAAAGGATTGTAAACGTTCCGCCGAGAGGCATCGGGGCGACGACTATAAGGCGTTTACGAGAATGGGCGGGCATGCATAATACGAATTTTTTAGAATCCATATCACGTGTTCAGGAAATCCCGGAAATAAAGGCAAAGAGTGTCAAAGCGGTGAAAGACTTCTGGAAAATTACTTCCGAATTATATAAACTCTCAACTTTTCCGGTGATGGAGTTTGTAAAACAGGTTATCGGAAAAACCGGATATATAGATTACCTGGAACAATCTTACGAGAGTGACAGCGAAGAGAGGCTGGAAAATATTGATGAACTGGTAAATGCAGCCAGTGAGTATGACACTTCAAATCCGGATGGCTCGCTCCAGGGTTTTCTGGAAGAGGTGGCATTAATCTCAGACATTGACAAATGGGACGATCAAACAGATACGGTTACTCTTATGACCCTGCATGCTGCAAAAGGGCTGGAATTTCCGGTTGTCTTCATAGCAGGCCTTGAGGAAGGGTTGTTGCCTCATTCACAATCAAAGGATTCGGATGATGATATTGAAGAAGAGCGCCGTTTATGTTATGTTGGTATTACGAGGGCACAAAGGGATCTTTTCCTAATCCACACCAGATACAGGGCAAAATTCGGTCAGAGGACTCCGTGTATCCCTTCCAGGTTTTTGAGTGAAATCCCTGAAGACTTTATAGAGGAGATTGATAAAACGAACTATAATTCTTACGCAGATAAGCTGCAGACAGAACATGCAGAGAGAAGCGAAGAAGATTTAGAATCTGGCGATTACCAACATTATCATGATGAAGAGAATGTACATGATGTGACTCACGAATTTCAGCATGAAGAATCCCAGGATAGCAGTAATCTGGTTCCGGGAGATATTGTAAATCACGAATCCTTTGGCCGTGGGAGGATTACAAAGATTATCCCATCTACAAATACGGCATTTGTTGATTTTAGTAATGTAGGCATGAAAAAACTGGTACTGGAGTATGCAAACTTAGAAAAGCTGGAAGATTATTGTAGATGAAAGGAATAAAGATTGGAAAAGATATATCTTGATCATGTTTCCTGTACGCCAACTCACCATTCGGTTATAGAAGCGATGGTTGATTCTATAAAGAACTGTTACGGTAATCCGTCAAACCTGCATCATTTCGGACAAACGGCTAACAAGATAGTTCAGACTGCCAGGGATGAAGTAGCGTCACTTATAGGGGCAAAGGCTGAAGAAATAATATTTACATCAAGCGGAAGTGAGGCGAACAATTTTGCTATTAAAGGTCTTGTAATGGCAAACCAGAAAAAAGGCAAACACATTATTACGTCTGAGATAGAACATTTTTCTGTGCTTAATCCATTAAAACGACTTGAAAAGACGGGTTTTGAGGTTACGCGTATACCGGTTGATAAATACGGCATGATAGATCCTGCCGAGGTTGCAAGTGCCATTAAGCCGGAGACGATACTCGTCTCCATTATGCATGCAAATAATGAAATAGGTACTATTGAACCGATAGACGAAATCGGAAAGATAGTTAAGGAACAGGGTATAATCTTTCATGTCGATGCCGTGGCATCAGCGGGTTGTATCCCCGTAGACGTAAACACAATGATGGCAGATGCCTTGAGTCTGGCCAGCAACCAGTTTTATGGTCCGCCCGGTGTGGGGGCACTGTACTTGAGAGAAAAAACAAGGATAGTTCCATTTATTGAAGGAGGCATACAGGAAGGCGGACGTCGGGCAGGTACGGAGAATATACCCGGAATCGTGGGTATGGGGAAGGCTGCTGAGTTGGCAAAGAGAGAGATAGAGACGCGTAAAAAGGCGATAGAACCTTTACGTGATAAGTTATTAAATGGTTTAATGAATTCGGCAGGTCAGATTCATCTGAATGGGCATCCAAAAAAACGTTTACCTAACAATATAAATATAAGCATAGAGTATGTTGAGGGCGAGTCAATACTTTTGTTTTTAGATATGAAGGGAATAGCAGTATCTTCTGGTTCGGCATGCACCTCCAGATCCTTGAAGTCATCACACGTCTTGAGTGCGATCGGGGTAGATGATGCGGTAGCTCAGGGGTCAATACTCCTTAGTCTTGGAATAGATAATTCTGAAGAACACATTGAGTATGTATTAGAAACACTCCCTCCTATAATAAAAAGACTGAGAGAAATGTCTCCATTATATGAGGACAGTCAGGCCTGAGTTGAGACGTTTTATTTATTCCGAAATAAAGAATTTATAGTTATTTCCACCATGCTCCTTGGCATTGTACATTGCCACATCAGCCTTATTAATCAGAATATCTATGTCAAAACTATCTTCGGGATAAATACTGATACCGATGCTGACGGAAATGGACAGTTCTTTACCTTCCAAAACATATACATCAGAATGCTAATTCTGCTTCTCGAAGCTTATTAATTATTTGCTCTGGTTTGTATCGCTTTTGTGGCATGATTTCCCCCTTTCTTAACCCAATTATATAGTGTAATACTAACTTTACAACTGGATCAGTTTTTTGGGGGGCAGGTCAGGCGGGCATTCGGGCGTAAAACCTGACTTTCAAAGACTTAAAATGAAGATTTCTATCTAGGCCAAGGAGTTTAGTATTTCAACCCCTCTCTCCAGGGTCTCTAACGATGCGGCATAAGATACCCTGAAATGAGTTTTCTTTTCAGAAAACACGCTGCCGGGTATGATTAGCAAATCGTGTTTTATTGCCTCAGTGACGAATTCCTCATCAGTACCCCATGGTACTTGAGGAAAGATATAGAAGGCACCATCAGGCCTGGTTAATTCGTAGCGTTCTTTAAGGCCGTCACAAACAAAGTCACGTTTCTTTCTGAAATCTTCTATATACGCATCCATACTAATATCCATGGCCTTCACTCCGGCTGCCTGTGCAAATGAGGGAGCACATATATACGTATACTGCTGAAGTTTCATCATTTCGTCAATAATCTTTGCAGGACCAATTGCACTGCCTAATCTCCATCCTGTCATTGCGTGTGATTTTGAAAAACCACCGCAGGTCACTGTATTTTCGTAATATTTTCCGATACTTTGATATTCTATTTCATAAATGAAATCCTTATATATTTCATCTGAAATAATTATCAGGTTGTGTTTTTCCGCAATCTCACAAATTTCTTTAAGGTATTGCGGTTTACAGACTACACCTGTAGGATTGGATGGACTGTTTATAATGAGGATTTTAGTGCGTGGACTTATGTGGGGCGAGATACGCTCAGGGGTGATTTCAAAATCGGGATATGTGTCAACAAATTTTATCTTGCCGCCACACAAATTTACAAGATGCTTAAATGACACAAAGTATGGATCCGGCACAAGAACTTCATCTCCGGGGTTTATGAGAACCAGAAACGCAAGTGTTAAAGCTCCGGCAACCCCGGAAGTTATCATTATGTCTTCGGCCTTGATGCCGTTTTCATTTCTTGCTTTTCCCAGGATCTTTTCGGTAAGCTCAGGTATACCCTGTGTTATAGTATACCTGTTAAAACCCTGTTCTATTGCCTTGACAGCTTCTTTCTTTACCTCTTCAGGAATATCAAAATCCGGTTGCCCAATGCTGAGGTTAACCGGATTCTCAATTTTTTGCGCCAGATCGAACACCTTTCTTATGCCAGATGCTTCAAACCCCTGCATTCGATCGGCGATCATCAGGAAGCCTTGCCCTTTTCCTTTTCTTTGCCACCTGTTGTGGCGGCTGCAGCAGTAGCATCAGTAGTAGTAGCAGTAGCAGCAGTAGCATCAGCAACAGTTTCTTCAGTTTTCTCTTTTACAACCTTTACCTTCTTTTTCACCTTTATAGTTTTTACCTTGGGTAAGCCGTACACAGATTTTTTTTCATCCCATAGGCCCTCATCAGTCAAATGCTGGATACGTTCCGTTCTTGTAAGAACACTTCTATGTCTGACCAGTTTACCCTTTGGTACAAGACTTTTGTCAATACTCATTGCCCTTTCTCCATTACTTTATTTTTATTGGAATCGCATAGCTGCCTGCAAATTGCCTCTTACCTTCGTATTCTAATTTGCTGATTCCCTTTAGAGCCTCTTTTAGTTCACTGCTATCCTTTAAATTAAATCTACCCGCACATACAACGATCTCTTTTCCTATTTTTGCCAAGAATGTATTATAACCTGTCATATTTTTGATAGCTTTTGCTAAATTAGCGGCCTGTTTCAAGTGTTTTTTAGTATTGCTATAAGATATAATTCGAAGTGTCCACTTAACGACATGTTCTTGTTCCTGCTTAACTATAGCAATTGGAGCCTGTGGCAATGACAAATCTACAGCTTTTATCTCCCTGTCCTGCGGTACAGTCTTAATTACTCCATCCAACTTGGGATACACAACAGATTTTTGCAGTGCCTCAGGTTCATATACATTTATGTGGCCAACCTTATAGCCCACAAAAAAGCAGACTAATGATAAAAATACAGCGCCTAATGCACCAAAAATAACTGTTTCCTGTTTAAGAATAACTTCATTGAAAAATAATTTCCTGGGCTTTTTGCGAACTGTTTGATATTGAGGCTGGTCATTACTCTTTGTATCCGTTATCCAATCCAGCTTTTCTTTTTTTCTATCGTCATCTGTATCTTCCGGTTTTCTCTCCGGAACCGGCTTGGGAATAACGTTTGGATTTTCCTGCTTTTTTTGAAATTCTTCAATACTGTAATTAGCTCCTTCTTGTTTCTCCGGCTTTTTAAATACTTCGAAAAATTCTTTTGACTCTTTATCTTTCCCAAACATTACCACCCCTTAATGTAAAGTTTATGATTTGTAATTTTTTTGGTTTCAAAAGATTTTAAATGTTTCATCAATTTAAAAAGGATTGGGTAATATATTCCTGAATCTATACCCCCTTGCCGAAAAAAAAGCTTGCCCGCTCTGGCGGGAAATAATGTGAGGCAGGTTATGAAAATTGCCCTTCAGTAAGATTTATAAATCATTCTAGACACTTGCAAAACTTTAAGATACGAAGTCTATAAAAAACAGATTTTATTGTCAAGGTTTTTCACTTATGAGGGCTGCAAAATACCAGAAAAGTTTCTGTAAAACATCAAAATACCTTTGTCTTTCACACAAAGCTCGTGTATTATTTAGCAGGCAAAAAGCATGCGATTTGAGATCACGATTGTAAATTCTGGCAATTTAGCCCGAATTTTATGCATTTTTCAGATTAAAGACGAGAATAAGTGTGAATAAGAAAGTGATTGAAAATATTGAAAATCTTCGCTCAAAGATACGATACCACGATGGAAAGTATTATGTTGAGAATATGCCCGAAATCTCGGATTATGAATATGATCAACTGATGAAAGAGCTGGAAAGTCTTGAAAGTGCCAATCCGCAATTAATCTCCCCGGATTCTCCCACTCAACGCGTAAGCGGTGAACCTGTCTCAGAATTCACATCTATTGAACACAGCATACCCATGCTCAGCATCGAAAATACATATTCTGAAGAGGAATTGAGAGAATTTGACAAAAGAATCAGGCGAATACTGAAGGACGTCGATGATATAGAATATGTCGTAGAACTCAAGATTGATGGTATTGCGATTACTCTGTGGTATGAAAATGGGGTTTTCATGCGCGGTGCTACAAGAGGTAATGGTTTCAGGGGTGATGACGTTACAACGAATTTAAGAACCGTAAAGGACATACCTTTGAGATTTTTGCCTGTTGATAACAGAGAAATACCTCCGGTTATTGAAATTCGTGGTGAAATTTATCTGCCAAACAAGGAGTTTCAGAAACTGAATGAACGGCGGGAGGAAGCAGACGAGCCTCAATTTGCCAATCCCAGAAATGCGGCGGCAGGCTCCCTTAAACTCCTGGATCCTCACACAACGGCCAAAAGACCACTCCGCCTGTTTGCCTATGCTTTCGGCTACGAGGAGAACAATAGATTTACGAACCATATAGAATGCCTTGAGGCTATAAAGGAATATGGCCTTCCCGTAAACACTCACTATAAATTATGCAGGAATATTGACGATGTTATCTCATACTGCAATTCTTGGGAAGCAAAGAGGAGTGATCTTAATTATCAGGTTGATGGAATGGTCGTAAAGGTTAATTTGCTGGAACTTCATGATAGACTGGGTTCGACCAGCAAGGCTCCTCGCTGGACTATGTCTTACAAATTTAATCCTGAAGATGCCGCAACAAAGATTGAGGCGATAAAGGTACAGGTTGGTAAGACAGGAACATTAACCCCGGTAGCAGAATTAAGCCCTGTTCCACTCAGCGGTACTACCGTGAGCAGGGCGTCACTTCACAATTTTGACGAAATCAAGCGGAAGGATATTCGCGTAGGTGATTACGTCGTTGTTCAGAAAGCCGGAGAGATCATCCCTCAGGTAGTTAAGGTTATTACAGAGAAGCGCACCGGTAACGAAGAACAGTTTCCTGTGCCGAAAGTATGTCCTGTCTGCAAAGAACCTGTTATCAAAGAAAAGGTGTTTCTAAAGTGCCACAATCCTCTGTGTACCGCTCAGTCAAAAAGGAGAATAATGTATTTTGTAAGTAGAAATGCGATGGATATTGAGGGCTTTGGCCCTGCCATAATCGAACAATTAGTAGACAAAAAGATTATAGGAAATTATGCTGATATTTATTCCCTGAAATTCGATGACCTTGAACCACTGGAAAGGATGGGTGAGAAATCTGCTCGAAATCTGCTCGATGCGATTGGAAAGAGTAAGGGCAGAGATTTACACTGCCTGATCTGTGCCCTGGGAATACAGAATATTGGTACTCATGCAGCAGATATACTGTCAAAACACTTCGGCACACTCGACAGACTCATGGATGCCTCTGTTGAAGAGTTGGATGAAATCTTTGAGATTGGAGAGATCACGGCAAAGGGCGTCGTAGATTTCTTCTCAAACAGCCACACGCAAGACGTTATCAAGAAACTCAAGGCGGCGGGTGTTAATCTTAGCGCCATTCGTAAAGAAGCAAAGACAGCTTCTAATATAGCTGAGAAATCTTTCGTTGTAACGGGAACGCTGAACGGATATACCCGTAAAGAGATAGAAGATATAATAAAGAATCTGGGCGGTAAAGTATCGTCAGCCGTAAGCGGCAAAACTGATTTTCTGATTGCCGGTGAATCACCGGGATCAAAACTCGAAACGGCAAAAAAGCTGGGAACAACAATTTTAAGCAAAGAGGAATTTGAGAATTTAATTAAAAAAAGATCTTAACGCAGAGGCGCCGAGGACAAGCAAAAGGCACAAATTAGCACTAAGGTTAAAGGCAAAGAAAAAGATTTAAAGAATTAAAAATCCCTAAATCCCTTAATACTTACCTGTTAGGCGGGAATTCCTAAATTATTTGACGAATGACCAATGACTAATAACTATCTTGTTTGCCGAAGACAGAAAACGGTGTATCACCGCAAAGAATTACTGTTTTTCAGGTTCGTTGGAGAAATATTTTATTTATATAGTTGAATCAATAAGGAGCATATCACAATGTTTGACAGTCAGATAAAAACATTAGTGGTAAAGAAATAAAATGGAAAAATTGATAAAGAATGCTTTAAAGTCTGCGAAGGCCGATCAGATAGAGATACGCATTAATGAGGGAAGGGGAACGGGAGTTGCCTATGTGGGCAAGGAATTGGAGAGTATAGGCGAAAGCAGTATCATGGGTGGAAGTGTACGTGCTCTCGTCAATGGGGGATGGGGATTTGTAGCTTTCAATGATATTGAAAATTTACCCCGTTACGTCAATATGGCATGTGAACAGGCAATGCTGATTGGAAACAAGGAAGTAACATTAGCAGAGACCGGAGTGATTAACGATGTTGTAAGGACGCAGGTCGATGTAGACCCGGCAGACGTTTCACTGATTGACAAACATGATTTGTGTCAGAAATATAATAACATAATCCTCTCTTCAAAGAAGGTTCAGACCTCCAGTGTGAGATATGCAGATTCTCACAGTACGCTTTATTTCGCCAACCTGGAAGGCAGCTTTATTGTCAGCGAGAATCAATTCTGTGGTGTTTCGGTTATGGCAATGGCAAAAGATGGTATGGATGTACAGCAGGCATATGATTCGATTGGAGATCTGAGAGGTTACAAAAAGGTTGAAAATTTTGAAGAGAGCTGTGAAGATGTCACCAAAAGGGCAGTTGACCTGCTCTCTGCAAAGCCTGTAGAGGGCGGTAAATATACCGTAATAGTCGATCCAAAGCTCTGCGGCGTTTTTACACACGAAGCGTTCGGGCATCTGAGTGAAGCGGATTTTATCTATGAAAACAAAAAACTCCGCGAGGTTATGAAAATAGGAAAACGCTTTGGTTCGGATGAACTGTCTATAGTAGATGATGGTACACTGGAAGGAGAGGCCGGATATAATAAGTATGACAGCGAGGGAACACCATCGCAGAAGACGTATCTAATAAAAGATGGGATTTTGACTAACAGGCTGCACTCAAGAGAGACAGCGGCGAATATGAATGAGAGTCCAACAGGAAACGCAAGGGCTATCAGCTATGCCAGTGAACCGATTGTGCGCATGACTAATACATATATGGAATCCCGCAATCAAATGTTTGAAGAGATGTTGGCAGGTGTAGACGAAGGCATTTATGCAAAGGGTTCCCTTGGAGGACAGACTAACACTGAGATGTTTACCTTCAGTGCGGAAGAGGCATATAAAATAAAAGGCGGAAAGGTCTGCGAAAAGATTCGTGATGTGGTTTTGACAGGTAATGTATTCAAGACATTGAAGAATATAGATGCGATCGGCAACGATCTTGTCATCTGCGGAGGGCTTGGCGGATGCGGCAAGGGCGGGCAATCCCCATTGCGTGTAAGCGACGGCGGGCCGCATATCAGGATAAGAAATGTAACAATTGGCGGCAGATGAGTTATCCTTGAACATGTCGCGAATAAAATCAGAGAACAATAAAAAAATGGAAAACAACATTGAAGAGAAAACACTTGAACTGGCCTTAAAAAATTCTGATTCGGCTGAGGTGATTTATGAAAAGGGAGAATCCAGGTCAATCAGTTTCGAAAACAATAAATTGAAATCTGTATATACCAGGTCAATCAGAGGCATCGGCCTGCGCGTAATCAAGGATGGAAAAATCGGGTTCTCCAGTACCACTGATTTCAGGAAGCCCGAACAGCTTGTTACAAATGCTATAGAAAGCGCTGAGTTCGGACAGGAAGCAAAATTCGAATTTCAGTCGAAAAACCAATATAAAGACACCAAGCTGTTTGATGAGAACGTAGTGGACTATCCTATCGAAAAAGGCATACAGATCGGAAAGGACAATATAGAAAAAGCCTTATCTGTAAATCCGGATTATGAATGCGGCGTCAGTATTGGAAAAGGCTCCAGTAAAGGCCGTCTGATCAACTCAAGCGGTTTAGACACAAGCAGTCGATCAACATCCTTTGGATCAAGTATCGATATATTACTTGTTAAGGATAAAGGTTTACTATGGATCGGTGAGGGTGAGAGCTCTGTAAAAGTGGCTGATGATCTTGATAAACATACAACGAAGGCGCTTCGTGATCTGAAATTGGCAGAGAAAGTGGTCGAAATACCTACAGCCGGCTATCCGATCGTTTTTACTTCCAAGGCTGCCGGAAATCTGTTATCAACATTTGAATCCGGATGTAATGGAAAATTGGTCCAGAAGGGAGTCTCTCCGCTGACAGGTAAACTGGGGGAGAAAATGTTAGATGAAAGATTCAGTATGTATGATGACCCGACGATCGATTACGCAGATGGAAGCTATGTCTGTGATGATGAAGGAGTCTCTGCCCGAAGGACTCCGCTTTTTGAGTCAGGCGTACTTAAGAATTACATATTTGACCTGCAGACTGCCGGTATTATGAATACCAAGTCCACCGGTAACGGGACAAGAAGTTTTGCTTCTCAACCTTCTCCGGGAAACTCTAATGTAATAATCGAACCGGGAGATATGAAATTTGAAGATATGATCAAAGACATGAAGAGCGGAATACTGGTAGACCAGGTTCTTGGCGGAGGCCAGAGCAACGTCCTTGCCGGAGAATTTTCTGTAAATATTGATTTAGGATATTTTGTAGAGAATGGGGAAATAGTCGGAAGGGTTAAAGACTGCATGGTTGCAGGAAACGTCTTTGATGCATTCAACAATATAATTGCCCTCGGTGATAAATCGGATTGGCATGGGTCTCTTAAAGTTCCACCATTCTATTTCAGGTCTATAAACGTTGCCGGGAATAGTTAGTAGGCATAAATAAGTGAGCTAAAGTTTGAAGTGAACTAAAGTGACTAGAGTTATGGTGGTCAAAGAATTAATATTGAGCTTTGACATTAGTTTTTTGTTAATCCTTAAATTCCTTAATCTCTAAATTTTTGATCCGTGTCTTTCCGTGGTTAATTTTTCTTTTCTTCTTTTGCTTTTGACCATAGTTTCCCTTTGCGTACTTTGCGTCTTCGCGTGAGAATTTTTTTTGTCTTTTTCTTCGTCTTTAACCTATAATATATCTTTCCCTTTGCATCTCTGCGTTAAGAGTTGTTTTTTTTAGTGTAAATTTGTGAAATTAGTGTCTGTCTTTTGATTTAAATTCTTTATGGAAATCTGGCATATCCCAGTTGTATTCATTGCCGGCGTCATAGCCGGACTCATCAATACCCTTGCGGGTGGCGGTTCACTGCTTACCCTGCCGATACTCATCTTCCTGGGCCTGCCGACAGCAGTAGCAAACGGTACTAACCGTATTGCACTCATAGCTCAATGTGCATTTGCAGTTGCCGGCTTTAAGAAAAAAGGTGTCTCTAATTTTAAATTAAGTTTTCTGCTGTCACTTCCAGCAATTGTAGGTGCCGTCTTAGGCTCACTAATTGCTATTGATATTTCCGACATCCTGTTCAAAAGAATTCTTGCCGTTGTCATGCTGCTTGTTCTCGGCTTTATCCTCTGGCACCCTCGTCAGGGTAGTGATGGCAGCCCGGGTAGTTTAGGACGTAAGCATCTCATTACAACAATGATAGCCTTCTTCTTTATCGGGATCTATGGCGGGTTTATTCAGGTTGGTGTCGGCTTTATAATTATTGCCGCCCTGACCATGATTACGAGACTTAATCTTGTGGAGACTAACAGCCACAAGGTATTTATTGTGGGCGCCTATCTGGTCTTTTCATTAATTGTGTTTGCCTTCAATGATAAAGTGTGTTGGGACATTGGATTATGCCTGGCTGCCGGGATGGGCCTTGGGGGTTGGATAGGCAGCCATTGGGCTGTTACCGGGAATGAACGCTGGATTAGATGGGCTATTACAATCTGTGTCGTAGCAATGGTAATAAAACTTTTTGTTTGATTCCACAGAACAACGAATGACATATTTAACGCAAAGAGCGCTGAGAAAAGAAAAACTAAAATATAGGTAAAAAACGAAGAAAGAAATAAGAAGCAAAAGGTTAAAGGAGAAAGGCAAAATGGAAAAAATGATTGGTAAAACCAGGCTAAATCTGATTCAAGGCGACATTACTCTGCAGGAGACCGGCGCTATAGTCAATGCAGCAAATACCGGCCTGCTGGGAGGAGGTGGTGTCGACGGCGCGATTCATCGTGCGGGTGGGCCAGAGATTCGTGAAGAGTGTAAGAAGATTCGTGCAAAACAGGGAAAATGCCCTACCGGCGAGGCAGTAATAACCACAGGCGGGAATATGGCAACCGGGCATGTAATTCATACCCCAGGCCCTGTATGGCATGGAGGAAACCGCAATGAAGAACAGCTTCTTAGAAATTCTTATTATAACTGCCTGAACCTGGCGAAAGAAAATGGTATTAAATCAATCTCGTTTCCATCCATCAGTACCGGTGTTTACAGGTTTCCGATAGATAAAGCCGCGAGGATTGCCCTTACAACGGTAAAAGAATTTATCCAGGAACATAAGCTAGAGGAGGTCAGATTTGTGCTGTTCAGCGAAAAGGACTTGAAGGTTTATGAAGAAGTATTAAAGGATTGTTGATTGTAGAGTGAAAGTGACTAACGTGAGCTAAAGATCAAAGTGAACTAAAGTTGTAAATAACAAAAGACTTTAAACTTTAGTCACTTCCCTCCTTTATATTTGCCCTTTTTGCTTTCCCAAATTTGGTTTTTTGCCGTGGTTTGCTTTTTTACTGCGCCATTTTAGTTTTCGCCTCTTGTTGGTTTTTGCCATAAGTTTATTATCCTTTCATTTCGTTTATATGTTCTTTATCTGTTTCTGTCTTTTCATTTTTGTTTTCAGCTGTTTCTAATTTATCAGGTTTTTTTTCTATCGCATCTTCCACATCGTCTTCCACGCCCTTCACACCCTTTTTGAATTCAACGATGCCTTTTCCCATAGATTTCATCACTTCCGGAAGCCTTTTACCAAAGATAAGCAGCGCCACAATAAGGATTATTATCCATTCCATACCGCCCGGCATGCCAAACATTTTTCTATCCTCCGTTACTTAAATTATAATATACTGAACTCTTTAATTTAACAGAGCCTTAATCTTCCTGAGAGTTGTAATCAAATTGTGCATATCTTTCGGTATCTCAGCCGTAAATTCCATCGCCTTATTAGAGACCGGATGGGTAAACCCGATTTTATAGGCATGTAGTGCCTGTCTCTCAATAATTGGATCGGTAGTATTATTACACAATTCTGTCAATTTTGCAAGGCTATGTATATCTTTATTTGAAACAGGTTTAGTTAAATCTTCTATACAGCAGGCATCACTATCGCCGTATTCTGAATCGGCTATGACGGGATGTCCTATAGTCTTCATGTGAACTCTTATCTGGTGCGTCCTTCCGGTCTCCAGCATAACCCTGACTAATGTATAACCCGGAAAGCGTTCTATTACTTCAAAAATGGAGACAGCGTTTTTCCCGGTATCATGTCGAATGGCCATTTTCTTCCTGTCCCTTTTGTCCTTTCCAATCGGTAAATCTATCTTGTCAGAGTCCAGTTCCGGTTCACCCTTAACCACAGCAAGATATTCTTTCTTTATCGTCCTTTCTTCAAATTGCAATGCCAGATGTTTATGTACTTTTTCGTCCTTTACCACAAGAATAGCTCCACTTGTATCTCGATCCAGCCGGTGAACTATTCCCGGCCTTAAAGGGCCGTTTAATGCAGAAAGGCTGTTACAGTGAAAAGCCAGGGCGTTTACCAATGTCCCACTGGCATGGCCGCATGCAGGATGCACTACCATGTCCGAAGATTTATTCAGAACCATTAAATATTCGTCTTCATATACAATATCAAGCGGGATGTCTTCCGGAGTAATGTGATCGTCGGATTTTTCCGGCAGTTGGATTGAAATAGCATCGTTTAATTTTATTTCGTAATTACTTTTTACAGCATTGTTATTTACCTTAACCGCCTCTTCCTTTATCAGCCTCTGTATGCTGCTGCGGGAATAATCCTGTAACCGCGAAACAAGGTACTTGTCTATTCTCTTTGAAGAATATTTATGTTTAATTACTAATTGAAGTTGACCTGTTTCTTCAAATTCCAGTGTAGCCGTTTTGCTTAAATTCATTGTATTTTATTCAATATCTTCCAATCGGTATGCAGCCATTTTTGCACAACTGCTTTCAGGAAATGAACCGATTACATCTTTGTATGCCGCCACGGCGGAAGTCAATTTTCCTAATTTTTCATAGCACCTTCCGGTATCCAGCTTAACCTGGGCTTTAAGGTATGTGGATTCCGGGGCATTTGCAATCTTTTCAAATTGTTCGACAGCCTCTTTTAACTCTCCTTTTTCCTCAAGAACGTAACCTAAAGAGTGTCTTATGATGGGAGCCAGAGGATGTTTGCCAAAACGTGTCAGGAATTCCCTGTACGTGATAATTGCCTCATCGAGTTTTGCTGCCTTATATTGAGCATTGCCCAGTTCTAAAAGCAGCCAGGGAGTAGCACCTGTCGTTGATAGTTTATCCTTTAGAAACGTATACTCATTAATGGCGCCTTCGATTGCTTCTGTCTTTTCTTGAGGCCCCTCATTCTGAGCAACTGCTAATTCGTAGTTAATCTGGTAAACCCGGCTCCAGACTTCGTTGAAATCCTTAGTTCCCTTCTGGCTGTACAAATATAAGGGTACACCGGCTGCAACAGCTACGCCAATGCCGATAGCTATCCATAACCCATAAACTTCAAAAAACTTGAAAAAATTACGTATTCTCTGTTTTGTAGCTTCCATAGGATTTTATATTTTATTATGTTACGTAAACTTGTGTCAAGGACCAAACCCTGATATTTACGAAAACGTTTTAAAAAAGTAAATTATAAATACGCCCGAGAGGATTCGAACCTCTGACCTACGATTTAGGAAACCGTCGCTCTATCCATCTGAGCTACGGGCGCTTTTTCAACTGTTCAAGTCAAATTGAAAAAGGCCGGCAATCAATATAATGCCGGCCTCAATATCGAACACCCTGAATTATTACTTCAATATTGAATTAGAGAGAAGACATCATATTTGCTTAACATCTCTTTTCCATTCAGGAACCCCAGTTCGATTAAGAAAGCACATCCCGTAATCTTACCGCCAAGCGATTCTACTAATTTACAACTGGCTGCCATGGTTCCGCCGGTTGCCAAAAGATCGTCCAGCATCAAAACATTATCACCGGCTTTTACTGCGTCTTTGTGTATCTGAAGTGTATCGGTACCATATTCTAGATCATATGTCATGCTAGCTGTTTCATAGGGAAGCTTTCCCGGTTTCCTGACCGGTACAAATCCTGCATTTAAGTTTATGGCGACTGCAGGGCCAAAAAGGAATCCCCTCGCCTCTGCACCCACGATTACATCGATTTTCCGGTTCGCGTAGTGATCAGAGAACTTGTCAACAATTTCCTTCAAACTCGAAGGATTTTGTAATAGTGGAGTTATATCTTTAAAAACAATTCCCTCTTTGGGGAAATCGGGAATATCACGAACCAGCTCTTTAAGCAATCTTTATTCTTCCTTTCTAATATTTTCCCATCATGTGTTCAACCGGAGAAGCGTTGCTTCTGTCTGTCAGCATATTACTTCAGGAAGGAGATCTCATTATCCGGTATATTTTCCTGCCCCGGACGTTAAGAGAGAGATATGCCGGTTAATCTTCTTTTAAGTATGATCAGAGTGATGACACAGCATAATGGGCCACCCCTCCGGTCATTTATTAATTTTCATCTTCTGCTACATCAACTTTTTCTTCAATAGCGTCTTCAATAACGTCTTCAGGAGCTTCTATATCAGCTTGTTCTTCTTGTGGTTGGGTTTCCTGTCCTGACTCATTTCCAATACCTTTAAGGCTAAGGCCTATCTTTCTCGCCTCCGGTTCTATCTTTACAATCTTTACATCCAGTTCCTGTCCGATGGAGAGAACTTTTTCAATGTTTTTAATCTTTTCACTGGATATCTCTGAAATATGCAATAATCCTTCCAGGCCGTTACCCATGTCTATGAATGCACCAAAATCAGTCATCTTGGTAACCTTGCCTTTTACAATATCCCCGACAGAATATTTTTCCGGTATCTCTTTTTTCCATGGATCTTCTGTAAGTTGTTTAATACCTAATGATACCCTTTTCTTCTCCTTATCAACTGACAGTATTTCAACTTCTATCTTATCACCTTTCTTGATTATTTCTGAAGGGTGTGTAACTTTCTTTGACCATGACATGTCTGATATATGAAGAAGGCCATCTATGCCTTCATCGATTTCTATAAAGGCTCCGTAATTCGTCAAATTCCTGACCCGTCCCTTTATCTTGTGTCCGGGCTGGTATTTTTCTTCTATATTTGTCCATGGATTCAGCTCCACTTGTTTAACACTCAAGGAAATTTCTTCTTTATCCTTGTTTATATTTAACACTATGGCCTCAACAGAGTCTCCGATGGCAACCACTTCTGAAGGATGATTTATACGTCTTGTCCACGACATTTCAGAAATATGCACCAATCCTTCGATACCGGTTTCCAGTTTGACAAATGCGCCATATGACATAATGTTCACTACCTGCCCTTTAATCTTTGAACCAATTGGATATCTTTCCTCTACGTTTGCCCATGGGTTTTCTGTCTTCTGTTTTAATCCAAGAGAAACCTTGTCCTTTACTTCATCAATGTCGAGTATCTTTACTTCCGTCTCATCACCGATCGCCAGCATTTCCGAAGGATGACTAATCCTGCCCCAGCTCATATCAGTAATGTGAAGCAGCCCGTCTATACCTCCAAGATCAATAAACGCACCGAAGTCTGCAATGTTCTTAACTACGCCGCTCACAACCTGCCCGACCTCAACATTACTCAGGAATTCACGTTTCAGCTTATTTCGTTCTTCTTCTATAAGCTTTCTTCTTGATACTATAATATTCTGTTGTACTTCATCGATTTTTAATATCTTGCACGTCACTTCAGTACCAATATATTCGGCAATCTCACCGGGAGGTTTAACATCGATTTGTGATGCCGGTAAAAAGATTGGAATGCCTACATCAACCAGCAATCCACCTTTTATTTTTCTTACCACCTTGCCTGTTACTACGTCTCCTTCTTTGTACTTATCAACTATTTTTTCCCAACCACGAATACGATCTGCCTTACGTTTTGAAATCTGGATTAAACCTGTGTCATCCTCAAATGACTCCAGCATCACCTCTATTTCAGTTCCAACTTCAACTTCTTCAGCACTGTCAAATTCAGAGAGCGGAATTGTTCCTTCTGATTTATATCCTGTGTCTAATATTACATTATTACCTATAACACCCAGTATCCTGCCTCTTAAAATCGTTCCTAAATCGAACTTTTTAACAGAAGTGTCGAAGACTGCCTCAATCTTTTCAAGGCTGTCACCTCCTATTATTTCCTCAAGTTCCCTCTCTATTTCTTCCTGACTAATTTTGTATTCTTCTAAAATAATTTTATTGACCATTTAAAAAGTTCTCCGAAAAATAAATTTAATGTACTGCTAAATAAGTTGAAAATATAAAGT
>CAJXKT010000024.1 GCA_913055705.1 uncultured bacterium
GTTTTTATGGCAAACGGTTTTGAAGGAAAGAAAAAGCACCGTCTTAACAGGAAAAAATACATCTTGAAAAGACGGGCAAGAAAAAAGAAGAAATAAAACTACAAAGTAGGAGAGTCGGCAATATGCCCTTACTTTTTTAGTGGTAAAAAAGCTGCAGGCAGTAGGTTTAATTTTATAACTTAACTGGTTCTTATTTAGAAAGATAGGATGAGTTCTGCTGTTAGTGAGAAAACAATAACACGGGTTCCATTAGTTGATTTAAAGCGTCAATATCATAGCATAAAGGAAGAGGTAGACTCTGCTATACAGGATGTCCTGGAAACCCAGGCGTTTATTTTAGGCCCTCAGGTTAAAGAGTTTGAAAGCCTTTTTGCCTCATACTGTAACACGAAACATGCGATTGGCGTCTCTTCGGGAACCGATGCACTGCTTCTGGCGCTCAAATCATTGGGAATTGGAGACGGTGATGAAGTTATTACATCGCCCTTTACATTCTTTGCTACAGTAGGGTCTATTTGTAATACTGGCGCAAAACCTGTTTTTGCGGATATCGAACCGGAATCATTCAATATAAGGCCGGATCTGATAGAAAAATGCATAAGCAAAAAAACAAAAGCCATTATTCCCGTTCACATATACGGACAATGTGCCGATATGGATCCGATACTGGAAATAGCGAAGAAACATGATATCAGGGTAATAGAAGATTCAGCACAATCCATTGGAGCGGAATACAAGGATAAAAAATCAGGTTCCATTGGTGATTTGGGATGTTTTTCGTTTTTCCCAAGTAAGAATCTTGGCGGCTTAGGAGATGGCGGAATGATTACATGCAGCAGTGATGAGCTGGAAGAATTGATTTATATGTTGAGGGTTCATGGTGGCAAACCAAAAAATTACTATTCCATCATAGGTATCAATGGCAGGCTGGATACCATACAGGCATCTGTCCTTATCAAAAAACTCGGGCATATAGAGCTTTGGTGTGAAAAGCGAAGAGAAAAAGCTTCGTATTATTCTGAAAAAATGAAGGGGCTGGATTTAGTAACGCCGGAAACCATGAGCTTCAACAAGCATGTGTTTCACCAATACGTAATCAGGATAAAAGAGAGGGATAGGCTTATCGAACACTTAACGGCAAACAATATTGGTACGGCAGTACATTATCCGGTACCCCAGCATTTGCAGAAATGTTTGTCACATCTGGGGTATAAGGAAGGAGATATGCCGGAAGCAGAAAGTGCAACGAGAGAAATACTGTCACTTCCAATCTTTCCGGAAATAACAAAAGAAGAACAAGACTATGTTATAGGCACAATCAATGATTTCCTAAGCACATCTAATAATTAGTTTTTTTCATTTATATTTTTTCATTAAACCTCTTTAAGGCATATCGATAAATAAATCCTGAATTAAAAAGCTGAAAATTCTCGATAAAACTATTATGCGATTATTTGTAACTACAACATTTTTAATAGCCTTAATAATACTTTGCGATAGAAACATTGCGCAGGGTGCACTCATAAAAAAAGATGTCTCCCAGCATCCCATTCACATAACTGGCGGCGCATCTACCTGGCAGAAAGATGGTATGAGAATATTTTCAGTGGGAGATACTAAGATTGAACAGGGAGATATTCAAATCACTGCTGACTCCACAATATTCTGGTTTTCAGAGGTCAAGAGCACACAATTTACTGAAGGGTCTCTGGATATTTTATGTGAGGGCAATGTAACATTAATGCAGGAAGATTCCTTCGATAAATATGAACAGGTGTATCTAAAGCTGATTACTACTTCCGGAGTTGTTTTTAAACCATCTGTATCAAGTTCTGAAGAAGAAGGGCAATCGGCATTATACACTAGGGGAAAAGAGATCAGGGCCAAAGGAATGGAAGAGTTTGCCTCCAAGCATAGATTAGAGGAGCTATATCAGGCCAAACAACTGGCAACTGTTGATGCCGAAGCAGGTGGAGAACTCATTGATATAACTGCAGATGACATTGATTCCTGGGAAGAGGGTGATACGCGTGTAATTGTTGCATTAGGAAATGTTAAGATTAAGAAGAGTAAGAGTGGTGAAACACTGGACGCTGACAGCGCAATATTATATATGGCTCTGGAAGAGGACGAAAAAGGCAAATCGCCAAAACAGACATATAAAGAATTTTATGCAGAAGGTAATGTAACCTTGGTACAGGGAGAAGATTTAATAATAGCAGATAAGGTCTTTGATAACGTCCAGGAAAGAAAAGCGCTTTTTATTAATAGTACAGTTACCAGAGTGCTTAAGCCTCCTATTCTAAAGCAGACTACTCCTGCTTTTGTAGTTGGAGAAGAAATGAAGCAGAGAGATAAGGGTCGCTATGAAGTAAAAAACGGGAATATTTCTTTCTGTAGTTATGGACACCCTCACTACCGCTTTAAATTCAAAAAGTTCAGAATTACAAAAGCACCAAAAAGTTTGATCGGTACCACAAGAAACAACGTATTTTACATAGGAAAAGTTCCAATAATGTACGTACCATTTTCAAACTTTAGTATGAGAAAAAAGAAAAAACTGCTTGAAAATACTGAAACCGGAACATCTGATAGATATGGAAAATTTATCTATACTAAATGGGATCCATCCGCATTAGGCCTTGAAGAGCAAATAGACCCCTGGGGCGATATAGAAGTAGCCCTTGATTACAGGGAGTTGAAAGGACCGGGATCGGGGCTGGATTATGAATACGAAAAAGAAAATTTCTTTGGATTTGTGCATACGTACTTTATGCACGATGATGATGAAACTGGTATTAATGGTGTTGAGGTAGATAAAATTACCAGAGGGCATTTCTTATGGCGGCAGAGACTAATGCTTTCTCAGGCGCTTTCTAAGATGTTTGATGATGAATCCGGTACTGACGATGATGAATCCGGTATTTTCACTAAAAATGGCTGGATAGCAGATATGGAAATATCGTATGTTAGCGATAGGACTTATTTAAGAGAATACTTTCAGAATCATTTAAAGAGTGAAAAGGGCAGGGATACTTCTTTTTATTTACGTAAAGTTTCGAATAACAGGGGATTTACATTCCTGGCTGAACATCAGCTAAAGACCTACGATCCCCTTATTGATTCAAAAAGACTTAGTAGAAAAGGCCAATCTCTACCCGAATTAAAATACGGAATAATTGGTGAGCCCTTGTGGGATGGCATACTAAACCTCTCCTCTGAGACAGAATTGGCATATCAAAACAGGATGTATGACAGGATTTCACCTTTGAAAGCTGAACAAAGGTTTCTGAGCCGTGGAGACCTATTGACGGCTGAAAGAGTTTTTGACAGAGCACCCGCAAGGCTTGCGCCGGAAGAAACTATCAGGTTTGATACCAACAATAGGCTCAATGCTCCATTTCGCCTCCTTGGTCAACAGTTTAACCCGTACATTGGAACCCGTTTCACCGGCTATAGCGAGAGTGTAAAGGTGGATCCTGTTACCGGACGCAATGAAGGTGAGGGTGCACCGCGCGGACGAATAGCAGTCCCTATTGGATTTAAGACCACCAGGTCATTTTCTCGAACCTATAGTGTCTATAATAAACTTTTGGACGTAAACAGGCTGAGGCATACCATAATGCCTGAATTAGCTTTTAATTTCATCCCGATAGTCACCCAGGACCCTGAAGAATTAAATCAATTTGATAGGACAGATGCGCTTGATACCTATTCTTCAATCAGCTTTGGTCTGCGTAGCAGACTCCAGACAAAACGGGGGAAAACGGGAGAAGAGAAAAAATCTGTAGACATTGCTACTTTTAACACCATAGCTTATTTCTTTCCAGGCAACGCAGGCCTTAATAGAAAAAGAGATAGCTATGTAGAGATGGACTTGAGTCTAATATTCAGCGAGAATCTCTCTTTCCATTCACAAGGTAACGAGTTTAATCTAGACGAAGGCCGTTTTGACATTATAAACTGGGGCATTACACATAACCATCCAAAATGGGGAAATATTTCAATTCAACAAAGATTTGCCCACGACATACTAAATCCGGTTACTTTTTCATATTCAAGACCAATTGGTAACGATAAATGGTCTATGGGCATATCTCAGCAATATGCTCTTGGAACCGGAGGCAACCCAGCTGAAACCTTATTTGCGGGTTTCAGTGCTTCAAGATTATTCCATGATTGGGTTGCTAATGTAAGCATAAGCTCACTTGACTACAGAGATGATAATATATTCACGATTACTGTCGTACCACGTGGAATATTAGCAATAAAAGCAATACAAGATATAATACAACCATTCAGCACCTTCAGTTCAGCACAACCGTTGGGAGGTTTTTCTTCTGTAGGTGAACGGTTAGATGCACGGTTAGGAACGGTAGGGCAATAATAAGCTATCAATTTTTAAACATATCATGAGAAGGGCAGTTTATCCGGGCACATTTGATCCTGTTACTTATGGTCATCTTGATGTAATTAAACGTGGCAGTAAGATCTTTGATGAGCTTGTAGTCGCCGTTGGCCACAACCCGCTAAAGGATCCTTTGTTCACAATCAACGAACGAATGGATATGATCTCAAAAAACACCAAAAACATTTCGAACATTAAAGTCGATAGTTTTGAAGGGATGTTGACAGACTACATGAAGGAAATGCAAACTAATGTAATACTTAGAGGTATCAGGACGGTATCTGATTTCGAATATGAATTTCAGAGAGCGCTTACAAACCGTGTATTAAAAACAGATATAGAAACAGTTTTCGTAATGACGAGCCAGGAATACTCATTCTTAAATTCCAGCCTGATTAAAGAAGCCGTCAGCTTAGGGGGTGATATTTCTAAGTTTGTACCTTCTGATGTAGAGAAACTACTTCAACAAAAATTTGCAAACTAGAAAGGCACGTATACTTGAAATGCCTTGTAAAAGTTGTTTGCTCACAAAATGAACTTATGCAATTCTATTCAGAAATTTCTAAATGCAATTAAACATCCTCGCAATAGGCGACATTGTAGGGCAACCGGGAAGGAAGATTTTAGAAAAAAAACTTAAGAACTTTATTAAGGAACAAAATATAGGTTTCTGCATAGCAAACGCAGAAAATGCAGCAGGCGGCTCTGGAATAACCATAAATATTGCAAAGAAACTTTTCTCTTATGACATAGATGTAATAACAATGGGAGATCATGTCTGGAAGAGAAAAGAAATTTACGATTTATTGCAATCTGACCAAAGATTACTCAGGCCCGCAAATTATTCTCCATTAGCTCATGGCAGAGGTTATGTTGCTATCAAAACGAAAGGGGATTATGTTGTTGGCATAATCAATCTCCTGGGCCGAATTTTCATGAAACCGGTAGACTGCCCGTTCAGAGCAGCAGATGCTGCAATAGAAGAACTTTCAAAACTGACAAACATAATAGTAGTAGACATGCATGCCGAAGCAACATCTGAGAAAATAGCAATGGGATGGTATTTAGATGGCAGGGTGAGCGCTGTTGTTGGTACCCATACACACATACAGACATCTGATGAGAAAATCCTGCCTAAAGGAACGGGATATATTACAGATTTGGGTATGACAGGCCCACACAAGTCGATCCTGGGAAGAAACGTTGACCGTGTATTAAAATCAATTGTAACTCAAGTACCAACTCGCTATGATATAGCCGAAAATGACCCACATATAGAAGGAGCAGTCATAACAGTAAACAAGGAAACAGGTAAAGCGGAAGAAATAAAAAGGGTCAGAATTACTGAAAATGACAATTACTAGATTGTCTATTTCTTAAATTTATCTAATACAAACAACCACTATATAAAATGTTTGACCATTTCCCGGATATCAAGACAGATCAAGAGGAACAGGAAGTATTTAGTAAAGAAAAGGGCGAAAAGGTTTTTACTGTTTCTCAAATCACAAGAAAAATAAGAGCCTCCCTGGAATACAATTTCTCTAATGTAAGTATCTTAGGTGAAATATCTAATGTAAGGAAACCAGGCTCCGGGCATATTTATTTAACGCTCAAAGACAAAGGTTCTCAATTGCAGGCAGTTGTTTTCAGAAATATTGCAAACAAAATCAAATTTGAATTAAAAGATGGAATGGAAGTAATATCTTTTGGTTCAGTTACAGTTTATGAACCACGAGGGCAATATCAGCTAATAATTAACAAAATAGAACCAAAGGGGATAGGTGCTCTACAACTTGCCTTCCAGCAATTGAAGGAAAAGCTGGAAAAGGAAGGTCTGTTTGATCAAGCTCATAAAAAACCCATCCCGTTCATTCCCCAGAAGATTGGAATAGTAACGTCACCAACCGGTGCAGCGATCAAAGATATTCTAAATATCATAGATCGTCGTTTTGCTAACGTCGAAATACTGCTCTATCCAGTAAAGGTTCAGGGGGAAGGTGCCGCACAAGAAATTGCCGAGGCAATAACAGAACTAAATGCCTTAACCGATATAGACGTAATTATAGCAGGCAGAGGGGGCGGCAGCCTGGAAGACCTGTGGGCGTTTAATGAAGAAGTTGTTGCAAGGAGCATATATAATTCCAGGATACCCGTTATCTCTGCTGTCGGACACGAAATTGATATAACAATAGCTGACCTGGTAGCTGATAAAAGAGCCCTTACCCCTTCCGAGGCAGGGGAACTGGTTGTTCCTCGAAAGGATTTACTCCTCGACATGTTAGAAAAGCTTAACACAAGGCTCTTGCAATCCCTGACCGGTAAGTTAAGGCTGTCAAAGGAAAGACTTGTTAGAGTTGCGAATAGCTACGCCATGAGGCAACCATTTGACAGACTTCGCAGATGGCAACAAAGGTTAGATGAATTTGCCCAGAGGCTTAATATAAATATCACACATGCGTTAAACACTGAACGTGAAAAGTTATCAGGTATTGCGGGCAAGCTGGAAAGCTTAAGCCCCTTGAATGTTTTGAAAAGAGGATATACCATTACCACCAGACTGGAAGACAATAAATCTCTTCGAGAGGTAAAAGGATTAAATAAAGGGGATAAGATTAAAACAAATTTTTCTAAGGGCAGCGTTATCTCTACAACCCTCTCCATTGAGGCATAAATGAAGAAACCAGACTTTGAAACATCCCTGAAAGAGCTTGAAGAAATAGTTGAACAGCTTGAAACAAGTGATCTGGCATTAGATGAAACACTTGCAAAATACGAAAAGGGTATTAAAATATATAAGCAATGCTATCAAATCCTGGAAAAAGCAGAAAAGAAGATTAATATCTTATTGAAAAATTCAACCGGAGATATCCGTACAGAAAAATTTAAGCTGAAAAAATCCGGTGATATGGAATCTTTCTCCAATGAAGAATAACAGTAAGAAGTATAAATTAGTCCTCAAGGCAATAATTAAGGAAAAATAAAATTGTCACAAAGAATATTAGAAAAAATTGACTCCCCGAAGGACTTGCAACAACTGGACGCTGAAGATTTGGCAGTTTTAGCACAGGAAATAAGAGAAGAAATAATTGATGTTGTTTCCAAAAATCCTGGTCATCTATCTTCAAATCTGGGAGTTGTTGAACTTACGATTGCCTTGCATTGTACATTTGACTTTCTTAATGATAAGCTAGTCTGGGATGTTGGACATCAAACTTATGTACATAAATTGCTTACAGGGAGGAGAAAAGAATTCTCAACTTTAAGACAACATAAGGGACTAAGCGGGTTCCCGGATATAAAGGAAAGCGAATATGACCCTTTTACCTGTGGTCACAGCGGACATGCAATTTCTGCCGCCCTTGGTATTGCTTGTGCCGATAAAATAAATAACGTTGATAGAAATATTATTGCCGTCGTTGGAGATGCTGCAATGGGTGCTGGAATGTCACTTGAGGCACTCAACCATGCAGGTCATTTAAAAAGAAATCTAATAGTAATTCTCAATGATAATAAAATGGCAATCTCTGGTACAGTCGGCGCAATTGCAATGCATATAAACAAAATCCGAACCACGCCACTTTATGCAGATTTTAAGAAAGAAGTACACCATGTATTACAATCATTGCCTATTGTAGGAAAACGAATGGAACATACCCTGGGACATATCACAGAAGCATTAAAGCGGGAAATTACTCCTGGACAGATTTTTGTTGACCTGGGTTTCGACTACTTTGGGCCTATTGACGGCCATAACATTCAGACTCTAACTGAAACTTTACAAAATATTAGAAATGTAGAAGGACCTGTATTACTGCACGTAATTACTGAAAAAGGCAAAGGTTTTGAACCTGCATCAGCAAATCCTGAACGTTATCACAGTGCTGGCAATTTTAAGATGCATAACGGGAAAATGAAGGAAACACCAAAGGATCCAAAACAAGTCAGTTATACAAAAGTTTTCGGCAAAACGATTATTGAGCTCGCTGAGGCCAATAAAGATATAGTGGCAATCACAGCCGCAATGCCGGATGGAACCGGGCTTGACGCATTCGGCAAAGAATTCCCGGATAGATATTTTGATGTGGGAATTTGTGAGCAGCACGCCATTGGATTGGCAAATGGATTGGTAGCCGCAGGGCTTAAACCTGTTGCCGCAATATACTCAACTTTTTTACAGCGTGCATATGACCAGGTGTTTCATGACGTTTGCCTGCAAAATAATGGTATCCTGCTTTCGCTGGACAGAGCTGGAATTGTCGGAAATGATGGTCCCACTCATAATGGCGTCTTTGACATAGCCTACCTGAGACATTTACCCGGAATAACCTTAATGGCTCCAAAAGACGGAGCTGAATTAAAGGCAATGTTACATAAGGCGATACAGCTCAATACACCGGCAGCAATACGTTATCCTAGAGCAAATATACCGGAAGGCAGCCTGGATAATGATTGTAATCCTGTTGAAATAGGTAAAGGTGAAATATTAAGAGAAGGCAGGGATGGGGTAATCATTGCATATGGTGCAATGGTATATCCATCCATGGAATGTGCAGATATGCTTGCCGAGAAAGGGATTGATGTCACAGTCGTGAATGCTCGTTTTGCTAAACCACTGGATGAGGATCTCATAATGAAAGTTGCCGGAAAAAACCAAATAGTCATTACTGTGGAAGACCATACCGAGGTAGGAGGATTTGGTTCGGCAATTCTGGAATTGCTGGTTGAAAAAGGTATCAATACTCAAAATATACACAAAATGGGTATCCCTGACAAATTCACAGAGCAAGGTTCTCGTGATATTATTTTAAAAACCCTCAACCTGGATGCAGAAGGTATCTACAAAAACTTTATCTCCGCCTGGAATTTGACAGAACCTGTTAGTATCAAAAAGAAGGAAGTGCAAAAACAAACCTCTAATTTGATATGAAAAAAATCATAATCCTGGGTGATAAAAGTAAAAAAAAAATAAGAGAAACGATAAAAGAGCTTGAGCCCTTGTTTCGCAAGAAATCGCATCTCTCAATAATTGACATTTCTGATGAAGATGAACTGGAAAAAGTATCTGCCGATTTTGCCTTTGTTTTTGGTGGAGACGGTACAATCCTGTCAGCAAGTAGAAAATTAAATGGCAGGCAAATTCCCTTAATCGGCGTACACTTAGGGAAATTTGGATTTCTCGCTGATCTTACTTCACGAGAAATCAGTGATTCCCTGGAAAAAGTTTTCGCTGGCGAATACGTTATCTCGCAAAGAATGTTGTTAACTTGCAAGGTAATGCGTTCTAAACAGGTTATTAATGAAACTCTTGGATTGAACGATGCCGTAATTTCCGGAACTTCTTTATCAAGACTGATTTCAATTAAATTATATGTAGATGAAAAAATAGTTACCACATACAGCAGTGACGGGCTGATCGTATCTACCCCGGCAGGGTCTACTGCACATTCTCTATCTGCCGGCGGCCCTATCGTTACGCCTGATATGGAAGCTTTTATCATAACTCCGATTTGCCCACACACTTTGTCAAACCGCCCGCTTGTTGTATCCGGAGATTCAAAGATTGAAATGGAACAGATTTCTGAATCTAAAGGAGTAGGCTTAACCGTGGATGGCCAGATATACTTTGATATTAAGGTTGGAGATAGAATCGTTATTGAAAAAGCCGAAAACAAGTTGCAGTTAATTGACATACAAACAAGGACTTTTTTTGATGTCTTGCGAGAAAAATTAGACTGGAGGGGACAACCCACTTATGACGTTAACTGAAAAAAACAAAAAGTATCTTTTAACCGGCAATGAAGCGTGTGCAGAAGCTGCAATACAGGCTGGTTGTAGATTTTATTATGGATATCCTATTACGCCGCAAAACGAGATATTAACGCATATGACTATCAGAATGCCTCAGGTTGGCGGGACATCCATTCAGGTAGAAAGTGAACTTGCCGCTATAAACATGGTATACGGAAGCGCCGCTGCAGGAGCCAGGGCAATGACATCATCCTCGAGCCCCGGCATTAGCCTAAAACAAGAAGGTATTTCTTATCTGGCCGGAAGTGAACTTCCCTGTGTTATAGTAAATATACAACGAGGGGGTCCTGGTTTGGGAGACATTTCACCTTCCCAGGCTGACTACTTTCAAGCTGTTAAGGGTGGTGGACATGGAGATTATCACACAATTGTGCTTGCCCCAAGTTCAGTACAGGAAATGGCTGACCTTGTCTTCGATGCATTTGATTTGGCCGATTGTTACAGAAATCCGGTAATGATTCTGGCTGATGCCCAATTAGGACAGATGATGGAACCTGTTGTATTTAATAAAAAATATGAACCCGTTTTATCAAAGAAAGATTGGGCGCTGACCGGTGCTGACGGGAGAGAAAGGAATATAGTTAAGTCCTTTTATTCAGTAAAAGGAGAACTCGAGGAGTTTAACGCTAAACTGCAGAAAAAGTATCGCCAGATTAAGGCCGAAGAGGTACGTTACGAAGAAACAAATACTGAAGATGCAGATATTGTTCTTGTTGCCTATGGTACAAGTGCCAGAATATGTAAAGAATTCCTGAATAAAAACCAATCTTTAAATGTAAAAGTAGGACTAATAAGGCCCATTACCTTATGGCCATTTCCTTCAGACGTTATACAAAAGATTTCAGAAAGGGCACAGGCTATACTTACGGTAGAAATGAGTGCAGGTCAAATGGTGGAAGACGTAAGATTAAGTGTTTCCGGCCGTTGTCCGGTGCATTTTTACGGAAGAACCGGTGGAGGTATACCAACACCCAAAGAAATCCTTAAGAAAATTTCAGAAATAGTTTCTGTTAAAGAAAAAGTAACCTGCACCACATAATAAAAAACATCCATTTATAAATTTAATTGTAAACAGGAAGTATTCTATACAATATGGAAGCAACATATAAGGCTCCAGAAACATTAATTGATATTCCAACACATTATTGCCCCGGATGTGGGCATGGTATTGTCCACAGACTAATTGCAGAAATAATTGATGAAATGGATATCAGGGGGAAGACCATCGGGTTGGCCCCCGTAGGGTGTGCTGTCCTGGCATATAACTATCTTGATATAGATATGTGTGAAGCAGCTCATGGCCGTACACCCTCGGTTGCGACAGGTATCAAGAGGGTTCATCCGGATAAAGTTGTTTTCTCTTACCAGGGAGATGGAGATCTGGCTGCAATTGGTATGGCAGAAATAATTCATACTGCCAATCGAGGTGAAAATATTACCGTAATCTATGTAAATAATGCAGTTTACGGTATGACAAACGGACAGATGGCTCCAACTACTTTGATCAACCAAAAGACATTAACAACACCTCACGGGCGTAATGAAGAAAACGATGGATACCCTCTGCCTGTTTGCGAACTCCTGTCCGTAATAGAAGGAAGCCGATTTATCGCCAGGACCTCTATGACTTCACCAAAAAACATAATCAAAACAAAACAATTATTAGAAAAGGGATTTAAGACCCAAATACAGGAAAAAGGGTTTTCTTTGATAGAAATTCTTTCTCCATGTCCGGTGTATTGGCGTATGAGCTCTGTTGAATCTTTAAAATTCATAGATGAAGAAATGGCCGTAACCTTTCCTCTAGGTATTTTCAAAGATTGGGATAGTCAGAATTAGAAAGGTTCATTGGGATGTTAGAAAAAGTTATTTTAGCCGGTTTGGGTGGACAGGGGATGATGCTTCTTGGCAGATTGATAGCACATGCCCTCATGCTCGAGGGGAAAAATGTAACCTTTTTCCCCTCCTATGGCACAGAAGTACGAGGAGGTACCGCTTATTACCATTTAACTGTTTCAGAAGAAGAAATCTTCTCCCCTGTAATAGAAGAAGCAGACGCACTTATTATGATGAACCTGCCCTCTTATATAAAGTTTAAGGATTTCCTCAAACCGGATAGTAAGCTCTTTTTAAACTCATCCATGATTGATAAAATAGACAACGAAACGAACGTAGATATTTATAGAATTCCTGCCACGAAAATAGCAAATGACATCGGAAACATTGTAGCATCGAATATGGTTATGCTGGGAGCGTACAATGAAGTAAAAAACCTCGTTTCTATTCCAGTCTTTCTCTCATGTCTCAAAAACGTCTTAAGCGGAAGAAAAGAACCTTTTTATGAAGTTAATAAATTAGCTATAGAACGAGGCGCTGAATTCGTAAGAAATATTAAACGTTGACCTATCTTATACATTCAATACCTTTCACGTACTAATCTTTTCAAAAGCTATTTCTCCATCTTGAAGGATTGCCTTGATTTTGTCTCCTGATTGAAACTGCCTGTTTACTATACTCAAAGATAATCTGTTTTCTATTTCACGTTCAATCGCTCTTTTAAGCGGACGTGCACCAAACTTTGGATCATATCCATCGGTTGCCAGTTTCTCTTTAATCTCAGGGCCTATTTCAAGAGACAAACCCTCTTCCTCCAGCCTCTTTAAAAGTTTGTTTAAAAGGATGTCCAATATATGTGAAATATGCTCCTTTGTTAATGAGTGAAAAACGATCATATCATCCAGTCGGTTAAGAAACTCAGGTTTAAAATATTTCTTGACCTCGGATAAGATCATTTCCTTTGCTTCATCATGGCTGATAATACCCGATCCGGATTTGAATCCGATCTCATGTTTTTCGGCCAGTTTCTCACTTCCTATATTTGATGTTCCTATAATAATAGTATTTCGAAAGCTTATGACGTGACCTTGTGCATCTGTCAGCCTTCCCTCATCAAGTACCTGAAGGAGCATATTAAAGACATCGGGATGGGCCTTTTCTATCTCATCAAGCAGTATCACCGCATAAGGCATACGTTTTATCTTTTCAGTGAGTTGGCCTCCTTCTCCATAACCTACATAACCCGGAGGAGCTCCTATAAGCTTTGCTACTTCGTGGCGTTCCATATATTCTGACATATCCAGCCTGACGATGCGAGTCTCATCATCAAACAGAAATTCCGCAAGGGTTTTTGCTAATTCCGTTTTCCCAACGCCTGTTGGACCAAGAAAGAGAAAGGCGCTTATAGGCCTGGAAACCTCTCTCAGTCCCGCCCTGTTCCTCCTGATCGCATCAGCAATTGCCTTTACGGCGGCCTCCTGTGCCACAATACGTTCATGTATCTTTTCTTCCATATGCGCCAGTTTCTCTGCCTCAGCCTCAAGCATCTTTGATGCCGGTATACCAGTCCAATTCGATACGATACTGGCTATATCCTCAGGTGTTACGGAGGTGTCTTTTTCCTTTAATTCTTTTTGCCACTTTTCTTTTTCTCTGGCAAGGCGTTCTTCTATTACCTGTAATTCTGCATGATGTTTCGTTGATTCCTCAAAATCCTGTCTTTCAAAAGCCTCCATCTTCAGCGCAGTATGTGCCCTCTTTTCATTTTCTAATTTTTTAATATCAGGAGGTGTGTAATGCATTTCAAGATGTTTTTTTGATCCTGCTTCATCCAGAAGGTCTATCGCCTTATCAGGCTGCGCCCTGTCAGTAATGTAACGGTCAGAAAGACGTGCCGCAGCATCTAATGATTCAGGAGTATAATCTATATTATGATGTTTTTCGTAATAGAGTTTAAGTCCCTCAAGGATACATTTTGTCTCATCGATCCCCGGTTCGCTTATTGATACTGTTTGAAATCGCCGTGCAAGTGCCCTATCCGTCTCTATATGTTTGCGATAATCATCATAAGTGGTAGCGCCAATCATTTGCAGCTGACCTCTTGCCAGCGCCGGCTTTAATATGTCAGGTGCTCCCATACCACCTGCGGCACCGCCACCAACACCAACGACAGTATGTAATTCATCTATAAAAAGTATAATTCGACCTCCAGCATCTATTATCGAATCCCTGATGGTTTTAAGTCTGCCCTCAAATTCTCCTCTCACACCTGCCCCTGCAATAAGGGCTGCCATATCAAGTGAAAGTATTTTCTTTGACAGTAATGATTGCGGAACATCTGAAGCAACAATTTGTTGTGCAAGGCCCTCCACAATCACTGTCTTTCCCACTCCCGCCTCACCTATCAAAACAGGATTATTCTTTTTACGTCGCGATAGTATTTGTATTACCCTTTCTATCTCTTTTTCTCTTCCTATAACAGGGTCCAGTTCTCCCTTCCTGGCAAGCTCTAACAGATCGACGGTATATTCCTTTAAGACATCCAGTTTACTTTCGTCATCCTGGTTTACAACCTTCCTGCCACCTCTAATTTCTTTAATGGCAGTTTGAACCCTTTCCAATTCAAGGCCGGCTCCCCTGATAATCTCACCGGTATTTCCCGCCTGTGGATTAAAAAGTGCAATAAAAAGAGCTTCAGTACTAATGAATTTGTCTTCCATCCTTTTTGATTCCTGCAAAGCAATCTCAAATACTTTCTCAACCTCACTCGATATTACCAATTGAATATTACCGGCCGATGGAATATTTGATGCCTGATTATCTATAGACGCAAAGACCCCATCCATAAGATGTTTCTTTGTCCCCTCAGTATCCATCTTAAGCTGCTCTGCAATTGCTATAATAGAAGAATCATCCTGAAATAATAATCCTAAAAGTACAAATTCCGTTGTAAATACATTGCGCTTCATATTTACCATTTCCATAGTCCCGATGTTAATCGCATCTAGTACCTTTTTCGTACAATATCTTATATGTTTTTGCAGCATTTAATACCTCCTCATCGATAAAGCGTTATCGAATTGTATTAAATATTTTACATACAACTGTTTTTTTAATCAATATCACAATATACTGTGCTGTTTCCAGTTATTTTTTGTTTTCCGCACAGTAAACGAATGCCGGTGGGAAGTTTAACCATATGGTTCTCGTTTTTGTCACACTGTTAAATCTTGTGGACAATTTCTTCTTAAATCTCATACCGGCGGGCAGAAGCAAACCCTGCAGATAGGCGAAGGTCAGAAACTTTCCGCCCGGTTTCAGAACATCAATAATCGTGTCGAGTAACTCATTTTGTAACTCCTCACTAAATGCAGCCCAGGGAAGTCCGCATATTATACAATCACACTCATTGATGCCAAGTTCGTCAAGGTACTTCTTCGCATTTGCTGCGGAATCATGATAAACCACTGCGTCCGGACATCTTTTTCTGGTAGCCTTAACAAAATCAGGATTGATCTCTAACGCAAAAAATCTGGTTTCATCAGATATCTTTTGAAGTATTTTCTCTGTGAAAATACCTGTCCCCGCTCCAAATTCTATTACGGCAGAAGCGCTATGTAAACCAGCAGTCTCCGTGATTAAATCTGCAAGGCCTTCTGAACTGGGTGCAACCGCCCCCGTCTTTGCCGTATGCAAAACAAACTGTTTCAGGAATTGGATCAAATTCACACGATGCTTCCTTTAGATAAATAACCTGAGAGCTAACTTCGTCCGTCCTGTTCGTTCCGCCAATTAATACCAACGGTCGTATCAGCGCATTGTCCTGCCGCCATCTACTGTCAAACAGTTGCCGGTCACAAAGTCAGACCAGTCGGAAGCATAGAAGAGGACGGCTTTAGCAATATCTATGGGCAGGGCAAGACGCTTAAGCGGTGTTTCTGCGGCTATTGCCTTCTGCACACGAGGGGGAGCGTGAGGTGTTTTCTTTGCTAATGTAAATCCCGCGTTTATCAAGTTAACGGTTATTCCAAAACTTCCAAGGTCAATTGCAAGACTCCTTGTAAACCCCACCAATGCTGATTGGGCTGTCATGTAACTGCCATATCCTTTTACCGGATCATTAACTATATTATCCATTATGTTTATGATCCTTCCACACTTATCCTTTTTCATCTCACCAGTGACAGCTTGAGAGCAATTGTATGCCCCTTTTATTGTGCCGTTCAGGTCTTCCTCATATTCATTCCATTTTGTTCCTTCAAAGGATTTTCTCTTTATAGTACTATGTGCATTGTTCACAAGGATGTCTATACGGCCAAATTTCTTGACGGTTTCCTTAACCATTTTATTTACATTTGCCTTTGAGGTCACATCAGCCTGCCATGTCATGGCCTTCCCGCCACTGTTTTCTATCCTTTTCAAGACTGATAATGCATTCTTCTTGTTTTTTAAATAGTTAATAGTTACCGATGCACCTTCAGATGCCAGAAGTTCAGCAATTGCACTCCCTCTATCACTGCTTGCTCCCGTTACGATTGCAACCTTGCCTTTTAGTTTCAAAGTAATAACCTCATTTTTTCAGACAGGACAAACGGGATAAACAAGGATTTTCAACCTCCTCTTAATCCTGTAAATCCTGTCAAAATAAATCTACAAAGATACTTTTTCTTTCACTGCATACCCCTTCTCTGTCTTTTCTACCTTAACGGCTTCTGTTACCGGATCGTGTTCAAAGAACAGGATCCAATCGCCATTACAGGCTCTTGCCAGTAGTTTCTCCTTTTCTTCTATTGTTGTTAATGGATCAATGTCATAGCTCGGTATATATGGTATCTTGATGTGAGACGTAAAAGGTATTAAATCGCTACAGTAAATAAGTGTGTTTATACCATCTGATATTTTTACGAGTTGCAGTCCTATAGTATGGCCGTCTGAGATGATGACGTCAATGTTTGGTAATATCTTGGCGTATCCATCCACAAGTCGAAGCTTTCCTTCATCTTCTATAGACTTAAAGTCTTCCCTGATAAAACTGCCTTTGTCTTTTTTACTCGGCTTCAGCGCCCACTCGTGATGTTTTTTTTGAACATAATGTGCTGCATTTGGAAACGTAAGCTTATGCTTGTTGCCTTCTTTATAGGTGACACCACCGGCATGATCCAGATGCAGGTGCGTCAGGATCACGTTCGTTATATCCTTTGTTTCCAGATTGTATTTTTCCAGGGATGAAGTAAGATTATATTTGCTATGATCGATCTTATAGATTTCCTTATATTTTTCGGAAAATTTAGTACCGATACCGGTATCAACAAGGATTTTGTGTTTATCATCCATGATCAGTAATGACCTGAGGGCCATCTCTATCCTGTTTTCATCATCAGAAGGATTAAGCTTGTTCCATAATGTTTTTGGCACAATACCAAACATCGCGCCGCCATCAAGGGCAAACCTCCCGGTCTCAATCGAATGTAACTCATATTGTCCGATCTGCATAAATCAGTTCCTTCCAGCCGCTCCACAAAAACCTTTCCAGGCAATAACTATATGGTGTTATTGTTTATGTGACTATGTTATCATAATATATAGAGTAGAATTGAGCATTACAAGTAGGAAAATATTATGATTGAGATATGCGAAAAACTATATAAGAATTTAGAAGGAAAACTCGGGAAAGCAAGAGAGGTATCAGGAAGGGGTTTGACCCTTACTGAGAAAACTCTTTATTCTCATATGAAACCGGAGGACATAAAACCATATACCCGCAAGGAATCTAACGTAGACCTTTATCCGGACAGGGTTGCAATGCAGGATGCAACCGCTCAAATGGCGATCCTGCAATTTATGTCTTCAGGTGTTCAGAGTGTACAGGTACCTACTACCGTCCATTGCGACCACCTGATTCTGGCACATAAGGGTGTGGAAGATGATTTACCGATATCAAAGATAACCAATAAGGAAGTTTTTGATTTTTTGTCATCCTCTGCAAAAAAGTATGGTATGGGCTTCTGGAACCCTGGGGCAGGTATTATACATCAGGTCGTTTTAGAGAATTACGCTTTTCCCGGCGGCCTGCTTATTGGCACAGACTCACACACTCCCAATGGAGGAGGTCTGGGTATGCTGGCAATCGGCGTGGGTGGTGCGGATGCAGTAGACGTTATGGTAGGACTGCCCTTCGGCCTGAAGTGGCCGGGTATTATCGGTATAAAATTAACCGGGAAATTATCCGGCTGGGCATCTCCCAAGGATGTCATCTTAAGGGTAATGAAAGAGCTTACGGTTAAAGGGGGAACGGGCTCTGTAGTCGAGTATTTTGGAGAAGGTGCTGATTCTATTTCATGCACGGGTAAAGCAACCATATGTAATATGGGTGCGGAACACGGCGCCACAACTTCAACATTTCCCTTTGACTCGCGTATGTCGGATTATCTGAGGGCAACCGACAGGGCTGATATAGCAGATCTTGCAGAAGAATACTCAGGATATCTCAGAGCAGATGACGAGGTATATGCAGAACCTGAAAAATATTATGATACGATTATAGAAATCAAT
>CAJXKT010000025.1 GCA_913055705.1 uncultured bacterium
GTATGATTTTGTTTGACGGCTCGGGCTAATAAGCAAGTTGGTTAATAAGATAATACAGATTTTATATAAATGTTTATTCTCAAGAAGATTATTTCAGGTTTCCTATATCCCCTTCCTTTAAGCCTTTGGATTTCTTTTTTAGGCTTATACCTGCTATGGTTCACGACTAAACAGAAAACGGGAAAGATACTGGTATCGGTTGGTGTGATTATATTAACATTGTTCAGCTGCAGCATTATTGCAAATAAACTTCTCCGGCCACTTGAAAGGAAATACGAGTCGTTTGAAATGAAAGGTTCCTCATCGGTATCAAAAATAGAAGATGAGTTCGCAATAAAATATGTTGTAGTTCTCGGAGGGGGACACTCCTCAGATCCTGAATTACCACTGATAAGCCAGATAGGTAGAAGTTCGCTGGAGCGGCTGATAGCAGGAATTCGAATTTATAGAAAATGCCCTGAAGCAAAACTTCTTTTATCAGGAGGCAGCATTTTTGATCCGGTTCCTGAGGCGGACACAATGGCACGTGTTGCAATGGAAATTGGGATACCTGAAAACGATATAATACTTGAAACCAAATCAAAAGATACAAAAGACCAGGCTAAATTTATCAAGTCTGTAATTGGAAGAGAACCATTTGTATTAGTAACTGCCGCTTTCCATATGCCCAGGTCGATGGCTCTGTTTAAAAAACTTGGCATGAACCCCATTCCATCCCCAATCGGCCATCGCGTTAGTGAAAGACAAGGATTAAGTCCTCATTCTTTTTTTCCAAGTACAGGTAATCTTCGCAAAGTAGGACTGGCTATACACGAATATTTAGGCCTGACCTGGTCAAAACTTAGAGGTCAGCAGTAGGACTGGTTCTTGCGAAAGGAGTAAGAATGACACTATCCAAAAAAGAATGCGTACCCTGTAAGGGAGGAGTGCCGCCCTTAAGTGGCGAGGAATTAGAACAACTTAAAGAACAGGTGGATGGATGGGATGTGATTGAGGAGCATCACATTTCCAAGACGTACAAGTTTTCAAATTTTGTAAAGGCGCTTGCATTTGTAAACAAGGTGGGAGATATTGCAGAAGAGCAGGGGCACCATCCTGATATCTTTCTGACCTGGGGGAAAGTTAGTATTACAATGTGTACCCACAAGATTAACGGTCTGACAGAAAGCGACTTCATCCTTGCCGCTAAGATTGATGAAATTCCCGCTAGCTAGAAATCATTAAGGAGGATTTTATGACAAAGCACAAGGTGACAATTTTCAAACCATACCCGTTTCAGGTGGGTCAAAAGATAAGAATTGAGGGTTCGACACGTGGTGGCGATTGGGAGATTGCTGACGTTACCGAGCGCAAGGTCACTCTGCGCTGTCCATTATCCAATAAGGAATATACATGGGATCTGTTCTGCTATTTTACGGAAGAGAAGGATGATGCTCCATGGCCCATGGAGTAAATTAATCTAAATATTACTCGGACGACTTCCTCATCTCTTTGAAAGTATTTATTAATCCGTTTGTAGAAGAGTCGTGGGAATCAACCTGTTTATCATCTTCCAGCTCCGGCAATATCCTCTTTGCCAGTTGTTTGCCAAGCTCTACTCCCCACTGGTCAAAACTGAAGATATTCCAGATCACTCCCTGGACAAAGATCTTGTGCTCATACATAACTATTAAACTACCTAAAGCTCTCGGGGTAAGTTTGCTGAACAGGATTGAATTTGTTGGCCTGTTGCCCTCAAAGACTTTGTGAGGGTATAGTTTCCGGATTTCATCATCACTCCTGCCATCCCTTTTCAACTCTTCTATAGCCTCTTCTTTTGTCTTTCCATTCAGGAGTGCCTCCGTCTGTGCGAAAAAGTTTGACAGTAAAATGTTATGGTGTTCGCCAATCCGGTTATGGCTTATTGCGGGCGCAAGGAAGTCTGCCGGTATTATTTTTGTCCCCTGATGGATTAACTGATAAAAGGCGTGCTGGCCATTTGTTCCGGGTTCTCCCCATATAATTGGACCGGTCTGATAGTCAACTCTGCTTCCACTCCTGTCCACGGACTTTCCATTACTCTCCATATTCCCCTGCTGAAAGTATGCCGGAAACCTGTGCATATACTGGTCATAGGGCAGGATTACTTCTGTCTGTACGCCAAAGAAATTGTTGTACCAGATCCCTATTAAGGCCAGGATAACAGGAATGTTTCTTTCGAATGGAGTTTCTCTAAAATGGCTGTCCATTTCAAAGGCGCCTTGCAGCAATTCAGCATAATTCTCATATCCGATATAACACGCTATAGATAAACCGATTGCAGACCAGAGTGAATAGCGGCCGCCAACCCAGTCCCAGAATACAAACATGTTATCTTTGTCAATACCGAACTCTTCCACCTTTTCTATATTTGTTGATAACGCCACAAAATGCTTTGCAACGTATGCATGATCTTTTGCACATTTCAGGAACCACTCTCTTGCTGCAAACGCGTTTGTCATCGTTTCCTGAGTTGTAAAGGTTTTTGAAGCAATCAGAAACAGAGTGGTTTCGGGATTCAGCTGTTTCAGGGTTTCTGTGATATGAGTTCCATCAACATTTGAGACAAAATGAACTTCCAGACCATCCTTTGCGTAAGGCCGCAGGCATTCCGTTACCATTACCGGCCCCAGGTCAGAACCCCCGATACCAATATTTACGATATCCGTAATTTTCTTATCGGTAAACCCCTTCCACTCTCCCGAAATTATTTTTTCTGAAAAATCTTTCATTTTACTTAAAACAGCATTTACTTCCGGCATTACATTTTTATCATTAACGCAAACAGGGATGTTTATTCTATTCCTTAAAGCTGTATGCAAAACGGCTCTATCCTCAGTCTCATTTATCCTTTCTCCATTGAACATCTTATTAAGCGCATCTCTCAAACCAACATCATCAGTTAATCTAAGTAATAGCTTCAGTGTATCCTCTGTTATTATGTTCTTTGAATAATCGACGAGAATCCCATTAAATCTAATGGAATATTTATTAAATCTGTCAGGATCGTCAGCAAATAAATCTTTCATATGAACACCCTTCATCTCTTTGAAATGATCGACGAGATTCTTCCAGCTTTGAGTTTTCGTGGGATTAATTTTATTCAACATATCGATTCCTTTTTATAACCTTATTGTAAATTCAGTTCACCGGTAAAAACAATTTTCTGGCCAATCTTCTCTTTTAGTTCTTTGGTATCCAGGGCGTAAAGAGGGCTAATCTCAATAGTGCCCTTGACGTTTCCAGCTTCGTCTTTTGGGATTTCAACCCCTACCTCTTGCAACCATCTGCCAAACATTTTTATCATGCTATGTTTCGCAGTATCAGGAGAGTCTTCACCTTTTGCATTTTTAACCGGAGAGAACTCATCTTCACGTATTACCTCCATAATTATGGACTTTCCCGCATGTTTGAGTGCATCGAAGATGAACATCTCAAATTTGGCAGCATTGTTTTCGGATGGTTTTATTTTACAGCCATTTTCATCGATACAAGGTACTGCTTTTACCGCCTTGTGATAAGGCAGAGTAAAATGGCTTTCATTAATTTCCTCAACAAAATCTACATCAAGTAAATATATGGCAGGATTTCCCATACCGAATCTGAGTGTTCCGTCCGGATTAAGCGCATGCTTTTCCTCATAACTCAGTTCACTGTATTCTATTGTGTCCAGGTGTCCGTCTCTTATGCCAACAATACCTACCTTCTCTTCAGGGTCTGTTTTTTGTACCACCTTTGGAGACATCTTAGCTCCCGCACTAATATGATAACCTAAATAAGCAGGGTCAGCAATCTTTATCAATATGTTGTCAACCTGATGGTAAAAGATGTGTTTAATTCCGCGTTCATTCATGTTGGATAAAATACCTCTTTCTTTCAGGGCGAGCAAAGTTCCTCCATGGCCATTTGGGCTGGTTATGATACTGCTTTTTGAGTCCATTAACAGTTTGCCTTGAAGATCTATCACGGGAAGAACGCCCTGTGTGAAGAAAGAAACATCATCAATATTTAAACCAAAGAAACGATTTTCTTCGAAAAAGTTATGTGTCATCTCGTCATTGTTCAAACTCGTCATAATATACCACGGAATAACAGTATCAAACTTTTTCATCATAGCCTGAATTTTTTCGGCATGTAATTGAAAAATGCTCTTCCCCATAATAGGGCTGATAGGGAGCGTACCTTTTGGCCTGTTCGCTCCTAATCGAGTACCCAGTCCTCCGGCAACCGTAACAACAGCGACCGTACCAGCCGCTATGGCACTTTCCCCAATCTTCCTTGCCTCATCTGAACGTGCCATTTGTGAATCATTTTGTGGGATGGGGATGATGTCTGGCGGTTCCAGGGTTGTTGCTTCCGGACTGGTAAGCTTGTCTCCTTCGATGTGCTTTTCTACCAGGTCTTGAAGAAGCGTAAAGTCTATGAGTCTTAACTGGTTTAAAAGGTTTTCCTGTTCTTCTATAGTAAGATCATTCCACCACCTGAATACATGTTCCTGTTTATGAGAGAATACCTTCTCCACAATTAGTTTGTCAGAGTCATTTTCTGTCTTAATTTCAGAATGTTTGAGTTTGTCTGCGATCATAATCAAAAATTCTACAATACCCCCTGAAGTTGTTCAAGGTAAAAGATTACGACTGCAATTCAGGAATTGAGGGATTAAGGAATTCAGGAATTGTGGAATTTGCTTGACCATAGATTTTAAATAACTAAAATTTCCTTATACCTTTTAAATATGTTAAACCACATCATTTCATACACTTATTAACGTGATGCCAGAACTGCCGGGGCCATTGAAGATTTTTGAATTTTCAAGAAAGGAATCTCTTGCCGCATTCTTCCTCATAACGACGATCTTAATTGGAACAGGGATTAAGTATTCGATAGATCAGCATTGGTGGCTTCCGGAAACTGAAGTGGTAGATAGTGACCCTGAATCGATAAAATTAAAGATTGACTTGAACAGGGCGGAATGGTACGAATTTATAATCCTGCCTGGGATAGGCGAGAAGAAGGCCAGGGCAATTGTTGAATATCGAAAAGATGCCGGTAAATTTAAGACTATAGAACAGTTACGTGAGGTTAGTGGTATAGGGGTAGAAACCGTAAAGAAAATTAAGAATCTCGTCTTTATTAATGATTTTACTCAGGTGGAATAAAGGGGATTAATTTATGGAAAAACAGAAAATATTTGAAAATGTATGGATAAGGACATTGTCCATTTTCTGTGCACTTGCTCTATTCTTCGCATTTTGTTATTTTCTGAAGGGAATCCTGATATCGCTTTTTCTTGCCTTTACTATTGCGTATATATTCGATCCCGTAGTGGATTTTATATCAGATAGAAAACTTTTATTTTCAAAAAAGTGTGTACCGCGCGGTCTGGCGATAGCCATACTTTTAACCATGGTATTCCTGATTGCGGGAGGGTTATTAACATATACGGTACCTAAAACTGTTAATGGTATCCAGCGAGTAGGGACTAAGCTGAAGAGTCAGTATCCAAAGTATCAGGAACAGGTTGTAGGTGTAGTTGATAAATTCAAGGGGACGGAGCTTGGAGCGTTCCTGAAATCGCAACTGGAAAATAAAGCGGGCAGAGAAGGGAATACAGACAATCTGCAACAGGAAAACAAAGAAGGAAAAACCTCTGTTGCCGTGAGTGCGGCAGATGAAAGATTCAAGGTTCCGCAACCTATACGTAACCTGCGGAAACATGTACCACAGGTAATGAATGTGGTACTGGGGGCTGTAAAGGACATATTTTACAGTACATTTGGTTTCCTTGGAGTAATCGTAAATATTATTATTTTCGGGGTTGTTACTGTCTATTTTTTGAAGGATTTTGATGTAATTATTTCTAAGGGCAAGGAGTTATTGCCGTCTGCAAAGAAAGATAATATATCAGGCATTTTCTCCAGGATAGACGAAAATCTCAAGGCATTCTTCAGGGGCCAGATTACGGTTTGTGCCATTCTGTCTATTATTTATGGTATAGGGCTTACGGCCATAGGGGTTCCAATGTCCTTTCTGCTGGCTCTCGCAGGCGGGTTTGGGAATATGATACCTTATGTTGGTATAGGGCTTGGACTGGTGCCCGCATTAATCCTGGCCTTTATTCAATTCCAGGATATCTCACATATGCTTTTGGTCGGACTGGTTTTTGGTATTGGACAGTTCCTGGAAGGAACACTGATTACGCCGAAGGTTGTGGGAACAAAACTCGGGTTGAACCCGGTTGCTATCATACTGGCAATCCTGATTTGTGGCCAGCTATTAGGGTTTCTGGGGCTTTTACTTGCAGTACCTATTGCATCAGTAGCTAAGGTATTAATTGACGAGGGAATTATTAAATATAAAGAGACGAAGCTTTTTAAAGGAAGCTGAAAGCAGGCAGGCGTGTCCTATTAATTTAAGATGTCTATCTTCAAATTATCAGCAGAATATGAACCCCAGGGTGACCAGCCCGAGGCAATAAAGAAATTAACAAAGGCCTTTCAATCAGGTGAAAAGTTTCAGACTCTCATGGGAGTAACAGGTTCGGGAAAGACCTTCACCATGGCAAACGTCATAAAGGACCTGGGCAAACCAACACTCGTGATGTCCCACAACAAAACTCTCGCCGCACAGCTTTACAGCGAATTCAAAGAGTTCTTTCCGGAAAATGCAGTAGGTTATTTTGTCAGTTATTATGATTATTATCAGCCGGAGGCCTATATTCCGCAGAGGGATATTTATATTGAAAAAGAGGCGACAATAAACCAGGAGATAGACCGCCTTCGCCTGGCGGCAACAAGCGCCCTGATGTCACGTAAGGATGTGATATTAGTGGCAAGTGTTTCATGTATTTACGGTCTGGGTTCGCCGGAGGAGTATCAGGAGATGTATGTGCAGATAAAAAAGGGGCAGGAGATAGAGAGGAACACACTACTCCTGAAACTCGTAAATATACTTTACGAGAGAAGTGACATTAAATTTGAACGCGGTGTGTTTCGTGTTCAGGGTGATGTGATTGATGTGTTTCCCGCTTATGAAAAATTTGCCTATCGTATCGAACTGTTTGGGGACGAGATTGACAGGCTGTCAATTATTGACCCATTGACCGGAGACAGGTTAGGTGGTGAGATGGAAGAGATCTCCATCTATCCTGCCAAGCATTTTGTAATGCCGGAAGGTAAGATAGAAAGCGTCATCGAGTCAATTGAAAGGGAGTTGGATGCATGGTTGAAGGAGTTGCGTTCTCAAAAAAAAGATTTCGAGGCACAGCGCCTGGAGGCAAGGACACGTTACGATATGGAGATGTTGTCAGAGATAGGTTATTGCCACGGTATTGAAAACTATTCCCGGCATATCAGCGGGAGGGCACCGGGAGATCGGCCATACTCATTGATTGATTATTTTCCAGATGAATTTCTCATGATTGTTGATGAGTCTCATGTCGCAGTTCCTCAGATTCGCGGTATGTATGCGGGAGACAGGTCACGGAAGGAAACTCTCGTCAAATATGGTTTCAGGCTTCCTTCGGCGCTGGATAACAGGCCCTTGCGTTTTGACGAATGGGAATCAATGGTTGATCAGGTGTTATTTGTTTCGGCAACACCATCGGAATATGAGATGGATAAGCGCAATGGCAAGGTAGTTGAGCAGATAATAAGGCCGACAGGGCTTGTTGATCCAATAGTGAGGATAATGCCTGCTAAAACTCAAGTTAAAGACCTGCTTCAACAGATCAGGAAGAGGGTCGACAAGAAAGAACGTGTTCTTGTAACTACACTGACCAAGCGGCTTGCGGAAGATTTGAGTGAATACATAAAAGAAGAGGGCCTTAAAGGAATGTATTTGCATTCAGAATTTAACGCTATTGAGCGGGTAGAGATACTTAAAGATCTGAGGCTTGGAAAGTTTGACGTAGTTGTAGGCGTAAACCTGTTGAGAGAAGGGCTTGATCTGCCGGAGGTATCATTGGTAGCAATACTTGATGCTGACAAGGAAGGATTCCTTCGTTCCGAGACATCCCTCATACAAACGATTGGACGAACTGCAAGAAATGTAAATGCAGAGGTTATATTATATGCTGATGAGGTAACGCAGTCTATGCAAAAGGCGATGGATGAAACTGAGAGAAGGCGCAGGATTCAGCTTGAACATAATAAACAGAATAATATTACACCGCAGACCATCCGTAAGGGAATAAGAAAAAGTATTGAAGATGAAAGTGCTTCAAAAAAGATTGCAAGGCAGATGGTTAAAGAAGATGAGGCTGAATACGTAACTCAGGAATATATAAGAGAGCTTGAAGAAGAAATGCTTCAGGTAGCCAGCGATCTCAACTTTGAAAAGGCGGCTGAAATACGTGACAGGGTTATCAGATTGCAGTCAGAGACAGAGGTAGAACATGCAGGTAGAGCTTGATCTTGAAAAAATAAGAGACATCGTTCAATTGGCTATTAAGGAAGATATCGGAGACGGAGATATAACCTCTAAGATATTCATTCCCGATGGTTCTGAAACAAAAGGGATGTTAATAGCGAAGGAAGCCGGTATTGTCGCAGGTCTGCCGGTTGCCGGATACGTCCTGTCACAAATAGATGAGAATTTGATTTTCACCTCAAATATTGAAGACGGTTCGAGGGTCAAGAAAGGTACAATAATTGGCAGTGTTAAGGGTTTAACCTTATCGTTGTTGTCAGCAGAAAGGCTGGTGCTGAATTTCCTGCAGAGACTTTCCGGTATTGCGACTGCCACAAACAGGTTTGCGGAAAAAATCAAGGGATACGGGACACAGATAATGGATACACGTAAGACCGCACCGGGCTGGCGTTACCTCGAAAAATATGCCGTGAGGGTTGGAGGAGGGATAAATCATCGTATGGGATTATACGATCAGATTCTGATAAAGGATAACCATCTAAAGACTATGGGATCAGAAAAAGAAAATGGTGCTATCAGCAGGCTTGTAAGAACGGCTCGGGAACAAATAGAAAACGGAATGCTTATAGAAATCGAGGTGGAAGATTTATGCCAGATCAAGGACGTGGTGGATGCAGGTGTTGACATAATCTTGTTTGACAATATGGAGCCATCAAAGATAAGAGAAGCCGTTGACATAGTGAAGGAAATCGAAAAGAATCAAGGTGCAGGAACAGGCAAGGCCATCCTGACAGAAGCCTCAGGCAATATTACCATTGAAAATGTTGAAGAATATGCGGATGCCGGAGTGGACAGAATTTCGGTTGGCGCAATAACTCACTCGGCCAGGGTGTTGGACATATCTTTTGATATAAGCTAAGGATCACAAATTCGAGTTCAAACGTGTAACTTCCATTAGTAGAACCGGGGGGAATGATGTTAAAAGAATTAAAAAGATCTCCTTTAAAACTTGTGTCTAATCACTCCTCTGTAATCCAGATCATACACACAGGCTAATAATCTACTCACCCCGCAATTCTGTTATATTTTCTTGTTGTAAAAACCAGACGCTGTCAAAATGTTGGTTTTAAGGCATTAATATAGGCTTGACCGTCATACCTTATTTATGTATATTTCTTGAGCTTATTTACAATATTTGTGATGTTTTGTTTGAAATATACGTTTTTATTTGGAGAAAAGGATGGATACTTATCTAGATGAGCTTGCACCATGGGAAGAGAGAAGGGCGTATTACAGTAATATAAAACCTGGCAATAAAATCATTGAGGTGAAAGAAGCCCTGAAGAAGCAGGCGCAGAAGATGATTTCTGCCCAAATTGCCCCGGCAGATTCAATCATTTCAAGCCAGGGAAGAAAAGAAGATGTAATTCATGATATAGAATATGACATGAAAAGTATCGGGCAGGGGATGCGCGGGTTGAAGGCGGCATTTGAGTTGGGAATATCTGACGTTGTCTGGTTAATAGAGAAGGATAGAGAAGATTTGAGGGGAATTATAACGGCCATTTGTGGGGTTTCTGATAAACGTATTAATATGCTCAGGGACAAAGCAGAAGATGCTTATACAAGTGGTAAGATGGATAATGCACTGGTACATCTTACAGAATTGGAACCGCATACTGTGAAGGATTTCTCTGTTTGTATGTGAGCGTTATAATGCCTCAGTCAAAATGGAAAGAGATTAATGCCAAACAAAATGAAATAGACAAACTGCTGCGGGTTATGAGAAAAATATAGATGGATATCTTTGGGTTATTCATATCCACTATCATATTAAGACCGTATGTCTTTGTGTGGTTGGGATTGTATTTCGTTGCCGGTGGTTTACAGCTTGGGATGAAGAGGATAATAGTCTTTACCATCCTGGCTTATGTTATTGCCTTCATTTCTGAGTACTGCTCTACCCGTATTGGAGTACCTTATGGTTATTACTATTATACCGGTGAAACACATGGGAAAGAGTTATTCATTTCCAATGTCCCGTTTATGGATTCCATTTCATATTCCTTCCTGGGATATTTCAGCTATTCACTCGCCCTGTTAATGTCTTCTCCTGTCACCAGGAAAGGGTGGAGATTTGAACTGCAAAATCCTCCCTGGTACTCTAAAAAGGTACTCTTTCTTTCTGCAATATTTTTTGTACTCCAGGATGTATTAATAGACCCTGTGTCCCTCATGGGTTCTAAATGGTTCCTCGGACAGATATATTACTATCCTGAAGAAGGCGTATACTTTGGTGTACCTCTGTCTAATTTTCTTGGATGGTTTCTGGTAGGGCTTGCAATTATATACTGCTTCCAGAAGTTAGACAGGAAGATGGGGTGGTCTGCAGAATATGCCGGGAATGCCCTTATGGGGCCGGCATTTTACTTTATAAATATGATCTTTATTCTGTCAGTAACATTTTATATCGGTGAGTATCTTTTAGGAATGATAAGCTTTTCCATTTTCAGCATACTGGTTTATCTAACTATACTGAAAGTCCGTCGAGTGCTTTCAATGAGAACAGACACATAGGTCTTCCTTAGTGGTGTTACTTCCAGTAAACCCTGATTTTTCTAATAATGGCCAGGTAAAGTATAATGTCTTTTCGCTTCCTGATTGCTGCAATCAATTTTGTGTGACAATGTGTCGGCAGAAGATTTAGTTGGCCATTTGGCAATTGACATTTTGTCAAATGCTGACAATTTCAGGCTGGAAGCAACAGTATAAGATAAATTTGTATTTTATGTACTCTATTGATTTACATGCACTTACAGAAAGCGGTATAATGGTTCTGATCTCTCCGATAATTTGGCATTATACTTGCGAAAAAGGAAATACTTATTAAAATAGATTTTTATTTTAATAATTTATTTTTGCAGATGGAAGGAGAGGTTTAGTATGAGAATTTTTTTGAGTCTTTTTGTGGTGGCGTTGATTGTATCGTTTTTTTGTGTTCCTAACCTTGTAAGAGCTCAAGAGGAGGCAAAGACACTTACAGAAGAACAGGCTAAGGAGGCGCAGAAAAAATTAGCAGAAGCATTAAAGTCGTTGAAAAAAGAGATCAGGACTGAAGTCAAAGTAGATAATGGCGGCACAATTACGGGAGCCGTAAAATGTAAGAGAGTCAGGCATCCTGAAGATGTAGTTGTTTATATCGAAGAAGTGAATGGTAACGACTATCCTGCTCCAGAGGAAAAAGGTATTCTTGATCAGTTAAATTTAACATTTGTTCCTCATGTTATCGCGGTTCAAAAGGGAACATCAATTGATTTCCCTAACAGTGATATGGTACGGCACAATCTATTCTCACCTCCGGAGTGTTGTCAGCAGTTTAACCTGGGTACTTATGATGTTGGTGTTGTGAAAACTGTTAAGTTTGATAAGGTGTGCGACGTACCTCTTCTATGTAATGTACACGCAGAAATGTCAGGTTTCGTTGTAATATTGAGCAATCCGTATTTTTCTGTTACCGGAAGAGATGGCGTTTTCAAGATAGAAAATGTACCACCCGGTACCTATAAGGTGAGCGCGTGGCATGAAAAGCTGAGGACTGTTACCCAGGACGTAACTGTGGAATCAGGAAAAGCGTCAAATGTTGATTTTAATTTGAAGAAGAAAAAATAATAAATGAACGGCCAAATAGCAACAGAAGAAAAAACACTTACCGACTCCAAGGTTGTAAACCGCAGGAGGGCTCTTTATCTGCTAGGCTGGGGTTTTATAGGTGCATTCGTGGCCACAGCGGTTGGTGCGTCAATCAGGTTCTTTTTTCCGCGTATACTTTATGAGCCTCCTACAAAATATAAGGTAGGCTTTCCATTTGAGTATTCTGTGGGGGTTAGCGAGAGGTTTAAAAAGAAATTCAGAGTATGGATAGTTAGAGAGGTTGATAAGATATATGTGATCCAGGCTAAATGTACTCATTTGGGTTGTACGCCTAACTGGCTGGCATCCGAGGGGAAGTTCAAATGTCCATGTCATGGGAGTGGTTTTACGCCTGACGGTGTAAATATCGAAGGACCTGCCCCAAGGCCTTTAGAGAGGTTTAAAGTGGCAATAGCAGATGATGGGCAGCTTTCGGTTGATGAGAGTGTGAGGTTCAGGGGCGAACGTGGTGAATGGGATAAATCAGGTGCATTTCTTTCAGTGTAAATGCCTGTCTGTGTGTCACGACAAGCCTCGCTGAGCGTGGCAAAGGCGGCCTGTGAATTGTTTCTTAGCTTTCTATGTGTACAATTTGGCAGTGAATGTTTGTAGTTGTCGTTAATTGTCTTTGTTGCCGAAGGGTGTAGCCCTTCGGTAACGGTGAGGCGAAACTTTGCCATTATATAGTATTTAGTATAGTTTTATCTACCATATCCCGTCAAGTGGCGTAGCCTGCTTGTTCCGATATAAACGGGAAATGGTTGGGGGGGGGCGAAATTGAGTAATAGAGAAGGAAAAGATAAGTTAAGTATACGAGATATACGAGAGCTGATAAAGGCAAAAGATATTGCCGGTATAATCAAAGTAGGCAAGGATTTGATGCTCAATTCTCAGGTATGGCGTTCGTTTTTTCGTCATGGCCTAGAGGATACTCCAAAGACAAGGGCGCAGACCGTAATAAGCAATGCATTTCTCCACCTCCATCCGGCCAAGATAAAAAGACATGCTACATTATTTAAATTTACATGGTGCATGGGCGGTATCACATTTTTTACATTCCTTGTTTTAACGATAACCGGTGTTTTCTTGATGTTCTACTACCATCCAAATGTAAGAGACGCATACTGGGATATGAAGGGGCTGGAGTACCATGTACCCTTTGGCTTACTTTTGAGGAATCTTCACAGGTGGGGTGCTCATCTGATGGTGATAACGGTATGGTTTCATATGTTCAGAGTATTTATGACCGGTTCGTATAAACCGCCAAGAGAATTTAATTGGGGGATAGGTGTAGTCCTTCTGGTTTTCACATTACTTTTGAGTTTCACAGGTTACCTGCTTCCATGGGATCAGTTGGGATTCTGGGCTGTAACAGTAGGTACTAATATGGCTCGGGCTACACCAGGTCTGGGGCATGAGGGACCTTTTGGTGAGTTACTTGGTATGACTGCTTATAATGACGTAAGGTTTGCACTATTGGGTGGTTCGATGGTTGGTGGTAATGCACTCTTAAGGGCATATATATGGCATTGCATTGGTTTGCCTCTGATAGTAAGTACATTTTTAATAGTGCATTTCTGGAGAATACGTAAGGACGGAGGCATTTCGGGTAAACTGTAGAGTAGTCTGCTTAATATTGAGCGAGTATCTCATAAAAGGAGAAAGAAGTGGAAAACCTTTGGCACATAATAAGCAAGCCAGACAATATACCGATAGTTGGTTTGATAATTCTGTTGATTTTCTTTACGTGGTTATCATTCAGTCAGGCATTTCAGAATGACCGGCTTAGTGAAGAAGGAAAAGATTAGTTATAATATTTGAATTATAGAGGAATGATTTAGTGGATTATAAGATCGTTCATGCTGATGAAAGTTGGTTCAGGGAGAACATAAGTTGCCAGAGTGCCTGTCCGGTTAATACTCCGGCTTCAAGCTATATAGAGAGGATCCAGGAGGGGGATTATGATGGCGCATTGGGTTTAAACTATATGGCAAACTTGTTCCCTCACATACTCGGCAGGGTATGTACCCATCCATGTGAGAGTGCCTGCCGCAGGGGCAAAATTGATGAACCGGTATCAATTTGTTCGCTTAAGAGGGCGGCAGCAGATTTTGCAGACAAAAAATCTCCTTTAAGAAGTTCAATCGCAAAAAAGAGTACAGGGAAGAAGGTGGCCATAATAGGCGCTGGCCCTTCCGGGCTTGCAGCCGGTAACGATTTGGCTATTGTGGGACACGATGTTACCATCTTTGAGGCGCTTCCTATGGCAGGGGGAATGTTAAGTGTAGGTATCCCTCCTTACAGGTTGCCATGGAATAAGATAGATGATGCAGTCAATTGGGTTAAGGAACTTGGAATAAAACTTAAACTGAATAGTCCTGTAAACAGTTCAGAAGAGTTTGATAAGTTAGTCGAAGAATATGATGCTGTATATATAGCAGCAGGCGCACATAAATCAGTAGCATTAGATATACCGGGAGAAGAGGACCTGAAAGGAGTGCTGCACGGTATTACATATATGAAGGATATTAACCTTGGAAATCAGAAGAAGGTGCCATCGAGAGTTGCGGTAGTAGGGGGAGGATTTACTGCGATAGATTGTGCAAGATCGTCCTTAAGGTTGGGTGCAAGGGAGGTCTTTATCATATATCGAAGAACGCTGAAAGAGATGCCGGCAGGTGAGCTTGAGGTAAACATGGCAGAGGAAGAGGCGATAAAAATACTTTATTTGACATCACCAATAAAGATATTGGGAGATGTAGGTTCAAACGTAAAGGCTATAGAATGTATAAAGAATAAACTGGGAGAACCTGATGCGAGCGGCAGAAGAAGGCCTGAGCCTATCACCGGCAGTGAATTTACATTGCCTGTAGATATGGTGATTGCAGCAATAGGTCAGGCTCCGGATGCAAGTTTTATGACGGAGAAATCAGGTATTGAATTTACAAAATGGGGTACTGTTATAGTGGATCCTGAGAGTTTTACAACGAGCAAGGAGGGTGTTTTTGCAGGAGGAGATTTCATAACAGGGCCTAGAAACGCTATTGAAGTAATAGGTGATGGCAGAAAGGCGGCCAGAGCCATAGACAAATATTTGAGTGGCGGTAAGGAAAGAAGGTTTGAATACACGTTAATGGAAAAAGATCCTGTGAGGAAAGTTTCTGGTTATGAGGCCATACCGCGTCAGGAGCAGGATTCAGTCGAAATGGGTGAAAGATGGGAAATAGAAAAGGAGGTTGAGCTTGGCTTTTCAAAGGAGAATGCCGCTAAAGAGGCCGACAGGTGCTTGCTCTGCCACTACAATATTTTCATCGATGCGGACAAATGTATCCTTTGCGGAGGGTGTATAGATATTTGCCCTCAAGATTGCATTATGATGGTTTCCCGGGATAAGATAGAGGCGGAAGGTGTGCGCAATGGGGCAGTGCCTGATGATTGGGATGCAGTGATGGCCATAGATGAAGAGCAGTGTATAAGATGCGGCCTTTGCGTAAAGCGGTGTCCCGTAGACGCAATAAAGATGCAGAGGTTTTCTTATGCTGAAGCTACAGCATAATTTGTGTTAGTGTTAGTATTGCACAACAAACTTTTAGTAATTTTGTGAAGGGAATGTTAAATGCCTGATAAGAAAGAGACTAATCAGGGAAGATATCGTGCACTGGCGTTTGTCAAGGGAGAATCGCTGGCGAAGGAGAAGGATTTACAGGTGTCCGAGGATGAACTCCAAACCTGGCCTTACTTGCTGAGGAAGGAATTTCTTGCAGCGATAATTGTAATGATAATCTTGATGATCTGGTCAATTGCACTTGATGCACCATTAGAGGAACCTTCAGACCCTTCCCTCACACCTAACCCGGCAAAGGCCCCCTGGTATTTCCTTGGGTTACAGGAAATGCTTGTATATTTTGATCCATGGATTGCGGGGGTAGTGTTTCCTTCGTTGATAGTAATGGGGTTAATGGTAATTCCTTATGTTGACATGAATCCTAAGGGCAATGGTTATTATACATTCAAGGAGAGAAAGTTTGCGATATTGACATTTTGTTTTGGATTTCATGTCCTCTGGATTTTATTGATAATAGTTGGAGTATTTATGCGTGGGCCCGGCTGGTTGTGGTTTTGGCCATGGGAGGAGTGGGACTCTCACAGAATAGTAGCCGATACTAATTACGATTTAACGCAGTTTATTGGTATTGATTCAAAATCCTTGCTGGGTTTTATCATTGGTGGAGGTCTTGTTAGTATTTATTTCTTCCTGGGTATGGCGGTACCATATCTTCTTATGAAAATGAAGAATAGTCCGATACTTGAGAAATTAGGGATAATTAGATATTCGATAGTTGCATTTTTGTTCTTGTCTATGTTAGGGTTGCCTATCAAAATGGTTTTAAAATTAGTATTTCACTTAAAATATATATGGGTAACTCCATGGTTTAATGTATAAGCTACGCACGCATTAAATAGAATAAGTTCTTTGTGGCGTCCAATTCATGTATTCTTAAGTCCTTTATTCTCCCAGCTTCTTAATCTTATTCTTCTCTTCTATTCCTGTTGACAGGTATTTCTGGAACTTCTCAATAATTTCTGTGTTCTTCACATTCCTTTCAGTGAGGAAATCCTTGATATCATCGATAACCTCTTTTTTCTTTTTGTTCTTTGTTTTTGCCTTTGCCGTATCGAATGCTTCCATATCGAGTTCGTCAAACCCCAGCTTATTCATCCTCCTGGATGCGAACTGCATAGATTCATCCCTTATCTCCGACAGGAACGCTGAGGTAATTACTTTGTAACCTTTTTCCTTTGCACGCTTTTCCATAAGCTTATAAATTCCCGGTCTTACAAAATCAGGGGCGTTTTTTACCCGTTCCAGTGCCTCGGTCTCCCACTCAATCTTTCTGTTTTTGGCAGCTTTCTTTTTAAGCAGATTCATAAATGGGAACATGGCCTTCTTGTCTACTGCCATTTTCTCCTTTGCTTCCTTCATTATATCCGGTGTAATCTCAAAATATCCTTTTTCCCTTGCATATTGTTCTACTCGTTTTATTACCATTCCTTTTCCAAAGGAAGGTACCTTGCCCAGCCTTTTCTTTGCGTCTTCACTCCATGGTAGCTCAAATTCTTTGTCTAAGCCAAATGTGTTTTCTTCCTTGAAAGTCAGTTTCTTTCCTCCATATTTTCCGGGTTCATAATCACACCATGAGTCCTCTTCCATTTGATCACCTGTAGTAACCAAAGCTCTTGCACGGCAACCCTTGCACATTGACTCAAACTCGCATTCGCCGCACCGGCCTTTGAGATCGGCCTCTCTTAATTCATTTAATATACCGGAGTTATTCCAGATTTCCGCGAAACTTTTTTCCCGTAAATTTCCGCAGGATGTATCCATATATGGACACGGAGTGACGTTTCCTTCCGGTGTAATCCTGCAATAGTTAGTTCCCGCAGGACATCCGCCTGAATAGTATTTAACTAAAGCCGATTCCGGATTCATCTCATATGCTATCCTTCTATAATGTGGTGCGCATTTTGCGCTGACCAGCATCGCTCCCTCGTACTGATTATGGAGTTTGTAAATTTGCTTCAGCGCATCTTCATATTGTTTTGAGGTGATATCGGTTATATCCTGACCTCTTCCTGTGCAGACGAGGAAGAAGAGATTGAAGACCCTTGCTCCCATTTCATTCGCAAATGCAACCAATTCCGGAATTTCATCATAGTTTTTCTTGAATACTGTGGTTTGTATCTGTATCTCCAGTCCTTGCCTTTTACACGCCTTCATTCCTTCGATAGCACTCTCCCATGAACCCTTTATGCCTCTGATTGAGTCGTGAACATCAGGGTGTGTAGAGTCAAGGCTTATACCTATACCTGAGAAACCATTGTCTTTTAATTTCTTAGCAACATCGTCATTAATAAGGCAGGCGTTGGTGCCCAAAAGTACCATCATCCCTTTCCGGGATGCATGACGGGACAAATCAAAAATATCTTTTCGTAAAAGCGGTTCACCGCCTGTCAAAATGAGAATTAAGTTTGGATTTAGCTCTGCGATCTCGTCTATAACCTTTAGTGCGGTGTCGGTATCTAACTCATCAGCAGTACTTGCTGTACCGCATTGCATCTGGTTAAAGTTGAGAGTGCCTTGGCTGGGTGTGGCACTTGACAGGTTGGTATTAGCTTGCTCAAGCTGTTGGATATTATCTGCTAGAAGATAACAATGAGAGCATAATAAATTACATGCTTTCGTAAGATTCCAGGAAATTACGTGAGGTATGGATTTCATTTTAATAAAAATAAATAAATATGATAAATCAAGTTTTATTTGATTGCAAGTGAATATTGCAGTAGGAG
>CAJXKT010000026.1 GCA_913055705.1 uncultured bacterium
ACAGTAGCCGAAACCCTTGTAATATCACGGCCTGACCTGTGGCATCCCCCCGATATTGAACAAAAGCGATTATGGCTTAGTACGATAATAATTATAATGTTTGGAATCTCAATCTACCCACAGGCTATTCAACGTATTTATGCCGCTAAAGATGCAAAGACCCTGAGACGTTCATTTCAGATAATGATTTTTATGCCTATCGTAACAACATTTTTTCTGGTCATGGTGGGCATAGTTGGCTTGGCCAGATTTCCCGGACTTGACAAGCAGGGCAGTGAGGAAATTACTTTGCTTTTATTAAATGACATGTCTGTCCACATTCCGGGAGTAAAATATTTTATCATCCTATTTCTTTCTGCTGCAGTTGCAGCAATAATGTCCACCGTTGATTCAGCACTTCTTGCAATTTCATCACTATTTACACAGGACATATACAAGCGTATTCGACCGGGGGCATCTCAATCTAATCTAACAGGAACCGGCAAGATATTTTCATGGGTTTTAATGGCTTGTATGGCTTATTTTGCTGTCAATCTTCCACAGACAATATGGAGATTGACTGAGATTAAACTTCAAATTCTGTGCCAGGTGGCGCCTGCCATCTTTCTGGGGCTGCATATTAAATCACTGCATAGCAGATCAATACTGTCAGGGCTCTCAATCGGGATCTGTATAACGCTATTTATAATGTTCTCAAATTCAATAGGGTTATCCATTGAGCCTAAACCATGGGGAATACATGCAGGTGTGTGGGGCCTTGCGGCTAATTTTCTGACTGTTGGAATAACTTCTATCTACAAGAGAATGCCTGTGAAATGTTGATTAGTACAAATAAATAATGTATATTTCAAAGAAAGAAAGTCAATTTAGCATTACAGAAGGGAATCTATGACAAAGCTCAGAGTGTGTTTAATATCTGCCTTTCTTATTGTTGCCTCTGTTCCATGGTTTTTTACAGAATTCATATCAGGTAATATTCTTGGGTTTCCAACATGGGCCTTTTACAGCCTTTGTATAACGATATTATATGCAATAGTTACAGCCTTCTTTTTTCAGCGCTACTGGTCTTTATTCGCTGATAACAATGAGGAATAAGAGGTTCTAAGAATAAACATTAGTGTTAATTTGTGTAATTCGTGTCTTTAAAATAAATGATTGAGATATATAAAAAACTACCGGGAACTAATTGTAGAGAATGTGGCGAATCTACGTGCATGGCGTTTGCGTTGAAGGTGAAAAATGCACAGTGTAAGATGTCAGAATGTCCTTATGTTAAACACGAAGATGAAGAGAACTTAACGGAAGAACCTATAGTGACAATGGGGAATAATTACAAGCGTGTAAGTAATGAATTAGAAGAAGAGATTAAGTGCGTTGACTTAAAAGAGGCTGCTGAAGCCATTGGTGGGAATTATGAAGACAGAAATGGCGGGGGAGTAATAAGGCTCAAAATGATGAATAACGAGTATGAGGTACGTAACGAAGGATTGTTCAAAGGCAATCAATATTGTCAGGACTCATGGTCAAAGATCATAATCTATGACTATGTTCGTATGAAAGGAAACATTTCTTTGACGGGAGATTGGGTTTCATTGGGTCACTTTCCCAATACGGCTTCTCATTCAAAGGCGTTTCAAAAGAAGGCGGAGACCAAGATTGCAGGAAAATTTGATAATAATATGAGCGGTCTGAAGGAGCGTTGTAGGGAGCTTGAAGGAGTAGAAGTTCATGGGAAAATTAAGGCAGACTATGTTTGCGGGTTTAAGCTTTTGCCACGTGTGCCAATGTACTTATGCTTTTGGGAGGCCGATGAAGAATTCCCGTCAAGTTGCAAACTGCATCTGGACACCAGCGCAGAGGCTTATATAGATATTGAATATCTTGCATATCTTCTTGAGTGGTTTGTAAAGATATTTGTTGAGTGTTAAAGCGTTGTTATATCAACATCAGCCTAAAGCCTGCTGATAGCACAAATCTCTTTATCTGTGCCTGTCCGAAATGAGTTATACTTCGCAGGTTTCGTTCCGATAGCGGACGGCCAGCCATATAGTCTCTTCATTGGCATCAGTCCACTCTACTCTATGTTTTTGGTGAGCAGGTATGTTGACATAGTCACCCGGTTTCATAATAATTTCTTCGTTATTGATTTCAAATAGCAAACCGGCACTTCCTTTCAGTAAGATTACCCATTCGTCTACGTCCTGATCATACCATTTTCCTTTATCGGTTGATTGCCCGCTGGATATAATTCGCTCTATTTTAAATTGATTTGTCTTGATGATTGTCTCAAATATCTCTTCAGGAGATCGGGTTTTAATGGTTGCAAATATGTTTTTTATATCCAATGTCATTTATTCAATACTGTGCCAACTCTAATAAGATTCCGTCCGGCCCCCAGAAGTAGACCAGACGTTTACCTGTCTTGGGATAAGTATGGATTGAACTGATAAATTTAATGCCTTTATCTTTCAAGTCTTGAACTATCTCATCGATATTTTCTACCTCAAACGCAATATGGCGGAATCCCATCTGGTTTGCCTTGCCCATATCAGGATCTCGTTCAGATGGTGGTGAAGCGTACTCAATTAGTTCCAGATTTGTTTCTGTGCCAGGCAACTTCAATGTAGCATATCGTGCCCTGACATCCGGCAGGTCAACTATAGAAGATATCCACTCTCCTGACAGTTCGGACTCATCTCCTACTGTAAAACCAAGCTGGATAAAAAATGATTTTGCCTCATCAAGATTACTGACAACCATATTAATATGATTAATCTTCTTTAGCATTTAATTTCCTGAATGGATTCTCCGCCTAGGCGGATCTGCCTCGGGCATGACCTACGAAAGTAGGGGATTATACTTCCTCCCTTTCGGGAGGATTCCAGTGCGGAATTCTCCAATTTATTAATTCCTAAGATTCATCTTTAAAGCCTGGTATTTCTTTTCCTATAGAGAATGCATTTCCAAGGGACTTTCCTATTCCGTGATATGTACGGCTTCCGGGAGCGAAAATAAATGGCATAGCCTTATCAATATCAGGAAGCCCTTTCTCTCCTCCAAGTACAGATTCTTCAGCCTTAACATCCATTATTTCACCAACGAATTGTATGTGTAACCCGATTTCAACCTTATGGATCATCCGGCATTCCAATACTAATGGAAATTCTTCCACGTAAGGGGCGTCGACCAGGTCACTCTTTACAGGAGTGAGCCCTGTATCTGCAAATTTATCTCTCTTTCTGCCTGAGGCAATCCCGAAATAATCGGCCTCCATAACATGCTTTTCAGATGGAATATTTACAGTAAAGGCTTTACGCTCAATAATACTATCATAGGTATAGGTTGCCTTTCTCAGAGATACATTGACACATGCGGGCTTTGAACAGCAAATCCCACCCCAGGCCACTGTCATTACATTCGGCTTACCTTCTCTATCATATGTTCCGACTATCCAGACAGGCGTTGGAAGGGCGAGTGGTTTTGCCCCTAAAGATTTTTTCATGAATTTTCCTCCTTTTTGTTTGAGTACAGTTGGTGTTCATTGAATTTGTAAACCAGTTCAATACCAGCTTCCCTGAACATTTTTTCTGAATCTTCTCCCTGGTGATATTTCCGTTCACAAACGACTCTTTTAATACCGCAATTGATAAGAAGCATTGCACACGTCCTGCACGGGGTCATTCTGGTATAGAGAGTAGCGCCTGATATTGAAACTCCGATTCTAGCTGCCTGGCAAATAGCATTCTGCTCGGCATGGACGGTACGCATACAGTGTTCAGTAACCTCACCATCTTCATGAGTTACCTTCTTGATCTGGTGTCCCGCTTCATCACAATGCTGAAATCCGGTTGGAGACCCTACATATCCTGAGACGATGAGCTGCCGGTCTTTTGCAATTACACAGCCGCTTTTTCCACGGTCACATGTTGCTCTCTTGGAAATTGCATTAGCCACTTCCATAAAGTAATCATCCCATGATGGTCGTGCATTATTTCCTTGTTTTTTATCTTGATTTGCCATACGAATTGAAAACACTCTAAATCGGATAAATTTAATTCAAGTCGATTTGATGGACAGCAATAATATTGTCTAACCGTTTCAGCTCTTCCTGTATCGTTTCATCGGCCGGTTGGTCAATGTTGATAAAGGATACGGCTTCTTGAAGGCATGATGTATCCGATCCAGGTTGATAGGAATTTCCCAGGGTCAATTGCATGCGGGAAATATTTATATTATGCTCTCCAAGGATAGAAGTGGCTCTTCCTATCACCCCGGGCCTGTCATAATTATGAAGAACCAGGAGATAACCATCCGGTATGACCTCCAGGTAAAAATCGTTAAATCGTACAAATCGATAATTTTTGTTTCCAAATACAGTGCCTGCAATCAGATTAGTCTGTTTTCCATCAGAAACTGAAAAGATTATCTGATTGGCAAAATCCTGTACGTGATGCACAACGTTTTCTTCAACCACGATACCTCTGGATTCAGCCAGACTGAGTGCATTTACAAAATTAACCGATGCATCCAGAATGGTATTCAGGAATCCATGTACCAATGCGGATGTCAGTACTCCGGTATCATAGTCGGTTACTGAACCTGAATAGCTGATGGTTAATTTTCTGACTTCCGCCTGATTCTCACGATAGATTTGTCCTTGGAAAGAGCCCAATTTATCACAAATTTTAAGGTAAGGGCTGAGCAGCTTAAGCATTTCAGAACTGATAGATGGACAATTTACCCCGTTTCGAATTTCTCCGGTCTGTAGATAATCTCGAATCTGCTCTGCAGCCTGAATAGCAACGTTGACCTGTGCCTCTGCTGTAGAAGCTCCTAAATGGGGTGTGCATATAACTCTGTCATGCGTTAAAAGTGGATTGTCTTTTTGAGGCGGTTCTTCTTCGAATACGTCAATAGCAGCACCTGCAATCTTTCCGGAGTTCAAACCATCCAGAAGGGCAGATTCATTGACAATTCCGCCACGGGCACAATTGAGTATACTAACGCCGGTTTTCATTGACTGGATAGTTTTATGGTCAATCAAGTTGCGGGTAGTATCATTGAGAGGGACGTGTACTGAAATATAATCGGATCGTTCAAAAAGAACATCATTGGAAACCAGTTCAAATCCATGTTTTGCGACAATTTGTTCATTCAGGAACGGGTCACTGACCAGGACTCTCATTCTGAGGCCAAGAGCGCGGTCGGCAACAATCTTACCAATATTGCCGAACCCGAATATACCCAAGACTTTTCCAGTAATCTCCGTACCGGTAAATTTCGATTTTTCCCAGGCTCCCTGATGCATACTTCTGTCTGCCTGTGGAATATGGCGGGACAGAGACATGAGCATGGCAATAGTATGTTCAGCCGTTGTGGTAGCGTTTCCGCTGGGTGTATTAATAACGACAACTCCACGTTCAGTAGCGGCAGAACAATCAATATTATCAACTCCGATACCGGCCCTTCCAATAATCTTTAGTTTCTTTGCTTCTGAAAGAACCTCTCTGGTAACTTGAGTTGAAGAACGCACGATGAGCGCTTGAACATCCCTGATTTCATTTCTCAAATCTTCCGGTTTCAGATTCGTTTTGTAAATTATTTGAATCCCATCAACATTATCAAGAATATCAATGCCTTCTTGAGACAATTTATCAGATATAAGGACCTTCAATCATTTCTCCTTTAAATAAAAAGTTAAAAGTGCCTAAAGTTTGAAGTGAGCTAAAGTAGTGGATTTCGTCTTAGCTTTAGGCACTTTAGTTCACTTAAGGCACTTCCCGTCCGAACGGCTTGCCGGGCGGGCAAACTTAGTTTCCCCACATGTCTTCCAGGTATTGTTCTCTGCCTGATCCGGACTTATACATCTTATACTTCAGGGGGCATTTCTCGTAATATTTCTGATGGTAATCTTCGGCCTTGTAAAACGTAGAGGCCGGTGTAATTTCAGTAACGATTGAGTCATCATGAATGCCTGACTGCTCCATTTCCCGTTTTGATGATTCGGCTGATTGCTTCTGTTCCTCGTTATGATAAAAAATGGCTGTTCTATATTGTGTTCCTGCATCGGCAAATTGTCTGTTGAGTGTAGTAGGATCGATATTTCTCCAGAAAACATTGAGCAATTCTGTATAAGAAATTTGTAAGGGATCATACAATACCTCAATGGCTTCAGCATGTCCTGTGTTACCGGAACACACCTCTTCGTATGTAGGGTTGTCTTTATTTCCGCCGGTATAACCAACGGCGGTTGACACAACTCCCTTTAATTCGTCGTATGGATTCTGCATACACCAGAAGCAACCGCCAGCAAAAACAGCTTTCTCTATTTCTTTGTTATCTATATTTGAGCCTTTGCTTTCATTGTCAGCATACACTATATACGTCTGAGTTAAAGTGATAAGACTTAGAAGAATAATTACGATAAATTTTATAAGGGAAATTACCATATTTTCATGTAAATTGTAAGACAATTTGCAGCTTATGCATGACGATGGCTTCTTTTATATCTTTTTTTCATCACTCTCGATAACGCCATCACGTAGTCGAATGATACGTTTGGTTTGTTTAGCAATATATTCTTCATGAGTTACTAAAATAATAGTATTCCCATGTTCGTGTAGCCTCTGCATGATTTCTATGATCTCTTCACCGGTCTTACTGTCAAGATTTCCGGTAGGTTCATCGGCCAGAATCAAGGATGGTTTGTTTACCAGCGCTCTGGCAATGGCAACTCTTTGGCGCTCCCCTCCGGATAACTCATTTGATTTGTGCATCATGCGGTCATTCAGGCCGACTCGTTCTAGTACATCCATGGCTAATTGTTTTCTTTTGAGGGAGGGCATACCGGAATAGATCAATGGCAGTTCAACGTTACGCAGGGCAGATGAGCGAGGCAGCAAGTTGAATGTTTGAAAAACAAATCCGATTTTTGTATTCCTGATATCAGATAATTGATTGTCGTTCAAGCTGCTTACATCTTTCCTACCAAGATAATATGTGCCCGTAGTCGGTGTATCCAGACATCCCATAATGTTCATCAATGTAGACTTTCCGGACCCGGACGGTCCCATGATTGCCACATATTCATTGTCCTCAAGATTCAAGCTTATAGCATGCAGTGCAGGTACTTTTACCTCTCCCAATACATACGTCTTGAATACATTATTCATTTTTATAAGCATTGCTTTTGTGTTTCAGGTTATTAAACGGTTGTTTTACTAATATTAAAAGATTCTGTTGCCCTATTCATATCTGAGAGCGTCGATAACATTCTTATTGGCAGCTTGAAATGCAGGATACAGGCCTGCAATACTTCCGATTCCGGAACAAATGATAAAACTATAACCGACCCAGTTTAATGGAATGCTCAAGCCGTTACCTGTAAAGAAATAATTAAAGCCCATGCATCCGACTGTTCCCAATATACCACCAATAATTCCAAGAATCACTGCTTCAACAAGGAATTGAGTAAGAATATGAAACTTTTTTGCTCCAATTGCTCGTCTGAGACCTATCTCGCGAGTGCGCTCTGTAACTGTTACCAGCATCACGTTGGCAATGCCTATGCCACCGACTATCAGAGACACGAGTGCAATAATAATGATAAAGTTAGCTATTTCCTGGTTGGTTTCCTGAACTGCTGAAAGAAATAAATCCTGTCTTCGAACACGGAAATCATTCTCATCATCAGAACGTAAGCGGTGGTTACGCCTCAGGATCGTTTCAATATCAAAAAGGGATTCATCATAATCGTCAGCAGAGCGCATTTGTGCAAGGATGCTGGAAAGGTAGTCTACTCCGTACAGGCGCTCTTGTGCAGTGGTAAGAGGAACAAATACCACGTCATCCGGATTGTGCCAACTTTCTCCTTTTGCACCAAGCAATCCTATTACTGTGAATCTCTTTGAGTTGATTATGATTGATTCACCTATTGGAGAATGATTTCCAAACAGCTTCTCGTGTACTGTGGCACCCAGCAGGCATACGCGCGCTCTTCTATTCAGCTCGTCTTCAGAAAAAAACCTCCCTTCAATGGGATGATCGTTATTAACTGTTTCGTATTCCGGAGTTGTTCCTGTTACACGGGTGCTCCAATTTTGATCTTTGAATTCAGCAACCCCCTGTCCTGTATATCTAGGGACGGCAGCAATTATAACATCCGATGTCGTTTTAATCTCTTTTGCTTCATCCCATTTTAGATTGATAACATTTTGAGCGGTACGAACTCCTCTCATGTGGGAATAGCCTGGACGTATTAACAATACGTTTGATCCTAATGATTCCAAACGGTCATTGATTCTTTGTTGAGTAATATTCCCAAGAATAACGACGTAGAGTACCGCACCAATTCCCACTGCAATGCCGGTGAGTGTTAATACTGATCGCAGGGGGTTCGTCTTGAGGCTTTGCAATGCCATTAGAATATTCTCAAGAATGATCATGGTTAATCCGGATTAAGTGAGTGTAGTCGATTTATAGTTAACCGGGATGGGGAATAACTAACTACATTTAGTATTAGAATGATATTTGTATAAGGAAATATGTACTAACCTTTGATTTCTTGCGCTGTAGTTATTACACCACTAAAGGCTATTTCTCTATTTCGATGAGGGTGAACGTTTTTTAGATCCAAAACTGCGACTGCTTCTTATACGCGCCTCAAGACGATCATTTTCATTTTTCAATCGTGATGTCATTGGTACGCCCAGAATACTGCCTTCCTCAACACCGGCTAAAATGATCACTTGCTTAAAATTGGAAAGTCCGGTTTCTACTATCTGCAGTATAAATTTACCTTCCTGTTTTAATAGAACCGATCGTACGTTAGCATCTCTATTCTGGTAGTCTCCCAAATCTTTAGCATCAGGAATTTGCATGGTAATGACAGGGGCTAAAAGTACGTTCTCCTTCTTTACGATTTCGATTTCTACTCTGGTATTCATACCAGACTTTAGCTTGCCATCATTATTCTTCACTTCCACTACTACGTCGAAAAGGGTTACATTCTGCTCAATTTTGGCTTCCGGAGCGATGCGCACAATTTCTCCGTTAAATTCTAACTCCGGATAAGCTTCTGCGATCACCGTAGCAAATTGCCCAATTTGAACTTTTCCAATATCAATTTCATCAATTCCGGTTTCTATGTATACGGAACTCATGTCTGCTATATCAACAATGGGAGTTCCACCACTGACGTTGCTCACGCCGGAAGCAATAATCTGTCCTTCTTCAACGTATTTCTGTAGAATGGTTCCATCGATTGGGGCGCGAACTACTGCTTCGCTTAGCCTCTCTTGCGTGCGTTCCAGGGTAGTAGACGCTTGAATAACCTTTCCTTTTGCCACTGCTAAATCAAGTGTGATTTGACCTTGCTCTTCCTCTGAAATGAGGTTGTCCTGGAACAACTGATTACGTCGCTCAAACGTACTCTGAGCTTGTTTGAGTTCTGCCTTTGCTATATCAAAATCTGCCTGCGCCTGGGCTACCTCGGCACGCTCATCTTTCTGATCCAGTCGTGCGATTAGATCTCCCTGACTAATAAAATCACCTTCTTCTACAGGTAACTCTACTATTTCTCCACTTGCTTTTGATTTGATTTCAATTCGATCTATAGACTTCACAACACCGTTGGCCATAACGATAATCTGGAAGGTGCCTCTCTCAACAATTACCTCTTTAAATTTGATTCTATTTCTTCCGGAATCACTTCCGTTACCACTTAAAAAGAAAACAGTGATTCCGGCAATTACCGAGATCAGACTTATGCCTGTAATTAAGATACCTTTAAAATTACGCATGCTTAACTATTTATCACCTTTCTCACAAAACCGTTATGTTTCTCCAGTTCCCTGCTGGCTTCTTCATATCCGGTTTGTAGTTTATGCATAACGATGGCTGTTTTTACGTTGCCGTTTGCTTTCGTCAAAAGTTTGTCGGCAGAGTCTCTGTCAAGGTCTGTAAGAACCATTATGATCCTCTCTGCACGGTCTTTAAGCTTTACGTTCTTTGCCTGAAGGTCGATCATGAGATTTTCATACACCTTTCCCATCTTTATCATAGCTGCAGTTGTAAGCGTATTCAGTATGAGCTTGGTTGCAGTGCCTGCCTTCATGCGTGTAGAACCCGTTATTACCTCCGGCCCGGTTATGGGTCTGATGATGACATCAACCTCCTCAGCGGGGTCCGTGTCAGGATTACAACACAGGAATATGGTAGTTGCACCAATGCTGTTTGCCTGGGCCAGAGCACCGTGAACGAATGGTGTAGTGCCGCCTGTGGCAATACCGACTACGGTATCTTCAGGTTTTATGCCATGTTCCTTAACAGCCTGCTCACCATCCTCATGCCTGTCCTCTGCTCCCTCAATTGATCTCGTAAGCGCATCATTTCCCCCGGCGATTATACCTTTGACTAACTCAGGGTCAGTGCCGAAAGTAGGGGGGCATTCAGAGGCATCTAGTACACCCAACCTTCCACTTGTACCGGCTCCTACATAAAACAGACGTCCTCCTATGCGGAATGATGCAACGATTAAGTCTACGGCCTTTGTGATACTCTGACGCTCCTTATTAATGGCATCGATTACGTTTGAATCCTCGGTATTGATTATATCTACAATTTCTGACGTTGATTTACTATCAATGTCGAGTGTCTTTGAATTCCTTTGTTCGGTGATGAGTTTTGAACGATCCTTCATTTTGCGCTAATTACAGGATAAGGTTATATGGTAAATATAGATATGTAAATTATAAATTAAATAATTCATTAAAAAAAGAACAAAAAATCCTGTAAATCTTGTTATACTTGCCTAAAGAGTTAAAACTGATTTGTAGTTGAAATGAATTCTGGTATTATTAAATGCGCTTAGATTACATATTTACATCTTGTATAGTCACGAAATATAGGAAATGATCAAGATTGAAAATAAGAAACTATTAAAGAAGCTGGAGATTATTCCAACAGCTACGGGTGTGTATATGATGAAGGATTCCAGGAATGAGGTTATTTATGTCGGCAAGGCAAAGAACCTTAAAAACCGTGTCCGGAGCTATTTTCAGAGTTCAGGGGATGAAAGGTTGTTTATTAAATTCCTTGTAAAGAGGATTGCTGACATTGACTTTGTTTTGACGGATACAGAGAAAGAGGCTCTCATTCTTGAAAACAACCTGATTAAACAATTCAAACCTCGATTCAACATTAATCTGCGTGATGACAAAACATTTGTATCCATCAAGCTGGATATGAACCAGAAGTTTCCTTTTCCGGTTACTGTCAGGCAGGTTGAACCGTCTTCCGGTAGAGGTAAGGGGTCGAGGAAAGGAAATGGTATTCTTTACTTCGGGCCTTATTCTTCTGCAAGGGCAGTGCGCGATACATTGAGGTATGTAAATAGTATATTTCCTATCAGGAAATGTTCAAACAATGTGTTTAAAAGCAGGGTGAGGCCGTGCCTGTATCATCAGATAGGAAAATGCGTGGCGCCGTGCTGTGATATGATCGATGAGAAGGCGTATAAGGGGTTAATAAATGAGATTGTCCTGGTTCTCAAAGGTAAAAATATGGAGTTGTTGAAGGTACTGAGAAAGCAAATGGATGAGGCATCAAAGGTGATGAAATATGAAAAAGCGGCAAAGTTCAGGGACCGCATAACGGCAATAGAGAAGACCGTGGAGAAACAGAAGATTAGTACGATGAAATTTGTGGACAGGGATGTTTTTGGATATTTCGGAGAGGGGAATCGTATACAGATTCAGGCAATGTTTATAAGAAACGGTAATCTTGAGGATATAGCATCGTACAGATTCTCAACCATGAATAATACGCTAGACAACGTCTTCTGCTCCTTTATTAATCAGTTTTACGGCCATACAAGATTTATCCCGGATGAGGTAGTGATGCCTGTTGAAAGTGAAGACAAGGGAATATTAGAAGAACTGTTGAGTGAGAAAAAAGGGCACAAGACAAAGGTGCTATGTCCAAAAAGAGGAGAGAAGCTTAAGCTGTTGGAGATGGCTATAAATAATGCTAAAAATGCATTTAAAATTCACCAGGGGACTGCTGACGATATAGAAGCGGTTATGGCTTCTTTAAAGAAACACCTGACACTGACAAACATACCGAAGAGGATGGAGTGTTTTGATATATCCAATATCAGGGGAAAGCAAGCTGTAGGCTCGATGGTTACGTTTGAAGGTGGCAAGCCAGTAAAGAGTAGATACAAGAGGTATAAGGTTAAGACGGTTTCCAAATCCGATGATTACGCAATGATGTACGAAGTTTTAACGAGGAGGTATTCAAGGGCATTCAGGGAAGATGATTTCCCTGATCTTGCGGTTATTGACGGTGGGAAGGGACACTTGCGTATAGCCAAGAGGGTATTTGATGAACTTGGTGTTGACAGGGTGGATGTTATAGCACTTGCAAAAGGTAAGATGAAGGATATAGGAAATGATGGTTCTAAGAAGAAGCTGGATGAACGTGTTTTTATATGTGACAGGGCTAATCCAATTATTTTAAATCAGCAATCTTCCGAGCTAAGACTTTTGGTAAATGTTCGTGATGAGGCACATAGATTTGCCTTAGCGTATCATAAGAAATTGAGGAAGGAGCAGTATTACAAATCACCCCTTGATAAGATACCTGGAATCGGGAAGGTTAAGAAGAAGAACCTGTTGAAGCATTTCGGAGACACGCAGAAGGTACGGAATGCCTCACTAAGCGGGTTGAGTAAAGTTAAAAGTATTACTGCTAAAGACGCAAATACAATATATGATTACTTTCATCTTAAAAAGTAATTCGTAATTCATTCAGGGTTTAACATTACATCGTCCGACAAAAACAACCCCTTCTTCTACAACCAATGTTTTTGCCTTTAGATCACCGATAAGGTGTGCTTTTTTCTTAAGTGCTACTTTATCGGATGCTGTGATCTTCCCTTCCACCCGGCCCTCAACTATGGCACTTTTTGTAGTAATGGCCGCCTTGACAGTGCCTGTTTCACCAATGACAAGGTCCCCGCTGTCAGTTATTATTTGTCCGTCAACCTTTCCATCAATCCTCATTGGCCCATCAAATTTGATTGTACCTTTAATCTTACAGTCAGGTGTTTGATACGCCATTTTTGCATCATTTCTGAATTCATTTTCTTCTTTGAATCCTTTTTGGATATCATTTAATGGTTTAGGGACATCCGGGCTTTTCGGGACAGATGGCTCCGATTTTTTATCTTTCTTTTTTCCAAACATGATTTATGGCATTTAGATTATTGTTGGTGTTATAGTACTATTATAGAATAGTAGCATTCATTATTTTATATTTCAATATAATACAGGTAAGATTTGTTCTTTTCATCAAGGAAATGAGTCTTTTTCACTTAATTATAGATTTCTTCGAAAAATGTGAGTGAGAGATGTATCAATGTGAACCTTGTATGCACAATTATTTTAATTGAAATCAATATTATCTGCAGTAAAATGCATTAATTGCCAATGGCAGATAAATAACTTTAATGTACTTAGAAAAGCTGAAAGGGGCTATTAATGAAGATTTCAATTGAAAGTGACACAAGGATAAAGTTGGCTCCAGAATCCGAGCATGAGAAAGAAAACCTTGATGCATTGTGGAAACTTGTTATACGCTGCGATAAGGATAGTAAAGTGCTGTGTCCTATAGGTTCCTACTTACCGGCAACAGATGACGGCGCTAATTTTGTTATACAGGATCAGTGATCAGGAAAAGACATGCTATATAGGCAGTTTACAGAATATAATCCCATAAACTGTCTCGCTTCTTATACTTAATACTTGACATTTCAGAGTATTTTAGTATATAATCACCAACCTTTTGCTTTTGGCAGGAGGGCTTCAATAACATAATCAAAGATTTAGCCCAAGATTCTATAATTCATTATTCATATTTTGATATTACCTGGGACCTTTTTTATGGAGGAGAAGGATGAGTAGCGATTTTCTCGCAATTATATTAATGTTAGGTATTTTAGGTGTTGTATTAATAGCATGGCGTATTCGGGCTGAAAGTGATAAGAACAACGTAGGACCAGCAAGAACGCCTGAACTCTCAGAAGCAGGCAAAAGAAGACAGATGCAAACCGCTATAGATAGGCTCGAAAGAAAACAAGCTGAAGCTTCAAGAAAACTTGATCAGGTTTTAGCCGCCAGGCCAAAGGCTGTGAAAAAGGCAGCTCCAAAAACAACGAAGACCAGGAAAACTGCCAGTAAGTCAAAAACGAAGAAATAATAGGAATTCTTGATTTTATAATAAATAATTGATTCAAAACCTGAGCTGCATGTTGTCTGAAGATCTGTAACTGTGTAATGCGGCTAAAGGGGTGTAACTACCTTCTATCACCCACAAACATAAAATGATGGGTTTGTTTCGCTGTCGCCCGGATGACTCCGGTCGCCAGCTCCCGTCCGACCAAGTCATTCAGGCGTGCGACTGCATTCTGGCGGGGACGCGCAACCCATTCTACCTGTCATTCTGATAATTCTTCACAATATATTATTATAACTTTAATACTCTATAAATCATTTTGCGTTCTGCGGTTTCACCATGGGAAAACTCACAAGAAATTTAATCTGCGAAAAGCGGAAGATGATAAGACAGTCCTGCTGGACTGTGATGTCTCTACAGATGAGCTTGAAGAGCTAGTAGCTGACATAGGCAAGGAGCTTGAAGCTCTTGACGATGAAGCGTTAACGGTGGAGGAAGAGTACGCCGGGCCGATTCAAGCTGAGATCATTGACGGAGAGATTCAGCTTAGTCAAGGGGAAAAGTCACCCGATGTATAAAGACGGTAACAAATGGAGGGATATTGTAATGAAAAGTATAATATTGTTTATAATAATATTGTCTATCACCGGATGTTATTTGATGGAGCCCCAGGATCCTGATTTTTCGACTTCAACAGTAATAACAAAGAAAGAGATTAAATATATGTGGGCACAAATAGGTCAAGATATGACTAAAGAAGAGGTGATACGAGAATTGGGTGACCCTACTGATATTCAAGGCAGTGAGGATGTAGAAAGCTGGAAGTATGTATATGATATAGCCCGAACATATGGCATTGTTGGATTCCGCAGAAGCGACGAGCGTGTCTGGTTCCTTTCAAAACCATCATTTTAATGGCAAATAATGTTAACGTTAAAGGAGGTTAAAATATGAGAGAATGGAAATGTTCTATATGTAATTACGTTCATGAGGGTGATAGCCCTCCTGGCGAGTGCCCTCATTGTGAATCTATAGCTGAGGTGTTCTCTGAGCAAAGCAATAAGAAAGAAAATGGAGCAAAACCTAAGCAATTAGAAAAAAAAGCAGCCAGAAAATCTGCCTCTAAAAAGAAAACTTCAAGGAAGAAAATAAAAACAAAATGAACTGACCCATAATCTCCAAATCGGCACGCCAAAAAGTGGCGTGCCGTTTAGATGTAATGTTAACAAGTGCCAGATAATTGAATAAGTATTAATAACACACAAACCATATCATACAGACATGACCTCTCAAACGAGGCATAAAGAAATCGTCTCCATGCTACGAGTCTTGTTGTGGACTTTAGTGGCAGTCTATACCTTCTTGCTCCCATATTTAATTGTAGTCTATAATGCTATTGTTAAGCACTTCTCAGCTGCAATTGCCGGAAAAGTTCCCCTCACCATCATCATCGTAATGGGGGTTGTTTTTTCTATTGTGGTCCTGGCTCTGAAAAAGAATATAAAAACCCTGATACTGTTAATTCCCTGTACGATCATCGCCTGGATCCTTATTTCATTAGAACCCAACCCGAACAAATATATCCATATACCAGAATATGTGGTCATGTCATGGATTCTGTTTGAGGCCCTTTCTATTGATTACAGGGGCAGAGGGATATTCTTACTTGTTTTTATATGCGGCGCTTCGCTGGGTGTTGTTGATGAAGTGATGCAGGGAATTTTACCTGGCCGATTTTATGGCTGGCGGGATATGATCATGAACTCTGCAGCAACCGTTATTGGGGTCCTTACTCTAGTCGGCCTTAGAACGACGCCAGCAGGCGACTGGACCTGGATCGGATGTCTAAAACAATGCAAGAAGGCTCTGGGAATTACACTCTTTGGAACTGCAGGAGCAGCCTTGGTGTGCGTATCTCTTTTCAATGTTAAAGCACACGGGACGTTTGATGGTAGTTATCCCGGTTGGCTACTGGGGTGGAGCGTCCTGTTCCTGATCACAGGCTTGGTTGTTATTCTTTTTCCCGTACATTTCTATATGCCTGACCGCACTGCCAACGACACGGGTTCAAACCCGTCCGATCAGGTAGTTACAGCCCGTCTCTGGATCCTGTGTCCGCTTATCATCCTTATCATTATGCACGGCCTGGTGATGTTGACGATCGCTAAGGGACTGGCCTTTTTGTGAATCCTGATAAACAATGAAGCTAAAGGCAAAAGAGACATTTAACGCAGAGCACGCAGAGAAAAACTAAAATATTGGTAAAATCTGTGGTTATGAATTTATTAGAGTAGGGTTTTTTGAATCTTGAAGTGGTACAATATGATTGTTAACGATGAACTAGACAAGAGTGAAATTCTAACCTTTTTATGGGGAGCGGAAAAATGAATGATACCGACATGGAAAAACTTGAATTTCTTGTTGACGAATATTATATACCGGAAGTGGTTGCCTGTTTAAGCAGGATCTGTCGATTAAAGGCAGATGATATAAGAGGGACAGATAAAGATGTTGCCATGAAATTTGAAACATATTCAGATATGTTAAATAAAGCACGCGAGGAGATTGATACTGTAAATTAGAAGAAGTAGTCATGTATACCACAACAAGAAAGCTATCGATCCTATTTGTTATTTTATCTCTCTTTTTATCTACTATTACTAATGCCCAACAGAGAACCATGGCTACAAGGGTAATAGATGCAGATACAATACAAGCTCTCTACGGGGGCGTGGAAAAAAGGATCAGGCTTTTAGGCATAGATACGCCTGGGAGTAGAGCAAACAGGAAGGCAAAAAAAGATGAAAACATGAGCGAACAAGATTTAAAGACGATTGTCGAAATGGGTAAAAAGGCAAAAGCATATGTAAATGGTCTGGTTAAACGTGGAGACTTGATAACGATAGAGTTTGACGTACAGAAGTGGGATAAGTATGGAAGACTGTTAGGCTATGTTTATCTATCAAATGGTAAGATGTTAAATGAGGAGATTGTAAAGGCTGGTTATGCTATGATTATGACTGTACCGCCTAATGTTAAATATAAGGATAGGTTATTGGAAGCATATCAGGAAGCAGAGGAAGATAAGAGGGGATTGTGGAAATTAAATGTTCCAAATGCGAACACCAGTTTGAAGTAGAAGATGCCACAAAAAGGTATGGCTTCCTTTGTTCTCTATTCTTACCAGTGTAAATTTGCACCCCCGCCTACCAAACTGGCGGGCAGGCAGATCTCTTCGTCATTTTCTGTGTTCTCAGCGGTGAGTCATTTAATAGCTTCTACCTACTCCGAACTATTTAAGGCCTTACTCTTCCTTGTAATTACCTGTATAGACAGAACTGAAAAAACACAGTATCCAAGGAAGAAGTAGAAACCATATTCAAATCGGGCTCCCAGATTCAATAAGCCTCCCATATTGGAGGCATTGGCCGCCATAAATGCAACAATAATGGCTATTACGAATACATCAGCCATTGACCACTTGCTTATCACACTGCTTATCAGGAATGCTTTCCTGCTATGCTTCGAGTCGCGTAAATAAGCACCCAACAACATCAGAAGGATCTTTGTGACCGGAATTACTATACTGAAAAGCATCACCAGGAAGCCGACAACACCGTTACCGGAACGGAAAAGCTCTTTGACTGTCCCCTTTATACTTCTTGTTTTACTGTAGGCCTCAATCTCTCCTTCGATATTATTAAGCCCCAACATTCCGGTAATCATACCTATCATTCGTTTGGCCTTACCTCTTTCGTCTTCTTCTGACTTATCTGTACCTCTATTCATTGACTTCTCAACCATGGTATCGACAATAATGTTTATTCCCGTTTCAGTCATCTTTGCTTTATCAATCGTCCCGGTCAGGGTAAGCATGGGCTGGGTGACACCGGGAATCAGTAGCGCAAGGGAGATAATGGTAATAATTAAAACTGTAGAAAACTTTGGAGTCTCCATACTAAACAATCCTCTTTGTTTTTTCTTTTTCTCTCTCGCCAAGACGCCAAGAACGCAAGGGAAAAAGACAATTAGATAGGATAACGGGATAAAATACCAAACGACAAGCATCAAATTTCAAATAATACTCAATTACCAATTTTCAAAACCTTAAACTTTTTCCTTTCTGATTTGATC
>CAJXKT010000027.1 GCA_913055705.1 uncultured bacterium
CTTTTTAATTTGACAGTAGAATGTATTTTGCTAATATTCCGACTTAAAAGAACACCAAAAAGCTTCAAGAATCGAATATTAATTTGTAGTTTTTCTAAAAAACATTAGGCAGTTTTTTATTCGATATTTGTTCTTATCTGTTTCTTGCCTCCTTACATGAGCCGTTCTACAACAAAAGAATCTTCTAATCTCTGGAATAGTATTCTTTCTGAAATTGAGACTAAGATTGGCACGCGACAATATAATTTATGGTTTAGAAATTCCCGCCTGATTTCCTTCGATAATGAATTCTTAAGTATAGGTGTGCCGAACCAATTTGTCCAGACGAAGATTCGTGACAGTTTTGAGCCACTGATAAAGGATTCAATAAAAGACAAAACCGGAATAAATCCTTCAATAAATCTTCTTGTTGAAAACAGTGGAAATGCTCAAATCAGCCACAAAAGAATTGCTGATATTATAAAACCTGAAAAACCATTGGATCAAAAAAGTGGTTTTATAAGTAAAAGAAAGTTATTGTTAGAAGATTATGTTGTTGGCGGTTGTAATCGGCTGGCTTATGCCGCAGCTCTTGAGATTTCAAAACCCGGGCCAGTGGCATTTAATACACTTTTTGTGCATGGTTCCATTGGAGTAGGCAAAACACACCTTCTCCAGGGTATCTGGAATCGATTGAAAGCTGAATCAAATGCCATAAGCGCCGTTTACATGCCTGCTGAGAACTGGACAAATGAGTTTGTTTATTCTCTAAAAGGCGGCAGACTTGAATCATTCAGGAAAAAGTATCGGGGTGTTGATATATTTCTTGTAGATGATGTTCATTTTCTTGCTAACAAAAATGGGGTTCAGGAAGAATTTCTTCATACTTTCAATACGTTGCACAGTTTATCTAAAAGGATAGTATTTGCTAGCGACGCACATCCCAGATTGATGAATCAGCTTAAGGAGAGTCTTGTCAGCAGGTTTATGTCTGGAATGATTGCAAAGATTGAACAACCGGGGTTTAACACCGCACTGCAGATTTTGCGGACTAAGGTTGCGAGTACACGAAAAAAAATCCCTGACAACGTTCTGGAATATATTTCTGAAAAGTTTAATGACAGCGTAAGATCAATGGAAAGCGCAATAACAACGGTACAGGCTTATGCAAACATAAATAAGGTAAAGATCGACTTGCAATTGGCTTCTGACGCTCTGAGTGAACTGCATATAAACAAAAAGAGTGTTACACTAAAGGATATAGAGAACGTTGTAATTAAGCATTATAATGTGTCTCGCAATGACATTCATTCCGGGAACAAATCAAAGAATGTTGCTCTTGCCCGTCAAATTTGCATGTATCTTACAAAAGAACTTACTGAGTCATCATATCAGGAAATTGGGAGGTATTTTGCGAACAAGCGGCATACAACAGTTATTTTTGCTATAAATAAGATAAAAGAAAAGATGAAGAGTAGTGATGAGTTCAGATCTTACACAGAAAAACTGGCAACAATAATAGAGAAACAATAATACAATCTTTACCTTTAGTTTTACATATTCATGGGATTTGGTCTGGAGATTTAATTAATAGATATAACAGAGAAAAATTCTAAAACCACTTAAAGGGAGATTCTTTGTGACTGGAGAAGAAACAGAAGAAAAATGGAAGAAAGAGATGGAAAAAAGAAATTTTATTAGATGGTATAGAAATGCTAATCATGAAGAGATTAATAAGGTAAATGGGGAAGGGAAAAAAATATTGGAAAAGTTATTAGCAGAATATACAGATGAGATAGAGATGATAAATAAGTCAAAGTACCAAATAAACCTCAATCCAAGCCAAATATAAAAATGCAATAATCTAACATTCACTTTTCACTCTTGTTTAAAACAACAGATATTACTTGAATTAAGCGCACACCTATCAGAAATAATGGCATTAACTTAGAAACACTTTACAAGTATAGATGCCAGACTTTCTTTCCACAATCTCTCACCAATTTATAGGTTGACAATGAATTTGCGTAACAGTACCATCACAAACTTGTACAATTCTTTACAATAGATGATATGGAATGTCTGGCAAGAAAGCGGTAACTGCCAGAATTATAAGGCTTTTAGAGGAAAAGTATTATGAAAATTAGTTGTATGGGTTGTGGTTATGTAGGGCTTGTTGCTGGTACTTGTTTAGCTGATATGGGCAACGAAGTGACCTGTTGTGACATAGATAAAGGCAAAATCAATAAGCTTAAAAGGGGTGTTATGCCTATTTGTGAGCCCGGTTTAAAGGACATGTTAGAAGGAAATGTTAAAGGGAAACGTTTGCGTTTCAGTAACGACATGAAAACTACGATTAAGAACTCAGACGTAATCTTTGTGACCGTTGGTACACCTCCCGGGAAAAACCATGAGGCAGATCTCTGCGCCGTTGAGTCGGTTGCAGAACAAATTGGTAAAAACATGAAATCTTATAAGTTAATTGTAAACAAAAGTACTGTGCCTGTGGGTACTGCGGAGTTAGTAAAGGAAATAGTAAAAAAGAATCAGAAAGATGAATGTGAGTTTGATGTAGTATCAAATCCGGAGTTTTTACGCGAGGGTGAAGCTGTAAAGGATTTTACTAATCCTGATAGAATAGTAATTGGCACAGACAGTGAAAAAGCAGAAAAGATAATGATGTCAATATACAGGGGTATTGCAAGAGCAGACAAGCCGGTATTTATTACAGATATTAAGAGTGCAGAGATGATCAAATATGCCAGTAATGCTATGTTGGCCACAAGAATATCATTTATGAATGAAATTGCTCAATTGTGTGAAAAGGTCGGTGCTGACGTTAAGAGTGTTGCAAAGGGTGTAGGGCTGGATAACAGAATTGGCCCCAGGTTTTTGCAGGCAGGTATGGGTTATGGCGGCTCGTGCTTTCCCAAAGATGTTAAAGCGCTGTCGGAATTGATGAAACAGAATAAAGTTAAAGATAAATTATTGTCTGCTGTGAATACAATAAATGAAGATCAAAGGAAATTTATTTTCCAGAAAATAAAAAAACTGATTTCACCATTAAAGGGAAAGAGCATTGCTGTTTGGGGACTGGCTTTTAAGCCAAAGACAGATGACATACGCGAGGCACCTTCTATTGACATAATCAGAGAACTTCAAAAGTCAGGTGCTAAAATACGCGCGTTTGATCCTGTGGCAAAGATAAACGCAAAAAAAGTCTTAAAGGGTGTTACTTTCTGTAGCGATCCCTATTCAACTGTTAAGGGCTGTGATGCTTTATTGGTTGCTACTGAATGGAACGAATTTAGAGTTCTGGATTTTGAACATGTAAAAAGGTTGTTAAAGCAGCCTAATATAATAGACGGAAGAAATATCTATGAACCGGACGAAATGAGAAAAGCCGGCTTCAATTATTTAGGAGTAGGAAGATAGAATACCCGTTTTTCTGGAAAACGGATATTCTATTCATCCTCTAATTCTCTAATGTAGATAAATCACCTGTTGGTAACCCTAATTCTCTTGCCTTTAGTAATCTCCTCATTATTTTACCACTTCTTGTTTTAGGCACATCTTTTGTAAATTCGATTTTTCTCGGATATGCATGAGCGGATAATCGTTTTTTTATAAACCCTTGTATATCCTTCTTAAGTTTCGGTGAGGGTTTGTATCCCTTATTGAGAACAACAAATGCCTTTATAATCTCACTTCTTTCCTTATCAGGTATCCCAATAACACCCGCTTCTGCGATTGCTTTATGTTCTACTAAAGCGCTTTCTACTTCAAACGGTCCAACGCGGTGGCCGGCAGTGTTGATGACATCATCTGCTCTTCCCACAAACCAGAAATAACCATCATCGTCGACATAAGCTGTGTCTCCTGTGGTGTACCATCCGGAGATTTTAAAATATTCATTGTACTTCTTTTTGTTTGCCCATACCTTTCTCAACATTGATGGCCAGCCACGCTTCAAACCCAGAAGGCCCTGTTTTCCAGTGGCTACCTCTTTGCCTTTTGTATTAATAATCTTTGCGCAGATACCAGGAAATGGCTTACCCATTGAACCGGGTTTTATTGGCAGACTAGGATAGTTAGCTATCATTATTGAGCCGGTTTCTGTCTGCCACCAGTTGTCGTGAATAGGCAGGTTATAAACCTTCAGTCCCCACCTTATAACTTCCGGATTCAATGGTTCTCCGACACTGCAGATATATCTCAGACTGCTTAAATCATATTTTTTAATGATCTCGTCGCCGGCCTTCATGAGCATCCTTAACGCAGTTGGCGCAGTATACCATACAGTCACCTTGTATTTTTCTATGATTGAGTACCATTTTTCAGCATCATATCTCCCGTTATATACGACTTGTGAGATTCCATTTAACCATGGTCCCCAGATACCATACACTGTGCCGGTTACCCATCCGGGGTCTGCAGTGCACCAGTAAACATCGTCTTCCCTTAAGTCTAAAGCCCACTTTGTGGTGATATAATGGGAGATCATATCATTGTGAACGTGTGTTACTCCTTTGGGTTTTCCGGTGGTTCCAGATGTATATAGGATAAATAGATCATCCTCAGGATCGACCCATCTTATTTTAAATGATTCTGAAGCCTTGTTTGTTTCGGATTCGTAACTGATTTCGTCCTGTTTAAGATTGTGCTCCGCATTGACCAGTAATATATGCTTAAGTGCAGGTAACTCTTCCTTTATTTCATGTACTCTCTGGTTTAGGTCAGGGGTGGTTATAAGTACTTTTGCTTCGCTGTCATGAAGGCGATCCTTTACTGCTTCCGGCCCGAATGCTGAGAACATGGGTCCGGCAATGGCCCCAACCTTTGCTATGGCAATAATGCTTATGTAAAGTTCCGTGACCCTTGGTAAGAACAAAAATATTCGATCACCTTTTTCTACACCCAGATTCCTCAATACATTTGCCAGTTTGTCGGATTGTCTCTTTATGTCTGAAAACGTATACTGCTTCTTTACATTGTCTTCGTCTTCCCAATGCAGGGCAATCTTATTCTTGTAGCCGTTATTGGCATGTCTATCAATTGCCTCATGTGCAATATTTACTTCATTATCCGAGAAGTGATCGAAGCATCTGTTGATATCTTTCCAATTAAAATTTTTATATGTACTTTCGTAATTTATTAATCCATGTTTAACGGGAGTCTTATGCATTATGTCTTTATATTCCATTGTGTAATCTCCAAAAGTTTTAAGTTAGCGACTGCTTTGCATCTTAATGATCCGGCCATGAAAGTCGCTATTTATAACAGAGCATAAAATCTATGTCAATATTAAGATATAAGGAGGATACTATCCTGATAAATGATTTGATACTTACTAATCAATAAGTTATGATAAATCGAAAATTACGTAATTGCTTGCAAAAAAATCAAGTATGGTTAATGCAGTTAAGTATCGACATATAAATATCTTAGATAGTGAGTATATGATAAATAATTTCTACAATTAAGTTGATATGAATTCTACGAATTTAGTTAATGTCGGCATGTCGTTTCCGATGTCTTACCGTATATCGGTTGATAAAGCAGTAGGGATTACCACAACTGTGCCAATCGAAATAATGTACGCTGCGGGCTATGTACCTATTGATCTGAATAATATCTTTATATGCAATGATGAGTCTGACGCATTCGTTGATTATGCTGAAATTAAAGGATTGCCCAGGAATACGTGTGCATGGATAAAGGGTATATATTCAGCAACTAAGAAAACAGGGATAAAGAGAATTATAGGCGTTATCCAGGGAGATTGCAGTAACAATCAGGCCTTAATCGAGGTTCTACAGACTGAAGATATTGAGGCGATTCCATTCTCTTATCCTCACGATAGAAACAGAGACTCACTTTACAAACAATTAGAATTTCTGTCGAATACTTTGGGAACAAATCTGGAGAAGGCGCATCAGATGAAACTTGTACTGGATAACGTAAGAAAGACTGTGCATGAGATTGATCGTCTTACGTGGGAAGAAAACAGGGTTACGGGTGAGGAAAATCATATCTGGAATGTCTCAACAAGCGATCTAATGGGAGACTATGAACTTTTTGAAGCAAAAGCTTTAGATTTTCTTGAGGAGGCCAGAAAACGCCCGGCACTGGACCCTGAAGTAAGATTGGGATACATAGGCGTACCCCCAATTTGCTGTGACCTGTATTCTTTCCTGGATGAATTAAATGTACATGTTGTTTTCAACGAAGTACAGAGGCAGTTCAGTATGCCGTACAAAACAGATACATTAGTAGATCAATATACTTGTTACACATACCCGTATGAAATGCGATATCACATTGATGATATAAAGAAGCAGATTGCTGAGAGAAAGATTGATGGAATTATTCACTATGTTCAAAATTTCTGTCACAGACATATATATGACAGCCTTGTTCGTAAGCATATTGATATTCCGGTATTAACGCTTGATTGTGATCGCCCCGGGAGATTAAGTGGTTCTATGAGGACGAGGATAGAAGCGTTTGTAGAAATGCTTAAGAATATCAGATGTTAAAAGATTATAAAGGCGCCTGCCATATACATACAGAGTATTCCGATGGAAGTATTCCTGTTTCTGACGTAATAAAAAGTGCTCAGGATGCCGGTCTTGACTTTGTGATATTGTCAGACCACAATACTTTCCTGCCGAAGCAAGACGGCTGGGAAGGCTGGCATGACGACCTGTTGGTGATTGTCGGCATGGAGGCTTCACCCCGGCGTGATGGCCATCTTCTGGCACTTGATACACAACCGTTAACCGATAACAGGTATGTTAATTCAGAGAAGTACAAGTATATGACGTCTAAAGATTGCCTTGATGATGTTGTCAGTAACGGGGGAACAGCGTTTATCGTTCATCCTCTTGGTAAGAGGAAAATATCTTTTAGCATAATCCTTCAGGCGTGGCATGACTGGGAACATAATGGATTTGCAGGTATTGAGATATGGTCTTACATGCATGACTGGATTGATGATCTCAAGCTGTCAAATCTCTGGCACTTCTATAGAAATCCAAATATGCAGATAAAAGGTCCTGACCCGGAATTGTTGTCTTTATGGGATGGATTGGGGCAGAAGAGGAGGGTAGCTGGTATATCCGGTCTTGACGCTCATTACAGGAAGATCCCGTTTACGAAAAAGCCGTTTTTTACCTATGAAGAACTTTTTAAAACAATTCGTACCCACGTCCTTCTTGAGAGTGATTTAGCTAAATCTGATGAAGCTATTCAATCTGTTTGTGATGCGCATAAAGAAGGCAGATGTTATGTGTCTTTTGATTTACTGGCTGATGCTACGGGCTTTAATTTCTTTGCCTATTCTGGAGACAGGACTTATTATATGGGTGATGAGGTCTTTAACATTGAGAAAAAGATTCATTTTAGAATCAAATCTCCACACCTTGCCAAAATTAAACTCCTGAGAAATGGGAAAATATATAGTGAAAGCGAAGGTACATCATTAGAATTTTCAAGTGCTGAAAAGGGCGTTTACAGGGTAGAGGCATACATGGAAGGTAGACCCTGGGTCTTTACAAATCCGATCTACGTTAGATAGTTTAATGTGTATGGATTTTAACATGGATGTGAAATGTCATCGCCACAAGCCTGCCTGACTGTTGAGAAATGTGAGGTTGCAAAACCATTTTGTCTTTAATCACAATATAAAGAACCAGGTTATGAATAGAACAATTTGTTTAATTATCACTTCGCTTATTATTACTAATTTACTAGGCTGTAAGAACTTTTCATCCTCATATGTATATCTACCACCAAATAAAGCCAAATATGATAATGAGGTTTTCATTGACAGGCCGTTTTCGGTTGTTTGGGATGAACTTATTGAGCAGCTCTCAAAAAGCATTTTCGTAATTAGTAACTTTGAAAAAGCATCATCAGGAATTATTGATCTGTTATTTTCAACTGATACTCCAGAGGAATATGTGGACTGTGGAAGAACAACATGGACTCATAAGAATAGGTCAGATAAAGAAGTACGCATATATAAGACAGCTGAATCATCTACTTATAAAAATGTACTTGGAGGGGGTACCTTTAGGCCATCCCCAATAATCGAGAGTGTAATCAGGGAAACATCATTAGAAGGTCGTATTAATATCTTTGTTGCGCCAGAAGGCGATGGTACAAGAATTACAGTAAATTGCCGCTATACCTTTAAAGTAAATATATCTGGTGATTATGAGAGTAAAAACGTATATGGAGGAGTAAAAGATAGTGGGTCTCTCCCTTCTTCTTCGAGTGAAATTATATTTCTTAATACAATTCAGGTGAAGAAAAATAACTGGGAAACGTCTGGTGAGCCTGAAAATACAAAGTGTTATTCTACTGGTAGGCTAGAACAAGAAATACTCAATCTTATTAAACAGTAGATATGCATGAAAAGCCCATTTCTCGTGTTGTTTTTTCCACTTGATTATGGTAATTACCTGAGTATTATAAACACCAGTATTTCAACAATCTACTAGATTTCATGCCGCACAGACATAAGCTCCATCAGAGGATGGATGCACTTTCATAAGTAGGTTTATTTTTACAGGGAAGTAAATAAATGAACTATCTTGCCAAATGCAGCATTCAAAAAAATAGTCACACGAAGCCACCCTGTCTGCCAGTTTGATAGGCGGGTGTGTGAGGACTAGCAATTTAAACTGGGTATAAATATCATGACAGGGAAGTCTGAAGGAAAAGTTTATGAGGATTCGATAAGTAACTGGCCTGAAGAAGAGAGGCCGAGAGAAAGGTTATTAAAATTTGGTCCTCATTCATTAACAAATGCCGAGTTGCTCGCAATATTACTACGTGTTGGCGTAAAAGGTAAAAGCGCTGTTGATCTGGCGAGGCAAATAATTAGAGAGGCGAAGGGTTTGAGAGGTCTGGACAAACTGGAGTCAAAAGATTTGTTCAGCATTAAGGGCCTAAGTGATGCAAAGATCGCACAAATAAAGGCATCAATAGAGCTGGGGAAAAGGATTCTTGAGGAATCAAGAACGGTAGAGGGTATAGCTTCATCGTCAAGGAAAGCCTATGATCTGCTTTTTCCGAGGATGAGGGATCTGAAGAAAGAAGTTTTCAGAGTAATATTCCTCAATAGTCAAAATCAGGTCATCGATATAATTACTGCTCATGAAGGTACAGTAACGATGAGCAGTGTGTATGTAAGAGAGATTATCAGTCTGGCAAATAAGTTTGGTGCTGCAGCAATGATCTTTGCGCATAATCATCCATCCGGTGAACCTAAACCTAGCAGTGAAGATAAGGCGATTACCGAAGAACTTGTCTTTGCAGGCAGGATTATGAAGATAAAGGTGTTAGACCATATTATAATTGGCGAGGAGCAATATTTCAGTTTTGCAGATGAAGGCTTGATAAAACTCTATAACGCAAACTTTGATATGAAGAAGTAAATGTTCAAGATTCTGAACTCCTATTTACACACCAACCGCATGATATCCCGCATCAACATGGATTATTTCCCCTGTAATACCGCTTGCTAAATCACTGCACAGAAAAGAAGTTGTATCACCTACTTCACTTGTTTTTATGTTGCGTTTTAACGGAGTCTTATCCTTCGCACCTTCATACATAGCCATAAAATCTTTTATACCTCTTGCTGCCAGAGTTCGCATGGGGCCGGCCGAGATTGCATTCACACGAATATTCTTCGGGCCTAAATCAGCAGCTAAATATCTAATGCTGGATTCAAGCGCTGACTTGGCAACACCCATTACATTATAATTTTTAACAGCTCTTTCCCCGCCGATATATGTAAGCGCTATTACGGCTCCACCACGTACTTCCAGAAGTGGGAGTGCGCGTTTACATAAAGCGACTAATGAAAAACAGCTTATGTCCAGGGCAAGTTGAAATCCATCCCGTGAGGTATCTACAAAATTACCAGCCAGATCTTCCTGCTTGGCAAATGCGGGGGTATGTATCAATCCATCCAGGGTATCAACATTATTACCCAATCGGTCAAAGAGTTTATCTATATCGTCATCGGAGGTGACATCGCATTCACCAACATCTATTGCATCTAAAGGTTCGAAAAGCTGCCTGACTTCACTGCCTAATCTTTCATTTTGATAGGTATATGCAACCTTTGCACCCTGCTTTGCAAGAGATTGTGCTATTGCCCAACCGGTGCTGCGTTTGCCTGAAATGTTGGCAATGAGTATTGTTTTATCTTGAAGAATCATTCTTAGTGCTCCTACATTAATGTCTGGAAATATATTTTAGTAAATTTTGAGAGCAGGTATGGTAGTTGGAAAGACAAATAAAATCAATAAATATTTCTATTCGTATTCTTCAAATAGTGATTCGAAATCGTCTTCCTTTCTCAATGACTTTTCTACTATGTCACAGACTTTATCCAGGAATATATATGCTTCATCGATTTTGTCTCTTAATATTAACTTCATGATCATTATATTACTCATCTTCTCGATATATCTGTTAGTATGAAGTAAACCCTGCTTCTTAATCTTATTTGAGATCTCAAATTTCTGGTAGATCATGTCCAGGGATGGGGTAAGGGTACCGGTAAAGTCATCGAATAGAACATTTTCTTTTTGTATACCCAAATTATTGGCGGCTGATTCAACTACGGTTACAGTCATTGGTGCAGGGCCGCATAGATAAAATGTTATGTTGGGGTCATGTGTAAGATATTTAGTGAGTAATGGGCCAATAAAACCTACCTCACCAAGCCACTTTTCTCCACTCTTATCAATCAAACCCGGTTCTATGATATCTCTTTTGTGTTCTTCTGATGCATTGGTGAAGTAGTACTTATCTTTATCATCCAGCTCTGAAGGGTTGTCTCCTCTAAATGCACCTGACATTACGGGTACGAACTTGAAGCTGGCATGTTCTTTCTGCCAGTGCAGCCATTTCAATATATATTGCAATGGAATATCCTGAAACCGCCTTTCCCCCAGGAAGAAGTATGCATTATCTTTGCGTCCTTCACTGAACCATTGCTCCATGAGTGCTAGTATAGGTGCAAGCCCCGCTCCACCTGCCACAAAAACGGAAGTGTGTTTTTGCTTCTTCAGAAGGAAATGGCCATAGGGGCCTGTAAATCTAATCCTGTCCCCGGACCATAAGTTCCATATTGATTCGTCCTGAAGATACTCTTTTACGCAATTGGGTCCAAGGCAGGGGACTCCACCGTCTTCAATCGGCACACGTAGGTTTATAGGTGCAGTTCTTGTAATTAATTTTATTATTTCTTTCTTCGTCGCGGCAATTGAATAGGCTCTATAAAGGTCAATACCTGGGGTATAGGGGATAAAGTCCTTTCCTGATTCATTACAAAAACACCTTATCTGTTCACCGTATTTCTTATAATGCTGCTCAACATAATCCTCAGGTAATCCTATTTGTATATACTGTCCGGGGGCAAAGTTGAACTTCTGGAATGGAAGCAAACTGATTTCATACTTGTCTGAGGTCAGCTGGATCTTTTTGACCACACGGGCAGTGTATTTCTTAACATGTAATGTTGACTTTGGTAGATATATGTCAACATCCTTGTCTACCCTTACCTGGCATGAAAGCCTTGTGTATCCATCGCCTTTACCTTCCTCAAGAAACTTTCTGGTATCTTCCCTTGCCTTGCAATCGAAAAGAGGTATTTCGGTTGGTGAGTATGATCCCATATCGGTAAGCAACTTAACCTTGCATAGTCCGCATGTGGCATTTCCACCGCAACCGGAAGGTATATGATATTCCTTGTTTTGAAGTATGTTGAGTAATTTGTCTCCGCCTTCGATGTTGAGTTCTTTCTTGAAATCATCGTCACTATGTATACGAAGCCTAAGCTTCTTCCCTTTACCAAAAAGCTGATAAGTTATCTCACTGAGCCCGGCCATGGATAACATGATTATGATGATAACAGCGATACTTAGCAATATTGAAGTGATCATGTTTTAAGAATTCCCGATATGAATAATTTTTCAAAAAATGTGTATCATACCGATACCGGTAAATATGGCCGCCATGATACCCAGCAATAATATGGCAACAGAGTCTTCATCCCATGAGTTTAACGGGACAAATAACCTGTGCCGTCTCAGTACAGCCAGCCATACGCATACCATTAACCAGTGGAGGCCAAAGCCGAAGGCTGTGACAGTTGTGGCCATAAAAGACATACCCGGTGGAATGGTAAATGTAGAGCTGGCAAGAACAATGCAGTTCACGGTAATCAATTCCAGAAATTGTCCCATTTGTTCATATATATGCATAGCGAAACGTCGAAGCAGTACTCCCAGGATTTGTACAAAGGTAGCGATAGTTACAATAAAGACAGTGAGATAGAATATCTTCTCGAGTCTTATAGAAACCGGAGAGATTGCAGAAATATAGTTACTGGCTCCTATCAATACTTTATTATAAACTATCCAGTTAAGGCTTGCAGACAATGTAACAACGATAACGACTGCCAGCCCCATTCTCCATGCCGCATCAATCTGTCTTGATTTGTTAAGCAGGGGGCATATCCCCAGAAGTTTACTTAAAACAATACCGTCAAAGAAAAGTGCACTCAGGAATATAGGTAAAAGGATTACAAACTGGCTATTTACGAATGAAAGCGCCTTTACATTTGTGACAAGACTGATGACGAGGAGAATTCCTACCGCAATGAATATTATAAGTTTTCTGGATATTGTGAATCCTGATGTCTTTGTTTTTGCAGGAACTTCAACGTCTGCAGGCTCTTCTTTTTGTAAACTTTCCTGATAAACAACACCGGTTTTGACAAATAGTGGCCTGAGCATGAACCTCCATAATGCCAGAGCAAAGAAACCACCCACAGGTGTTATCATCAATACCACTACAGGAAAGCTTTCCGGAAATATACGGAAATTCATCAGTGTCCCGAACCCCAGAGGTTCTCTCATAAGTGCCAGGAAAATAAGTGCAATAGAGTAGCCTAGACATGCCTTCAATATTTTCTTCTGTGCATCCCAGAATTCATATGTCAGGCCCTCCGATATTACGGCGAGGACGATACAGTTTGTTGTAATCAGGTCAATGTACGCCTGTATGTTAAAGGCAATTCTGGGGATTATTGTCTGGGCTATCAGGTTGAATATGGTTACGAATACGGAGATGATAATCATGAGTAACGTAATCTTGTGATGGGTGCCGGATGCTATTATTAATTTCTTAAATGGATATACAAGACAAAAGCTGACACAGGTTACAAATACGACACCTACTCCCATTGTAAGAGAGTTCTCCATCTTATTTGTTACCGCCAGTGCTGAACAGAATCCCAACCCTGCAGCGGCTGAGATTATATAGTTATCCCTTAAAAAGAATTTTGATACCTGCCTGATGAATCTTGCCAGAACATTCATCCCTTATCTGCCTCCATTTCCTGCCAGAAGGCTTCCATCGCTTCGTTAATGATGTCCTCTATTCCCTTGCTTGTATAGGAGGCGCCTGTAATGGCATGTACCTCATTAGAGCCAATGGTTTCTCTTCCTCTTACGATTGACAGTTTCGGCTTCAGCTTTTTTCCGACAAATTGTTGCTTGAATTTCTCTTCCGTCATTCTGCCTCCAAGACCGGGCGTTTCAGCATGATCCAGCACCTCTATACCTTTTACCGTTTCCAAATCAGGGCCAACGCAAATGAACAGAGAAATATCTGCGGCTTTGTTAAATCCATAACCAAGCCGTGTGGCAATAAATCCTATACCCTGCAACTCTTCATCATCATAATACATAAAGAGTTCTTTCTCTTTTTCCCCTTCTCCAGTTTGTTCATTGTATTGGCTTGTTATGGCTTCTACAGTGATGCTATTGTCGAAAACATTTCTTACATCTTTCTTGTCAGCTTTTCTTAGTTTAAGGCCAAAGAATTGCTTTTCTTCGGTACGATACGGGATATTGAAGATGTCGAGGACGGATCTCTTAAGCTTTATCTCGTGATATTCGGCTATCCTTGGAGCCGTTACAAAATAGAGTGCCAGCAATATCGCACACGGTATAGCCGTAATAAGGCTGACCGAAAGGACCCTTGTTAAGAATATTTTATACTCGTTCATTATTTAAAGCTCGATATTCTTCTTTTATGTTCGATATTTTATCTTCTGTATAATGGATTGAATCGGGACGCTGAGAAGATTCATGAGTAGTATCGCATACATTATGCCTTCCGGTATTGACGTGAAATTTCTAATGACAACCGTGATAAGGCCGCAACCTATACCGAATATCCACTTGCCGGCTTGACTGTATGTAGTTGTAATCGGGTCTGTTGCCATAAAGAAAGCAGCAAAGATGAGGCCACCACTCAAGAGTTGAAATATAGGAGGTGCTGCGGTCTTACCTACCATTAGAGAGAAAATGATGGAAATGACAAATACACTTCCTAAATAAGCAACGGGAATTCTCCAGTTTGCAATCCTTTTCACGCACAACCATATTCCGGTTATAATGAGGGTAATCCTGCACGTTTCTCCCAGAGAGCCTGTGTTTGCACCGAACATTAGAGAAAAGAAAGATGCCGTTTCACCCGTTTCCTTGAAGGCTATGAGAGGCGTTGCATGTGTTACCGCATCAACTCCATACATCAAGGATTTGATTGTTGGTATGCCAATGGAAGGTTCTTGCCAACCGGATACGACCATTGTAGGAAAACATATTGTCAGCATCAGGCGGCCGAATAGGGCGGGGTTAACGAGATTATGGCCAACACCGCCGAGTATATTTCTGAACAAAATACTGATTCCCGCTCCTACACCAATTAACCAGAGAGGCGCCTGTGGCGGTAAAAAAGCAGGGATAAAGAGACAGGTTACAAATCCCCCTTCATTGATCCTCTCTTCTCTGGCAAGTATCACCCATATTAAATCTACTACAAACACACCTACCACGAAGGACACTATAAGCTTGGGGACAACGCACATAAATCCATAGAAGTATATTGCAGGCAGAACCCATCCAAAAAACAGTGCCGCCAGAATACCACCCATATATTGTTTAACATCCATAGAGCTTCGAATAAACGGCGGGTTCTTTGCCGTATTCTTTGTGCTCCTTATCAATCCGTCAGTCGCTTCGAATAACGCCCCGAAAAGGAAATTTACCTTTGGATGTGACTGAATAAACGTCTCGATACTGTTCAGGCTTTTATTTAAAATAGTTTCAATGTTTTTGAAGGTTTTCTTCATCTATATTTTTATATTATTTTAATGACTTACATTCTCTAATAACCTGAAGCAGTTCCAGTTTAGAGGGACAGCTAAAACTGCAGAGTCCACATTCTATGCACTTCTCTAATGCATAAGTACGTGCCTTGTGTTTCTCACCACGATCATAACAGTGCCAGTAAAGGGCAGGTTCAAGATTTACAGGGCATATATCATCACAAAAGTTGCAATATACGCAACGTCTCAATTCTCCCATAAGGCTTGTTGTAAAGAGTAATTCGTTAACATTTAGATAAGGGAAAGGTGTCTTATAGTCTCTTTCCTCTATTACTATAATATTCTTTGTGGACCAATCAATCTTTTGAGTCAAATCCTTAACTTCAGTGCCATTCAGTAGTCCATCAAGAAACACGCGATATTTGATATCTGTTCTAACGTAAAGTTCCAACATACTCTTTATAGGAGTACCAGGCTTTACCTTGAGGATTTTATTATCTTTCAAACCTGTTCCGGAGATTGGTATAAGGCGGGTGTTAAATTCGGTTTCTTTGATATAGTATTCAAAAATACCGGTAACATTTTGAGGGTCTAATATGAGTATACCGTCTTCGATTGTATTCTGGCCAAATGCAATATCTAATCCTAGAATATTCTTTACGATCAGAACAGGTGCATCATAAGGATATACAGCTTCCATCGTGTGTATGGACAACCAATCCTTTTGGGTTTTGAATTGGGTTAGCTCATTAACAAGGTTTGATTCCAGATGGTCAACGACAACATGACAGTGTGAGTCAGGAAAGTATTCTGTTCTAACTGCTTCCAGTTTATCTAAGAAATCATGTGTGGCATTTCTAAGAATTACCCGGTTGGGAAGTGCCCATGGTTCGGTGGGACAAAGATTTACTATGATGTGTTCAACTTTTTTATCAGGAAAGGAAAAACTGAAATTATCTACCGGGCCATCATATTTTACTAATATTACGGTTTCAGGAAACTTTACAGGATATGTCTCTATAAGATTAAATCCTTTTTTGTATGCCTTTTTCATCCTCTTTTTCTATAGTCGTGTACATACTAATGTGCTTGTGAACATTAAGAAATAGACAAAGCATAAAGAAAAAAGAGAGTTATTATTAGCATAGAATAGGGTATTTTCAAAACAAAAAACCCTTGCCTAATTCCTTACTGAGTTTATAATTGTAATATATGTAAGCATTCCTATTTTTTAAATTTCAGCTAAATGACTAATATGAGAAAATATTTACTACTACATATCCTAATCGTATCATTTGTATTTCTTTGTCCACCGATTATGCTGGCAGGAGATGAGCCGCAAATTACCCTGAATTCATCTTATAGAGATTTATCTGTTTATCACATACGATCAATCCCCAATGTTACTATACATAAAAGGCATGATTATGGGTTCTTTGGATTCAGTACAATTACCCATAGTTATGAGGATGAATCTATAAATGAAGACAATGTGGTAATAGACCATGCCACAGGTTTGATGTGGTGTCAGTCCGGTTCTGAAAAGGATATGGTCTGGAATGAAGCCAGGCAATGGGTAAAGGACTTGAACAGCAGGGGATATGCCGGGTATTCCGACTGGAGATTACCTACTGTGGAAGAAGCCGCATCACTGCTGGAATCCAACAAAAAGGGTGACGCCCTGTATATAGATACTGTTTTTGATGTAACGCAAAGTAGTATCTGGACAGGTGATGAAAATGATAGTGCCAGTTATCTGGATGGTGTGTGGAGCATACGCTTCATTGGTGGTTACGGCGGTGGAAGTGTATGCTGGTGTTACGAAAATGCCAGGAACCATGTCCGTCCGGTTCGCTCAATGAAATAATACCCTCCCAACAGACCGGCAGGCAGGCCCGCCAAACAATCCGTCGGGCAAGCATATTGGTGATTCTTTCTTCACGCCTTACTTACTCTACCCCAAACTACATATAGCAAAATTCTAACCAATACTAAGATGTCCAAAACATTAAAAATATTGTTATGTGCAGATGATGACGGAATAATGGTCAAAACCATAGAAAACGTTGTCAGTAATAAAGGCTTTGAGGAAAATATTGTTCTTATGATGAAAATGCGCAATTCTGCAGCCTCTGGGAAAAGAGTAAGAAAGGTTAAAACCCTGTTGTGTGTTGTGGGTTACGAGTTAGGATCTTCTAACCCTGTGTCCTTTATGGTTAAGCTTGTTGTTTCTTTAATTCGTCTTCATAGAGAGGTGACATTTGCCAGCATTTGTTAATTACCTTGGGAAGTGTCTCCAGGAAATAATCAACGTCTTCTTCCGAATTATCTTTTCCAAGGCTGACGGTAATTGAGCCATGGCATACGTCCGGTGGTACACCTATAGCCGTAAGCACGTGAGATGCCTGGAGGTCTGGTGAACTGCAGGCTGAACCGCTGGCGATTGCTATACCATTGTAATTTAGGAACAGGACGAGTGATTCGCCTTCCGCAAAAGATATCCAGAAGCTCACATGCCCGGGAAGTCTCTGTGTCAAGTGTCCTGTAAAATGCAGGTATTTGACCGTATCAGGAAGTGCTTTTATGATTTTGTCACGAAGCGGGACAAGATGCTCTATCCTTGATGTCATCTCGGTTTTGGCAAGCTCAGCCGCCTTGCCCATTCCAACAATCGCCGGTATATTATCTGTACCTGGCCTCAGGCCGCCTTCCTGCGCGCCGCCTTTAATGATAGAAACAATTTCAGTTCCTTCTTTTACATACAAGGCGGCAATGCCTTTTGGGCCGTAAAATGTGTGTGATGTCAGGCTTAATGAATCTACGCCAAGTTCCTGAACGTCCACGGGAATAACTCCTGCCGTTGCAACGGCATCGGTATGGAATATAATACCCTTTTCCTTCGTTATCTTTCCTATTTCCTCTATAGGCTGGATAA
>CAJXKT010000028.1 GCA_913055705.1 uncultured bacterium
TTGTCAAAGATCTCATTTTCAGGGCTTTTTCCACTGCGACAGAAAGCGTACCATCTTCAAATGGTTTTGTTATGTAATCAAACGCGCCTTCCTTCATCGATTCAACCGCCGTCTCAATGGAGGCATCCCCGGTTACAACAATCACCGGCAGCTCAGGATCCATTGACTTCACCTGCTTCAAGAATTCCAATCTGCCCACCTTGGGTACTCTCAGATCAGTAATGATTAAGTGAAGCCTTTCGTGCTCAACGAAATCAACTATCGAAGTTACGTCTTGCGCCTTAACAACTTCGATATTTTCCATCTCGTCAAAGATAACCTTGATATTGCGTATTATACGTTCCTCATCATCAGTTATCAGCACCCTGCTAACCATAAAAATACCCTTTTAAAAATTGGAACAGCAAATTTTCGCTTATCAGAACGCGAAAATACTAAAAATATCAAAATGAATATTTTTGGTCAAATCCACGAAAACAGAAGCAAGAGAACATATTAGCGACGACAACATAAAACCGACCATAAGCAAACCAACTCCAAGAAGCGGAAGCCCCATCAGTTTAGACACAAACTTGGCCTTACTAGATGCAGGCGGAACCTTAAGTTCCTCCAATTGCCCTTCTTCTTTCAACCTCTCATAATAAGCACCTCTCTCGTGCTTAAAGTGACCTTCGTCAACCCTTCCAGTAAACATTGCCTCATCTACAGGTATATTCTCAGGCAAGAGGTGGGTGTGTAAGAAGTGAATGGAAAAGATGAAACCTGCTGCCAGCAAGGCTTCATACCTGTGAGCAACCAGTGCGATACTCGGCAGATCTATAAAGGTTGCAAGTTTAGCAGGTACTAAATTCGCAGATTGCACTGGAAACCAAAGGATAAAACCTGTAACAGCCATAACCATAGTGCCCCACATAAGCGAAAGATATTCAAACTTTTCCCAATAGATATATCTATCAAACTGTGGCCTTTTCCCCAATCTGAAAAACCACAAGATATCTCCCAGGATATTTAATAAATCCTTTGGCTGAATCAATAGAGATTCAGGTCCCCAGAAAATGTTCCTATTCTTCCTTACAAGGGTTTCAAAGGCTAGAAACGCAAAGTGCAGAAAGGTTGCAACAAAAGTTATTAGAGCACAAATCCTGTGAATATTTCCAGCGGTAGGATAACCTCCCATAAGATTATACAGGAAGTGAGCCCATCCATAATCTTTGAAAACCAGCGGCATTCCGGTTAACACCAACCCAAAAAAACTAATGATTATAAGAAAATGGCCCAATCGGTGAAACAGGCCAAATCTTAGATAAGTAGTATTACCATTACTTGTCATGTTTTGATTCCTTTCCTTTTCGCTCGTCCAATAATGTGCCTAACCACGACAAAAGCATATGCGTTCCAAATTGTGCAAAGGTTATTACTAAAATACCCACATACATTACGAAAAGAATTGTCAATATTATCTGCGGACTCTTTATAATACTGCCGAGCTGACCAGGATCTTTCCTGAAATTCAGCAAACCAACCACAGCAGATTTGTAATAACCAAGGTTTTTATATTGTGGATGCGCTATATGTTTAAGAAAGCTACCGCTGGCACCCGGATGACAATTACCGCACGTCTCTTTAGCATTTTCCGGGCCCAGAGTAGACTCTGGATCTGATGAGTTCAATATGGTATGCTGACCATGACAATCAACACATGTCGCTATATCAGTATCTACATGCCCCAACGCTGTAACCTGGCCATGTAGATTATTACGATAAGAATCATAGTATTCAGTGTGACACCCGCCACATTTTCCTATCGTATCCATCCTGTGATACAAATCATCAGCCTTTGGAGTAAACATTTTAGACTTCTCTCCTGCATGGCAATGTTTACAGGTAGGCAGTTCCACACCTTTTTCCCGCATCAAATTTGCGTGACTACCTTCCAGAAATGTTTCGGCAGGATCGTCATGACAAAATGTTATACAATCAACAGGCTGCAAATTAGGATAATGTCCTCCTTCAGTCTCTTCCAGGTCAACGTCTTCCAGGTCAGCATGACAATCAATACAGTAAAAATCTTCACCGCCATGAGCAGATGCATGAAATGCATCTTCATCAACCAGCATCGAGACAAGCTCTACTTCGCCGGTAACAGGATCGACTCTTACCTTATCACCTACCTCTGCAGGGTCAGTATGACACTCAAAACATTCGCTATTCTCTTGAGCAAAGAGAGATTCTGAAGAAAAGGCAGAAGTGAAAAACAAAAGACATGAGAAAAGACATGAAATAAATACAAATCTACAGGCTTTACTAGCCCCGGATACTTCTATTGTTGTTTTCAGCAAAGATACCACTTTATGATTTCCTCCTCTTGTTTGAAAGAAAGATAGTACTTTTATACAGTGGGTCAAATTTTCACTACAACTACGCAACTTCTATTAAAAGTAGAACGCAATCATCTCCCCTCCTCATTAATTGAAGGAAGGGAGAGAAAGAATATTTTACTGCCGTTACTTTTTAAAAGCTACTAATGTGAAGCTTTAATTTACAAATTACAAACTAATTCCTAAAGAAACAAAAACCGCTATTATTACTTAGCATTAGGCGGCTTTGACTTATACCACGGATCCTGCTCTAAATAACCCTTCCATTTCTTCTTGTCTGCCTTGGATAATACGTCATCTATAGCATCATGGTCTCTGTGATCATCTCTCTTAATATAATCTTTGGTAAAGATTCTATCTTTATCATTGCTATTTTTTTTACCTTCGCACTTAGGGCACTTATCCTTGTCTTTTGCACCTTCTTCCCAGTGGCATTCAAGACATTGCTCTTTAATTGTCTTGTACTTATTTATGCCAGCCACATATTCCCCTGCATCATATTGAACTTTCCTTGCCATCATTGGGTCTTCTTTTAACAATTTCTTAAAGGCGTCCTTACCTTTACCATTGTAATTCTTCTTTACTTTTATGTATCCTTCACCCGGCCCATGACATGCCTCACACCCAACGTTTTCAATAAAGTCCTTACTACCCTGTTTAGACTTGCCCTTCTTTATCTTCATACCCAACGCTGTGGCATGACACTTTAAGCACTCAGGATTACTCTTGTCTTCATCGGTTTCCAACCTCTTAAAAGTATTATAATGCTGATTCTTCATCTTTTTGTATTCTGTACCTTCAAAACAACCCTTTGACAAGTGGCATTTACAACCTGCATTGCCCATGTATTTCCACTTCTGCTTTGAGGCACCAAAACTCTGGCTACTTTGAAAGATTACAAACGATGCTAAAGAAATAACTAAGCATATCATGAATAATTTTCTTAAATTACAACCGAACATACTATTTACCCCCTTCTCCTTAATCTTAACGTAATTGCTATTATATTGATCTCTTACCAACAGATTTTCCAATAAAACAGTGAGGCAAAAACATACCAAATATCCTTTTTATTGGATCGGGATTTTATCAAGACCATTTTATCGTGTCAAGAAAAAATTATTAATGTTGTTTGCAATGCACAAACCCGGCATAAGGCTTGGCATTTAAACATGTTACAGTGTGGTTTAAATGCTTTGTTGTTGTTATTTCTCACCTATGAGATTTTCAACAAAATGGGTGTCAATATCGCCGGTAGCAAACCTTTGATCAGAAATAATATTAAGATGAAGGGGTATTGTTGTCTTTACACCTTCAATCCTGTATTCGCTTAAAGCTCTTTTCATACAGGCAATCGCCTCTTCTCTGCTTTTTTTGTGCACTATCAACTTGCCTAAAAGTGAATCATAGTACGGAGGCACCTCGTATCCCGCGCAAACATGCGAATCCACCCTGACACCTTTTCCTCCCGGAGCACTGTACTTTGTTATCTTACCAGCAAAAGGCCTAAAATCATTATCCGGGTCTTCAGCATTTATCCTGCATTCAATTGAGACCCCTTCACTTTTTACCTTCTTCTGGCGCAAATTTAATCTCTCGCCATGGGCAATTCTTATTTGTTCTGCTACCAAATCTATACCAGTAACCATTTCTGTTACAGGATGCTCAACCTGAAGCCTTGTATTCATCTCTATAAAATAGTATTTCCCCTCTCCATCAACTACGAATTCTACCGTACCAACATTAGTATAGTTAACACCCTTTGCCATCTTTATGGCCGCTTTACAAATGTCTTCACGTAATTGATCTTTTATATTAGGAGCCGGCGCCTGCTCCACTAACTTCTGATGCCTCCTTTGAACTGTGCAATCCCTCTCGCCAAGATGTATTACATTACCATATTTATCTGCAACTATCTGAACTTCAATGTGACGTGAAGATTCTATGTATTTTTCCATGTATACGGAAGAATCTTTAAACGCTACTTCTGCCTCACGTTTAGCGATTGCAAGAGAATTAACCAAACTTATGTCATTATGTGCAACCCTCATACCTCTCCCGCCGCCACCAAAAGAGGCTTTTATCAAGACAGGATAGCCTATCTCGTGAGCCACTTTCAATGCCTGTTGTTGATCTTCTACAGTTGAATCGCTACCAGGAATAACAGGTATCTTATTTTCAATTGCTATATTTCTAGCTTGAGTCTTATCACCCATCTTAGTCATAACCTCGGAGCTGGGCCCAATAAAAACAATATTGGAAGATTCACACACCTCTGCAAAGTGGCTATTCTCAGATAAAAATCCGTAACCCGGATGTATGGCCTCTATATCTGTAATCTCCGCAGCGCTGATAATACCCGGAATGTTTAAATAACTTCCATTAGATTCTCCGGGCCCTATACAAACATGAGCATCTGCACACTGCAAATATAGAGCATCTTTATCAGCTTTAGAGTATACGGCAACGGTTTCAATACCAAGCTCTTTACAGGTCCTGATTATTCGAAGGGCGATCTCGCCCCTGTTTGCCACTAAAATCCTTGAAAACATAGTCTGCGTTTATCCTCCCTAATTTCACGACTTTCACAGGATAATAACAAAAGAACTTTACAGATACTCATTATTTGACCGGAAAATTATCTTTGTGTAGAGAAATGCCGGATTTGTTAATACTTGCGTGGACTCTTATATTGCGTGTGATAAAAACGACAACAAAAAAAGTACTACTCGTAATAATTTGCCCGTTTATCAAACGACTGCCATAACGAAGGAATATTGCCTGAAATATATTTTTCGTCAGCTACCTCATCCAGATGCTTCTACACAAAAAAGAGGCTGCCCATACTCTACGGCAGTACCATTCTCCACCATCACCTCTACAATCTTTCCCTTTGTCTCTGCTTTAATTTCGTTCATAATTTTCATGGCCTCAATAATGCAAACAACTGTATCCTCGCCAACATCATCTCCAACACTTACATAAGGGTCTGCGCCGGGAGCACTGGTATAAAATGTACCGACCATTGGGGCCACAACCTCCGCAACACCTGACTCATCTTTTGACGTTAAATATTTAGTAGAACCTTCCTGTTGTAATGACGGCTTTACGGCTGGCATCTGAACACTCGTTTGTATTGAATCCAGGTTATTCCTTTTCAGGCGTATCTTGGTTCCCTCTTCTTCAACCTCGATTTCCGCAAGGCTGTTTTCATTCATCAACAAAATTAAATTTTTTACCTTTTCAATTAGATCCATTTTGAAATGTAGTTTTGTTTTCTATAATAGTAAAAGCTTTATCCACTGCTTCCTTAGCACTTTCACACCTAATTACACCATCGCCGTAAATTTTTTCGTCAGGGTAAATTCTATCAGATAGTTGACCTAAATTCCAGGTATGAATACCGATAACAGGTTTCTTTTTTATAAGGGCATGGCTGATTTCAGAAAGAGTGCCGAGCCTGCCACTTACGGCAATTACGGCATCTCCTGAATAAGCAACTAAGACATTTCTTGCAAAACCCAAACCAGTTGGCAACGGAATATCTATATAAGGATTTGCACTATCAGGATCTTCGCCGGGAATGATCCCGACAGTAAGACCACCTCTCTCCTTTGCACCTTTTGCAGCTTCAGCCATTACACCGCCAAGACCGCCACATATTAAAACAGCACCACGATCTGCTATTTCCTTCCCCACCTCATTAGCAATCTTTGCAATTTGAGGACTTAGTGTACCATCATTGCTTCCACTTCCTATTACAGATATACAAATCTTCCTCGGCATTATCTATTTATTGACAATTTTCTCTTCAAGAGCTACTAAGTCAATGTCAGAAAGAAGGTCAAGGCAAAAACTAATTTCCACATTACTTTCGCCAAGTACTTTTGCAAGCTTGCCGGCCTCTTCTTTAGTCAAGCCAATCGTAACATCAGGTAACAACTTTCTCCTATTCACCACTTGCATATCTTCCTCCCACTAACGAACAGGAAGCACAGTTGAGAACCTTTTATCATATTTGATTAGCTTATCAAGTGTTTTATTTTATATGTTGCTATTGCATTCTGGAATAGTTCGTCTTTCCTGCAAGAAACCAATCTAATTTACCATGAACACATTTAGATTTCAGTACTAATATTTCTTACCAGAATGACATTTTTACAGGATCATTCCTGCCCCTTAATGCAACATCAATGTGTGAACCTCACATAAAGAAAGAAAAAATCAATATAAATCTTTTAGAAATGCTCAATTACCAAGGTTTATCCAAACGCTTTTTACCTGTGTATATAACTCCAGGGCATGAACCCCCAACTCTCTACCAAAACCACTTTGCTTAAACCCTCCAAAAGGCGAAGCAGCATCGAAGGAATTGTAAGTATTTATCCAAATCGTACCGGCTTTTAAATCCCTGGCAAGCCTGTGCGCCTTCTTTATATCTCTAGTCCAAACAGCAGCAGCCAAGCCGTAAATTGATCGATTGCTTTGCATTACCATATCATCAACATCATCAAACGTAATTGCAGACACAACCGGGCCGAATATCTCCTCACGTGCTATTTGCATATTGTTATCAACTGCATCAAAAATAGTAGGCTTAATAAAATATCCCCTCTCTCCGCATCTCTCACCACCTGTTACAAGTTTTGCACCTTCCTGCTTTCCACTATCAATATAGCCTAATATTTTGTCAAACTGTTCTTTAGAAATCTGTGCTCCCATCTGAGTGCCAGTGTCTTCTGGATTTCCAACACTCAGGTTAGAAGCCCTGCTTGATAATTTATCAACGAATTCATTATGAATACTCTTTTCAAGGAATAATCTGGAACCTGCACAACAGACTTCACCCTGATTGAAAAATATGCCTGTCATAGCGCCGACAACGGCACTATCTATGTCAGAATCTGCAAATACAATATTGGGAGATTTTCCACCTAATTCCAGTGATAACCGTTTTAAATTCTTTGACGCTGCCTGCATTATGATACGTCCCGTAGTATTTTCACCTGTAAAGGCGATCTTATCAACATCCATGTGCGCAGCAAGGGCGGCTCCTGCTGTTGGGCCATAACCTGGCACAATATTCAGGACACCATCAGGCAAACCTGCTTCCTGGCAAATCTCACCCAACCTCAATGCGGTTAAAGGGGTCTGCTCGGCAGGTTTCAAGACTACTGTGTTACCACAGGCCAGAGCAGGCGCTATCTTCCATGTGGCCATTAGTAAAGGAAAATTCCATGGTATTATCTGCCCGACAACACCTACCGGCTCTCTCAAGGTATAGTTAAAAAATTCTCCTCTTACCGGAATTGTCTCACCATGAATCTTATCTGCCCATCCCGCATAATACAACAAGCAGTCAATTACAAGCGGAAGGTCACCATTTGTTGTCTCACTTATCGGTTTACCATTGTCCAATGTTTCCAGCAAGGCTAATTCATCCTTATTCTTTTCTATTAAATCCATTACTCTCAATAGAATCTTTCCTCTCTCCCTGGCATCTGTCTTTCTCCATGGACCATCTTCAAATGCCTTACGAGCAGCCGTAACGGCAAGGTCTATATCAGAGCTATCTCCCTCAGCTATCGAGGTTATGACCTCTTCTGTTGCAGGGTTTAAAGTGTCAAACGTCTTACCTGAAACAGAATCAACCCATTTCCCAGCGATAAACAACTTTCCAGGTTCTATTTTCAGATCATCCTTTGTTACCATCTTATTAATTCTCCTTATATACGTTATACACTGCTATTGTGACTTCACTCTTTCTCCAATCATCATAACAACAAGAAAAGTATCAGGAATACCAGGGCACCTCCCAGAAATGGCTGAGAAGCGTCCTTAACAATATTCCTGGTTTTTACCCCAACAACCTTCCTGTGTTTCTCTATAACGCCTCTAAAAATATCCTTAAGCTCATCACCGGTTGCATCGTGAATATATGTCCCTCCGGTTATTTCAGCAATTTCCTGTAACAATTCCGGATCAGGCTTTGTCATGATGGTTTCACCTTCCATATCAACCTCATAACCGGTTGTGTGCCCGTTTTTATCCTTCAGGGGAATTGGTGAATACTCCAGAGGGTCTCCAATACCAATCAAATAGACCGCAATGTCCTTCCTCTCCATCAGCATCTTGACGGCTTCTGCTACCTGGCTTCTCACCGCCAGTTGCTCTTCACCATCTGTAAGAAAGATAATAACCTTTTCTCTATCCTCCTTGCTGAACGACTCTATTGCAATAAGCAGTGCATTCCCAACATTTGTACCATAAGGTACGAAACGCGCATAGTTCTCGTTAATCATATGCAAAATCCTCAGATAAATACTATCATAGTCGGTAGTAAGATAAGGAAGCATGGAAAATGCGCGTCCGGCAAATACCACCAGGCCTAAATAATCATTTTCAAGGTCCTTAATTAAACCCTCCATCTCAATCTTTGCCCGTTGTAGTCTATTAGGCTCTACATCCTCAGCCAGCATACTCAGTGATACATCCAGGACAAAGACTATCTCCATACCTTCTTCCTGTAAATACTCCTCGGTCGTCTGCCACTTCGGCCCTATCAAGACCATACATAGCCCGCAAAAAGAGACACTAACGGCTAGGCCTTTCATAACATTGCGGATGGTATTTGGTATCCTGCTGAATCTCTGCAATATACCAAGTCCGCCAAAACTCTTCAGCCACTTCCTTTTCCTTCCTGTCGAATAGAGATAGACAAGAAAAATAAGTGCAGCGCCAAGGAGTATGTAAATTAAATTTTGTTCCTGTGAAAAGAATAACATTTTTTTAAGAAAAGCTGTAGTTACTCAGCCTCATTTTACGCAGATCATGGCTGATTTGTTTAACAATTTCACCACTTGATCTTCTGATCTCCACCATGTCTATAACTATTCCCCCATGGGATAATTTTAAGAGACTGAACCCTTTCTTCTCTTTCCTGTTTTACAGGGGTGAACAGCGTTGAGAGTTGTCTTTGTCCCAACCGCATTCTTTCAAGATTCTTTTTTGCCTTAAAGTCATCCGGGTCTATCTGGAGCGCCCTTGCATACTCTTCTGCGGCTGTAATAAAATCCATATTTGTTGCTATTATATTCGCCCTGTTATATATGGCATTTTCTTTGATTGCTTCATTGTCTGACCTGGCAGCCTGTTTGAATTCCACCCCCGCCCTCTTGGTATCCCCCATCAACATCAACACCACTCCGGTATTGTATGCAATATAGGGGTCTTCTCCATACAAAACCTTTGAAAGCCTGTACCGTCTTGATTCTCTTACTCCTTCCAATGACTCAAGCGCCTTATTATACCTCCCCATTGCCACATCCTTTTTTATTTCCTCTGCCAGCTTGTGCCTGCTCCAATACCCGCGTCCGCCGGCAATTAAGGCCATTGCAAGGACAAGAAGCGATACTTTAACGATTAGACTCTTACTCATAATTATCTACCATTTCACGGAAGCTTCAACCAGATATTTTCTATTACAACCATTCCCAATAAGAAGCAGATACTTATTGCCGTAGGAATAAAGAAGAGGTCTCTTTTCTTTACGACTGTTTCCATAATGATCTTTTCCTTTTCTATCCTGTCAATCTCTGAATAAAACTGTTCTACCTCTTCATAATTCTCAGCTTCAAACAATCTTCCACCGGTTGATTCAACACCTTTCCTCAATGACGCTGTCCTTTCGGCAGCCTGTTCATGTTCCACGCCTGTCTCAGCAGATGCAGGTACGGACACCACGTGCACTTTGACCCCCAGCCTCTTAATAAAACGGAGCGGCCTGGTTGGATTTATTCCCACATTGTATATACCATCTGTAAATAATATTATAACCTTGTTCTTCATCGTACCCCTGTTTTGGACCATCTTTACAAAATCCAGGGCATATTTTCCAAGCCCTTTCTCCCTGTTCATGCTCTTTCTTAATTTGTTAATCTCAAAGACCTGTCCCATGTCATTCTCAATAAGGGCAAGTATTGAAGTGAAAAGCCCTTCACCGATGGCAGTGCGAACACCAACATGATGGGGTTTAATCCTGTCTAATGATTTCTCCAGCAACTCTGTCTCCCAGGTAGGCAGCACAACAACCACGGCATCTGTTCCGTACATGGTAATGCCTATCATATCATGGCTTCTTTTCCTTATAAAATCCTTGGCTATATCCCTGATCTTCTCCATTGCCTCACCCGTCATACTGAACGATGTATCAATGGATAATATTATTTCACGTCCCTGGTATGACACCTCTGTTTCGTGATAGTCTGATTGAGGCCTGGAAAATGCAAGTATCGCAAAGAGTACCATGAGAAAGCATAATATCTTCGGCAGCCGCCTTATGAAGGTCTTTACATTTTTGGTACCTTCCAAATGACTCGTACTTGAATAGCCCAGGTACTTTCCTTCCCTTCTGAAAAAGATCAAGAAAACAAAAGGAATCAACGCCAGAAGAAAGATTGGATCATCCAGTTTCATGTTTTATAAGACCTGTAATTAATTTAAATAAAGTGTTAATAATAGCCCCGCTTCTTAGCCTCTTTCAAGATCTCCTGCACTCCATCCATAGCCTTCTTAATCTCGTCCTTATCGATATCACCAAAGATTACAGAGTCAAATGAGTTAAGTGTATTGCCCGCACAATCAACTATTTCCCCGGACAGTTCTTTGCCCCTGACTATATCGATAAGTTTCGCAGTGGTTACCGAACGTACCACTTCTCCCGGCACCTCCACCAATGAGCCCAGAAATGCCCTTGAGGAACAATCGATCTTGACAACCGACAACCTCAAATCATCACCTTCCGCATCACTGTTGTAATCAGTAATCAGTTTCTCCAGCCTTTCTGCATGTGCAAGAGGTGACCTTGCCATCCTCTCCTTAATAGCTTCAGACAGCCCGTAAACAAGCTTTTTGATCTCATTTGCCCCCAGAGCAATTATGATAACGAACCCCAGAATAATAGGCAGATGGCTTCTCAAACATTTATCCTTCTGTGAATACATAAGCGGACCCTTCAAGCCTTCAAGGGGCACATCAATTCTTTTTAATAAACTGTTGATTAATACAGGAATTGCAGAAGTGCTTATTTTCTGTGTTGCTGCTGTTTTCTCACCCTCTTTATACTTGGCATCCCCTTCATGATTAATACTGTAAAGTACCGGCAGTGAAGGAATTTCAAAATTCTCTGACTGACCAGGCACGTCATAGATTGAGAGTTCGTATTCTACCGTTGTCTTTCTCAACTTCCCTTCAACTTCTTCATTAATCCCGAAATTCATCAACTTAAACGGATTAAGGTTAAGCCCTTCCATGTTTTCTTTGAGTATGTGTACATACTTCTCGTGCCAGATGATAAGTTTATATTTAAACCTGTCCCCGATATCAACTATATCTCTATCTAACTCTGTCTCTACCATAATCGGAACCTTCTTTAATGCCATGGGAGACGTCTGCACGTGTCCGGATGTCTTATTTGCCTCATCGTTATAAGGAATAGAAAATACCGGTACGGTATACACCTTCTCCTCCGCATTATCAGGCAGGGAGAGGATGTAGGTTATGACACAAAAGTCACTATCATTATTAAATATCTGCCTCTCCCCGACAGTCACCTTTTCTATCTTAAATGGAGACAGATCAACCTCTTTAAACAACTCCACATTTACACTGACACCGAGCTTCCACACCATCTGAAGTGTTAAATGTATCATTTTACCTGTGACAAACCGGTAGTTCCCTACAAAAAGCCACAACTCAACAGCCGCATCCATCTCTGGTATCAATGTATCGGCATCATTCGGCTGGGCGGATTCTCCATACGCCTGATGCTGCCTGTAACCTTCCTGTCCTTTACATCTGTCCAGACTCACAATCATGATTAATACACACAGACAAATTGTAAATAAAACCCTTTTCATCTCTTTACCCTGCTTCTTCGTCTTACCCTCTTATCAAAAAAGTCTGACAATGCCTTTGTCCATTGCTCTTCATTCTGGCCAGTCATCAATGTAAGACAGTCCAAATTTAGTTTATTAAACAAACCAAGATGTTGCGAACTCCCCATAATGCCTTTAGACAAATCCAGGTACTTCACGCCTTGTGTCTCCAGATCCTTTACGGCCACAAAGCCCCTTGCCCCGGGAATTATCTCTTCCCTTAAATCTGAAATAATAATGGGAATAACGTCATGTTTTCTCACAAGGGATTTGAGTGATGTCTCATAATCAAACGGTGCAAAGAAATCAGATAACACAAATACAAGTGAAGGTGTAAACTGCATGCTGTTCAAGAATTTAAAGGCACAATTGATATCGGTACGTACGCCTTCAGTCTTATCACTCTTTATACCTTTGGCTATCCTGGCACCTTCTTTCTGGCCTGATAGGGGAGGAATGTATTTCTCGATTCTGTCTGTAAAGGTAATGAAGCTGACAAGATTACCGGCTTCTGTTGCGGATTCAACAAGAATGGAAATTATAGATGACTGAATATCTTCCTTAGTAACACCTGCTGAACCAAACTTCTTTGATCCGCTTCTGTCAATCAGGAAGAATATGTTGGTTCTTTTGTCCACCAACTTTAACCTGACATGCAAGACCCCTGTCCTTGTAGTAGTCTTCCAGTCGATAGACCTGAATTCATCGCCCGGCTGGTACTGCCTCATCTCATCAAACTCAATCCCCCTTGTTGCATTCATGTAACTGGAAAAAGAACCTGCAAAGAGATTAGCTACCATTCTCTGTATATGTAATCTTATCTTGCTTCTCAATAAATCAGTTCACTCCGTTCGCTAATTAGTATACTTTGCCTGTCCAAATAGCTTTTCGATCGGGCTTACACTAAACATGGTTTATAAAAGACTAAAGCCTTAACTCCACAAGTGCTAAGGCCAAAAAACTAATTCTGTTGGAGTTAAGGCTTTAGCCTTTTATTCAAAAGTCGTTATCTACGAAAGTCTCTGCCCAACCGGCTTTTTGGCAGGTACGTACAATTTAATTTAAAGCATCTGCTTCCAGAATCGGCACCTTTTTCAATACAGTATCTATTATATCGTCCGGATCAATCCCCTGAGACTCTGCTTCGTGCGTTAAAATTATTCTGTGCCTTAAGACAGGATAAGCCATTTTATGGATGTGTTCCGGCAGTACTATCTTGCTCCCTGACAGAAAGGCACAAACACGTGCGGCCTTTGCCAGATAAATCGAAGCCCGAGGAGAAGCACCATACATAACCATATTACTTATATATTCGTCACCATCACCGTTCGGCCTTGTCTCTCTTACTATACGTGTTGAATATTTCAGGATTTCAGATTCCTTATGCAAAGGAATCTTCTCTGTTATGAAGTGTCTCAATGAAATTATTTCGTCAGGATGCAGTACCACAACAAGTTCAGGCTCTTTGTCACTGACCTGTCTCTCCGCAATCTCCCTCTCTTCAGTATAAGAAGGATAAGTAACCCTTAGCTTAAACATAAACCTGTCTACCTCGGCTTCCGGCAGGAGATATGTCCCAGATATCTCTATCGGGTTTTGAGTGGCAAGGACGGTGAACAACTTCTCCAGTTTAAATGTCTCTCTACCTATCGTTACCTGCTTTTCCTGCATACTTTCCAGCAAAGCGCTCTGTACCTTTGCAGGTGCCCTGTTAATCTCATCTGCCAGAAGCAGATTAGTAAATATCGGCCCCTTTTGAACAGTGCTCTTTCTGGTTTCAGGATCGCACAATTCATATCCTGTAATGTCGCCAGGTACCAGATCAGGCGTAAACTGAACCCTCTGAAATTTTGCATCAATTGCCCTTGACAGGGTCTTGACAGTTATAGTCTTTCCCAGGCCTGGATAACCTTCCAACAGAATGTGCCCATCAGCAAAGAGGGCAATAATAATAGCCTCTATCATCTCATCCTGGCCTACAATAACCTTCTCAATTTCTTTTTTAATACAACTGAACTTCTCCTTAATATACTGAACATCTTCAAAATTCTCAGTCTGAGTGTCTTCTATCACCTTAGATTTCTCCTAAAACGTAAAACAAAATAAAAGCGAATTAAGTGCCTAGTCGATTCGTCATTCCCATCCAAGCTTTATTTCAGCCAACTTTAGATGCAAAACTAATAAAATGGAAATGTTGGTATTGATTATATAGAAATTGCACATTATAAAGAAATTGAATTTAGTGTCAATCAAGATTAATTTAGTTCTTGACGGTACAGGATGCAGCGTTAAAATAACTCACTTTTAAAAAGTCTTTGTTAATAAAGGAATACGAATATGACTATCGGAAAAATAGGAATAATTGGCGGTAGTGGTTTGTATAACATTGAAGGAATAACAGACATTGAAAATATTAAAGTGGAAACACCTTTCGGAGACCCTTCTGATCAATTTATCACAGGAAATCTGGAAGGAAAAAGAGTTGTCTTCCTGCCTCGACACGGAAAAACCCACAATATATTACCGTCTGAACTGAATTTCCGCGCAAATATATACGGCATGAAGAAGCTGGGAGTCGAGAGGATAATTGCCGTCAGTGCGGTGGGAAGTATGAAGGAGGAAATTAAACCTCTCGATATTGTCATTCCCGACCAGTTTCTTGACCGCACAAGGGGTAGAATAGGCACCTTCTTCGGTGACGGAATTGTCGGACACGTAAGCCTCGCTGATCCGGTTTGTAGTGTTCTTGCCGAAACACTCCATCAAGCTGCAAAGAATGCCGGAGCTACCGTTCACAAGGGAGGCACCTATGTATGCATAGAAGGACCTCAATTCTCAACGAGAGCAGAATCATTAATCTACCGCCAATGGGATGTCAGCGTTATTGGTATGACAAACTTACAGGAGGCCAAGCTGGCTCGTGAAGCCGAGATATGCTACAGCACGCTTGCTCTTTCTACTGACTATGACTGTTGGCATGAAGGAGAGGAAGACGTTACCGCTGAGATAGTCCTTCAAAATATAATGAAAAACGTTGATATGGCAAAAGCCATCGTTAAACATGCCATCCCAATGATTGAAGGTGAAAGAGGATGTGGGTGTGTTAATGCGGTAAGTAATGCCATTGTAACGCAGAAGGAAAACATCCCTGACGAAGTGAAGGAGAGATTGAGTGTTATATTTGGAAAGTATTTATAGTTGTTTACAGTAATATTTCACGCAACACCCTGGCAAGCATTAATCTATTTTCTTTGCCTCATATACTTATAACGCAAAATCAGGATGAATACACTGAATGATAATCCGGCTGCATTGGCCGCGATGATTATCATATCCCCAAGGTGTATACCATAGGATAGCCACAGGGAGAGGCCAAAGATCAAAAGTATGTACATAATTGGAGAAATGTCTTCCAGTTTTTTTGTTCGTACACCCCTTATTATCTGAGGAATAAAACCGGTAGTAGTACACACTGCAGCGATTATACCTACAATTTTCCATTCCATATAATTTAGCTCTTTTCAAATAAAAAAGGGGGACAGACTTATAAAATAAATCTTTTCCCCTTTTTAAAATACCTATGCAGTCTGTACATTTAATTCCGGTAATGGCTCTTCTATACGAACCGGATCTGCTGGTACATGCCCCGGCGCAGCGGCCTTGAGCGAATTCAAGCGCGTCATCATGAAGTAAAACAGAGGTATCACTCCACCAAAAAAGAAAACCACACCTCCAACCGCGCGCATCCATGTCAGTACCTGGAAAGGACCACCAAGAATGAATTCCTGTGAACGGGCGATCCAGTAGCCGCTCTCAACAACTAACTTAAATTGCAACACTCCGGCAGGAAATGTATCCAGCGCAACCATCAGCAGAAGCCCCACGTTTATCGCCCAGAAGGAAGAGCGCAGGAGGCGTACGTTCCAGCGCCTGGAAACTATAAGGTGACGGCTGCAGAACAGAACTGCAGCAAGCGAAACGTTACCGTAAACACCCATCAATGCAGCGTGACCGTGATTGACCGTCAGGTAGGTGCCGTGCTCGAAATAATTTATGATTGGGAGGTTTATAATCAAACCAAGTACACCGGCACCGAAGAAATTCCAGAAATTTACGGCAATGAGGAAAAGAAATGCCTCTGAGAACCCGAAGGAAGTCCCTTTTACGGCTGCATTCTCAGAACGTTTCCCTAATGAATAATCCGGTACCCGCGCAAATTTCCACACTTCAATCGTCAGCAGTATGAGGGGAACAACCTGAAGAGTCGAGAAAACACTGCCCATGGCCATGAGCGCCGCGGGTTTTGCATTCCAGTAAAAGTTATGGGAGATACCCAACAGGCCAGAGCCGAGAAACAGCAATGTAGCAAGGTAAATCACCCTGGTCGCAGCCTGCCGTGTAATTAAACCCATGAACACCAGATAACAGGCGACAATGATTGTTGTAAAGACCTCAAAGAAACACTCTGCCCACATGTGTATGACACACCAGCGCCAGAAATCAGCAATGACAAAATTGGTGTTTGGTCCGGATACAAATCCGGACGTAAATAAAACAGTGATAGCCACAACCGAGTAAAGAATCCAATACGGCAATGAAAACGCCGACTGTCCCTTCAAAGCCGGTTTTACCCCACGGTATATAATCACAGCCCACATAATGAGCGCAGCAAAAAGGAAGATCTGCCACAACTTGCCAAGTTCAACGAATTCCCAACCCTGATTACCAAGGAGACGCCAATGATCGCCAAGCATGTTCTTTGGTCCCATAAAGCATCCCACAAGCATACCAACAACTACTGTAATCAGTAACCAGAAGAGCACGTTGATAAGTGTAACTTGATGCTTAGACTCCTGCCGGTGAATACTCGGAAGAATAAAGATGGAACCGGCTATCCAGCAGACTGATATCCACAAAATCGATAACTGAACATGCCAGCTTCGGGTAATCGTGATCTGCAGGTATTCAGCAATGTCATAACCGAAAAAGGTTGTAAATCCGACAAAATCATGAATCGTCAGGACACCGGCCACTATCTGCAGGAAAAACATCGCAACTGCAACTGCAAAAAACTTGTATGTTGCACGTTGGCCGGCAGTAGGAACAGATGATGAAATGCTTTCATTGCTAACCGGCTTTTCTTTAGCCGGTGGCTGCAGTCCGGAAGACTTGGCATAATAACCATAAATGCAGAGAACAGCGCCCAAACCGAAAATGAAGAACAGCATCCCGATAACACTCCACAATATTACCGAAGGTGTCGGGATATTGCCCGCGTATTCGTCGTATGGCCAGTTATGGGTATAACTGGATTCGCCTCCCGGTCTTTCTGCCGCACAAACCCAGGATCCCCAGAAGAAAAAGGCAGCAAGGTCTTCGAGTTCAGAGTCGTCTGTAATATAGCCTGCCGGCTTGAAAGACTCCCTGTGATCTCCCTTGAATTTTAAACGATAATATTCGACCAGCTGTCCTGCGGCGTATACTTGTCCTTCTGTGAGGACGACAATATCCCTCTCCCTGTCGTAGTAATTTGTCTTGAGCTCACGCTTAACACGAACAGAGATACCGTCTTTCTCTATTTGAGTCAGCTCCTCCGTTCTGCCATTTGTGAACTGCTTGCCGTAATAATCGTTCATCTCTACCGCAATCTGGTGAAGCGCTTCGGCAGTAAAATCCGGTCCACGGGCAGCGCCGTCCCCGAACATACTGCCGTATTCCATCAGAGCATATTTCTGAAAAACCTGTTGTCCTCGCTCGACGGAAGCC
>CAJXKT010000029.1 GCA_913055705.1 uncultured bacterium
GAGTGAAGTTAGTTGTATACAATAATAACATCCAAAAAATTCATATATATTAAATGTTAATAAGTTACCTTCCAATCCTGATTCTGCTTCTAGTAGTAATGGGTTTTGCCATATCTAACATCATAATTTCTGCCCTCATAGGACGCCATAAACCAACCGCAGAAAAGCTTTCCCCGTACGAGTGTGGTGTAGAACCGATAGGTTCTGCCAGAGAGAGATTTTCTGTAAAATTTTATATCATTGCAATGATGTTTGTTATATTTGATATTGAGGTAGTGTTTCTGTATCCTTGGGCGGTAGCGTATAAATCTTTGGCATTATTTGGCTTAATTGAAATGGCAATATTCATAATCATTTTACTTGTTGGTTATGTATATATCTGGAAAAGAGGTGGTTTTGAATGGGAATAGAGACGGCTTTTGGTGATAACATACTTACGACATCGCTTGATAAGGTAGTAAACTGGTCAAGAAAGAATGCGCTTTGGCCAATGCCTTTTGGTCTGGCATGCTGCGCTATTGAAATGATGTCAACCGTAGCTGCCAGGTACGATTTGGCCAGGTTTGGGGCTGAAGTCTTCAGGTTTTCGCCGCGCCAGTCTGACTTGATGATTGTTGCCGGTACCGTTACTTACAAAATGGCTGCTGTGACAAGGAAGATATACGATCAAATGCCCGAACCGAAATGGGTAATTGCAATGGGTTCATGCGCATCTTCCGGAGGCATTTTTGATACATATGCTACTGTGCAAGGTGTGGGAGAAATTATACCAGTTGATATCTATTTACCAGGATGCCCTCCACGACCGGAAGCGCTGATTCACGCAGTAATGGAAATACAGAAGAAAATAGATAAAGAATCCGTCTTGGATGACTGAGCAGGTACAATTCATGAATTGCCTCTACATATTTCTTTAGGCAATATTTTAAGATTCAGATACATAAATTAAAGGTAATGAAATAGCTATGGCTGACGTGAGTGCAATAGGAAAAAAACTAAAAAAGAAGTTCCCGAATGCTGTAACAAAAGTGAAAACATTCAGAGGTGAATTAACGATATCGATAGATAAGGACTATATTGAAAGAGTTGCTAAGTTTCTCTGTGGTGATAAAGCATCAAATTTTGATTATCTGTCAGATTTATGTGGTGTAGACAAATCACGTCTTGGCAGCAGTAATACCTTCGAAGTGGTTTATCACCTCTATTCTTTAAAGAAGAATCACAGGGTAAGACTTAAGGTGGAGATACCCGCTTCAAATCCGATTATTGATACAGTTACAAATGTTTGGAAGACAGCGGACTGGCACGAAAGAGAAGCGTACGATATGTTTGGTATAATCTTTGAGGGTCATCCAAATTTAAAAAGGATATTAACACCGGAGGGTTTTGAAGGCTATCCTTTGAGAAAAGATTATCCTCTGAAAGGCAGGCAACCAGATTCTCTCAGGGAAGTTTATAGAAAAGGGAAAGAATGACGGAAGCAGCAACGCAACAGGTTATGTCAATCAATATGGGTCCTCAGCATCCGAGTACGCACGGTGTTTTGAGGCTCATTCTGGAACTGGACGGAGAAACTGTAGTTAAAGCTACGCCTCATATCGGGTTTCTTCACCGTGGCGTGGAGAAACTTGCTGAATATAAAACATACCATCAGTTTATCACCCTTACAGACCGTCTGGATTATCTGGCACCTTTGTCTAATAATCTGGGCTATGTCCTGGCCGTAGAGAAATTGCTGAATATAGAAGCACCCAAGAGGTCACAATATATAAGGATAATTTTGTGTGAACTCACAAGAATATCGTCACACCTTTTATGGCTTGCTACTCATGCCCTTGATATAGGCGCAATGACTGTCTATTTTTATTGTTTTCGGGAGAGGGAGACGATTAATAACATTTTCGAAATGGCAGCCGGTGCGCGAATGAACCTTTCATACTTCAGGATAGGTGGTGTTGCCAGAGATTTGCCTGACGGGTTTGTTGAAAAGGTAAGAGAATTTGTTAATGATTTTCCTGCCAGATTAAGGGATTATGAAACCCTCCTGACTAAAAACAAGATATGGTTAATGAGGACAAAAGATGTTGGAGTAATTTCTGCTGAAGATGCAATAAATTATGGATTAAGCGGTCCTAGTATCAGGGGTTCTGGAGTAAAGTGGGACGTAAGAAAATCTGAGCCATATTCATCATATGATGAAATGGATTTTATAGTACCTGTAGGCCAGAACGGTGACGTGTACGACCGTTATATTGTAAGATTAGAAGAAATGCGCCAGAGTAATGAAATTGTGCGTCAGGCTATGGATACTATACCCAAAGGTAAATTTATTGCAGAACTTCCTGATGTTACTTTGCCTCAGAAAGAAAATCTCAAAAAAAGTATGGAAGCACTGATACATCATTTCAAGGTAGTAACTGGAGGTATTTGTCCTCCTGTTGGTGAAGTATATGCTTGTGTTGAAGCCCCCAAGGGTGAATTGGGTTTTTACATAGTCAGTGATGGAACAAAGAATCCTTACAGGGTAAAAATCAGGCCGCCATCTTTTGTTAATTTAGAGGGACTTCAAAAAATGGTTGAAGGCCATTTGATTGCTGATGTAGTTGCCGTAATTGGAAGCCTGGATATTGTCTTAGGCGAAATTGACCGTTAAATATTATAGAGATTGAAATAATGGCTAAAGCAAAAAAACAATCTGTAAAAGAAGAAACCGTAGATTTGACTATGGCGGAAAAAATACTGGATCAGTATTGGGATGTAGAGGGATGCTTAATCCCTGTTTTACAAAAGATCCAAAACGAATATGGCTATTTGCAAGAGCCTGTCATTAATCTTGTTTCAGAAAGATTGAATATGAGCCTTAGTGAGGTTATGGGAGTTGCCTCATTTTTTGCCCAATTTCATTTAAAACCGCGCGGGAAACATATAATTAAGGTATGTACCGGAACGGCATGTCATGTCAAGAAGGCCAAGGGCCTTTCTGCCAAGGTTATAGATAGGCTTAAGATAAACGCTAATGAAACTACTAAGGACTTGATGTTTACCTTTGAAGAAGTGGCTTGCCTTGGTGCATGTGGAATAGCCCCGGTTGTTGTTGTTAACAAGGATGTGCATGGTACCCTGTCTCCTGATAAACTTGGAGATGTTCTGGATGGGTACGCAAAGTCTTTGGCGTAAAAGATGTTAAAGATATATTAATTTTCGGAAAGATAGAATGGTTAGCGGAACAAAAACTAAAAAAACTAAAACAAAAGCCAAAAGCAGTGGTAATGGTAAAGGATCAGTAATTTCTGTTTGTCTTGGAACAGGTGGAATAGCTGCAGGGGGCGATAAAGTTTTTGAAAAGTTTCAGAAAGTAATTAAAAGCAAAAAACTGGATACGGCCACAGGGAAACGTGTTTGCAAGACTGCAAAAACAGGTTGCAGGAGCTTGTGTGCCAGAGACGTGCTTGTAGACGTTACTGTGCCGGGCAGGCAGGCTCTTACTTACGAGAGAGTTACTGCTGATATGGTGCCTCAAATTGTGGAAGAACACCTTGTGAATAATACACCTGTGAAAAAGTGGTTGGCAAAGGATAGTTATCATAAATTTCATGAGACTCAGCAAAGACTAATCCTTGGTAACTGTGGGGCAATAGATCCTGAGAGCATAGATGAATATGTTATAAAAGGTGGATACAAGGCGCTTGGTAAAGTGCTGAAAAAGATGACTGCCAAAGAAGTGATAAGCGAGGTAAGCAAAGCCGGGCTCAGAGGTCGTGGCGGTGGCGGCTTTGAGACTGGCTGGAAATGGGATTCATGTGCTAGGCAAGATGCTGATGAAAAGTTTATTATATGTAATGGAGATGAAGGCGATCCTGGGGCATTTATGGACAGAAGTATTATGGAGGGAGATCCTCACGCACTGCTGGAAGGCATAGTTATCGGGGGGTATGCAATAGGCGCTACTAAAGGATATATATATGTACGTGCGGAGTACCCACTTGCTGTCGAACGATTACACATTGCAATTAAGCAGGCGAAGGAACGAGGGTTTTTGGGTGAGAATATTTTAAGAAGTGGGTATAGCCTTGATATTGTTATAAAAGAGGGTGCTGGCGCTTTTGTATGTGGTGAATCGACCGCGCTTCAGTTTTCTATCGAGGGTAAACGCGGTATGCCCAGAACCAGGCCGCCGCAATCAGTGGAAGCTGGTTTATGGGACAAGCCAACCTGTTTGAACAATGTTGAAACATTTGCTAATGTTCCTGTTATTATTAATAGAGGTGCAAAATGGTACTCAAAGATCGGTACTACAAAGAGTAAGGGTACGAAGATATTTGCGCTTACAGGAAATGTTAAAAATACCGGACTGATTGAGGTTCCGATGGGCATAACCATAAGAGAGATTGTCTTTGATATTGGCGGCGGTATTCCGAAGAAAAAAAAATTCAAGGCCGTACAGATTGGAGGGCCTTCAGGAGGTTGTTTGCCGGAATCATATCTTGATAAACCCATAGACTTTGAATCATTGCTGGAAGCTGGAGCTATGATGGGGTCAGGGAGCCTTGTTGTGGTAGATGAAACCACATGCATGGTTGATATGGCAAGATTTTTTCTGGATTTCTGCGCAAAAGAGTCTTGTGGAAAGTGTCCCCCTTGCAGAGTTGGCACCACTCTTATGCTTGAGATCCTTATCAGGATTACACAGGGAGAAGGCAAAGAAGAAGACATGGATGTATTAGAGAAAATGAGTGATGAAATTAACACAATGTCTCTTTGCGGATTAGGACAATCAGCACCAAACCCTGTAGTGTCAACTCTCAGGTATTTCCGCGATGAATATATAGCGCACATTCGTGATAAGGATTGTCCAACGGCGACTTGTGTTGCGCTTCACAAATACACGGTTATTCCTGATAAATGTACAAAGTGTACGCTTTGCATCAGAAACTGTCCGGTAGATGCAATATCCGGATCGAAAGAGGAAGTTGCATTTATTGATAAGGAAAAATGTATAGAGTGTAATCTGTGTTATGAGAAATGTAATTTTATGGCAATAAAATGAGTGATATAAATCTTAAAATTGATGGTAAAAATGTGACTGCCACTAAAGGTACTAATATATTTATGGCAGCAAAGAATAACGGAATATATATCCCGGGGCTGTGCTATCATCCAAAATTAACTCAGTATGGCGGGTGCAGACTCTGTATGGTTGAAGTAACTGAACGGGGTAGGACTCGGCACAGATTTTCCTGTGCACAGCCAGTATCTGAGGGGATGTCCGTAAAAACTAAAACTTCTGAGGTGGATAAATACACGAAATCTGTCGTGGAATATTTACTGGCACACCACCCTCTTGATTGCCCGACATGTGATAAGTCCGGAGAGTGTGGATTACAGGATATTACGCATGACCTTAAATTGTCCGCTGGTAGGTTTAAGACTGTGAGATTGGACGCACCGATGAAGAGGGACAATCCCCTTTTAGAATATAACACAAACAGGTGTATCCTCTGTGGTAGATGTGTTAAAGTGTGTAAGGAAGTCGAGGGTGTTGGTGCAATAGATTATCAGAACAGGGGCATTAAAACAGTTATTGGCACTGCTTTTGATAAACCACTGGATTGCACTTTTTGTGGTGGTTGTGTATCAGTGTGTCCCACAGGTTCGTGGCAGGATAGAACTCTTAAATTCAGGGCCAGGCCATGGGAATTAAAAAAGACATCAACGATTTGTACTTACTGTGCAGTTGGCTGTACTGTTGTCGTAAACACCAAGAAGAATGAGGTAATGAGGATAACCTCGGATGATGACTTGGGAATAAACGAAGGCAATCTGTGCGTGAAAGGAAAATTCGGACACGAGTTTATTAATTCAAGCAGACGGGTTAAAACTCCCTTAATGAGAAAGTCAGGTGTCTTGCGTCCGGTGACATGGGAAGAAGCCCTTAACCACGTATCAAAAAGATTCACTGAAATCGCAAGTGAGCACGGAGGAAAAGCAATAGGTGGTATCGGCTCTGAGAAATGTACTAATGAGGATAATTATCTGTTCCAGAAGTTCTGCAGGACGGTATTAGGAACCAATAATATAGACAATATTTCCAATATAAAGTCGCCTTCGTTAAATCGATTGGTTAATGAATCTGTTGAGTATGAGATTGCCGCGGCGTCAGTGGAAGAGATAGAAAAGGCAGACACATTGTTTTTTGTGGGTGCAGACGTAGCTGAAGCACATCCGGTAATAGGAAGCATGACGAGAAAGGCAATACTCGCAAATAATGCAAAACTAATTGTTGCGAATGCAAGAAATATTGAATTTAACAACAGTGCCAAGAAAGAGATCCGCATGCAATATAGTATAGGAACACAAACGCAATTAATTAATACCTTGAGCATTCTTATACTTAATGGAGAACTCGTTAATTATAAAAAAGTAGAAACTTCAACAGAGAATTTCAAAGAATGGTACTCATCGTTAAAAAAATCTGATATGGGTATAAGAAAGGTCTCCACTCTTACAAATGTTTCTGAGGAGGTGATAAAGAGTGCTGCAGAATTGTTAGCAAAACCGGGAAAATGTTATATTATCTGTGGTAAGGATATAGAGGAAGATCCTTCGGCTGAGAATGCGATTAGGGCGTTGATGGACCTTTGTGCATTAATAAATGCTGGCGGTTCTGATAAGGTTTCACTTGTGTTCTCTAGGGCTAATAATAATTCTCAAGGTGTAAACGATATGGGAGTTGTCCCGGACTTTCTGCCAGGTTATCTGGATATAAATGACCCGGCAAACAGGAAAAAATTTGAAGACTCGTGGCGTGTGACATTGTCTGATGATGTCTCTATGGAAGATTCGGATAATGTTTTTGATCTTGCCTCGAAAGGTAAAATTAAAGCGCTTTATGTCATGGGAGAAAATCCCATTGTGAGTTATCAAAATGGTAAGAAGGCAAAAGCGGCTTTTAAGAAAGCCGATTTTGTAGTTGTTCAGGATAGTTTTCTGACAGAAACCGCACAATTGGCAGATGTTGTTTTTCCCGCATCAACATATGCTGAGAAGGAAGGTACATTTACTAATATGGGAATGACTGTGCAGGGGTTAAACAAGGTCATTGAGCCAGTGGGAGAATCCAGGCCTGATTGGCAGATTGTGTGTGAGTTGGCAAAGAAAATGGGACATCCATTCTATTATATATCTCCTAAGTCGATTAAAGATGAAATAGGGAAATGTGTTTCGATATATGAAGGAATCAAAAATAACAATTTGAAAAAGGATGGTTCCCGATGGGTAGCTTCAGTATATGATGGAAATTTGGAAAGGGATGGTTTCCGATGGGTATCATATGACAATTTGGAAAGGGATGGTTTCCGATGGGTATCTTCAGAATATGATAAATATGAACCCTTAAAGTATATTTTTGAGATTTCCAAAAAGAGATCTCCTGTTATAAAGAAGAACAGAGATTATCCATTCATTCTGTTAACAGGCTACAGCCTAAGGCATCAAGGGACTTATTCGAGAAACTCAAGTTCTCTTGTTTCCCTTGCCTCTGAATGTTTTATAGAAATTAATGCAAATAATGCACGGAGGACGAAGATTGCAGACGGAGATATGGTTAAAATAGAGTCTGCTCAAGGCAAATTGAAACTTAAAGCAAAGGTTACGAGCAGGGTACCGGAAGGTGCTGTCTTTGTTTCGGAGGATTATGAGTGGGCACCTATTAACGATCTGCGTGTTAACGAATATACAAATGTAAGAATTTCTAAGACAAGGTAGTAAAAAATGGAGAAAACAGGACAAACATATTTTTGTGAGGTTTGCAGACAGAAAGTTGTAGTTACCGAAGATGGGTTTGGAGTGCTTGTCTGTTGCGGGCAGGAAATGAAGCTGGTTGCTGAGAAGAGTATGATGGAGACCTGGACATCAGCACACCCTAAGCCAGATGGCGGCGTGATTTACGCCTGCAAGGAATGCGGACAGAAAATAAGAGTTGTAGAAGAAACTACCGGTATATTGGAATGTTGCGGTCAAAGAATGCAGCGAGAGAGTGATGACTAGGCTGTAGTAGGGGAATTAGATAATGATTGAAGCACTTATATTTCTTGTACTCACGATTATTAAAATAGGCGTAGTCGTTGGTGTACTGTTACTGATCATTGCATATCTTATATGGGTGGAAAGGAAAGTAATAGCACATATGCAGGTCAGGCTTGGGCCAATGAGGGTAGGATGGCATGGATTGCTTCAGCCTATTGCAGATGGGCTTAAATTAATTTTTAAAGAAGATATCATTCCCGCGCGTGCCAGTAAAGTTGTATTTGTCCTGGCACCCGTGATAGCTACAGTGCCCGCTCTGATGGCCATCGCAGTTATTCCTTTTGGGGACACGATAAGCATATTTGGCAAAAGCATTGATATGGTAATAACAGACGTAAATATAGGTATACTCTTTATCCTTGCTGTTACTTCGGTAGGTGTCTATGGTGTCATACTAGGGGGCTGGTCGTCTAATAACAAGTATTCTTTGCTTGGTGCATTGAGGTCTTCTGCCCAGATGATAAGCTATGAACTTTCACTGGGTCTCTCTTTGATAGGCGTTATTATGATTTCTCAGTCACTAAGCCTTGTAGATATAGTCGATTCTCAAGCTAAATACTGGTTTGTTATACTACAACCTCTAGGCTTTTTAATATACGCAATAAGTGCTATTGCAGAGACAAATAGATGCCCGTTTGATTTACCAGAAGCAGAGACCGAATTGGTTGCGGGTTTCCATACAGAGTATAGCAGTATGAAGTTTGCATTATTCTTTATGGCCGAGTACGCTAATATTATTACAGTATCTGCTGTTGCCGTTACTTTTTTCTTTGGCGGCTGGAGAGGCCCATATCTACCGCCTGTTGTCTGGTTCTTGATTAAGATGGCTCTGTGCATATTCTTCTTCATATGGTTGAGGTCTACTTACCCCAGATTCAGGTATGATCAGCTAATGAAGTTTGGATGGAAAATCCTGCTTCCGGTTGCATTATTAAACATTTTAATAACAGGGCTTGTTATAATCTTGTTATGATTTATTATGTTGTGAGGAAAAGTTAGTATGATAAGACCATTAATACAGGGTTTAGCGCTTACTTTAAAGCATTTTCTGAACCCATTTAAAGTAGTGACGATGCAGTATCCTGACGAAAAATGGACGCCGTATCCGCGTTTCAGGGGCCTGCACGAACTACAAAGGGATGAAAACGGAAAAGAGAAATGCGTAGCATGTGGTCTCTGTTCCACAGTTTGCCCTGCAGAATGCATTGAACTTGAAGGTGATGAAAATAAAAAGGGCGAGCGTTTTGCAAAGACTTATGAAATTAACATGCTCCGTTGCATTTTCTGTGGGTATTGCGAGGAAGTATGTCCAGAGGAGGCAATATTCTTAAGGCAGGATTATGAGCTGGCTTCTGAAAACATTAAGGATCATATTTACAATAAAAATAAAATATTAGTTCCGTTAAAGAAGAAAAAATAACTAACTTTAGGGTGACATTCTATGCTGGAAAGTTTGCTGTTTTTAATAATGGGTTCCATAACGATTGCCTGTGCTCTTTGCGTAGTCTTTCAGAAGAATCCAATATATAGTGCAATTTTTCTTATTCAAACTATGGTTTCCCTGGCAGTACTGTACGTTTTGTTACACGCACAGTTTATTGCTGCGATACAGGTGATGATATATGCTGGTGCTATAATGGTACTTTTTATTTTCGTAATAATGTTACTTAATTTAAGCAAAGCAGATGAAGAAGGGGAGAGGGACAATCTGTTTTTCCAAAAACCTTCAGCCATTATTCTCGGTTTTATACTGGTAGTTATGATTGGTACTGTTACCTTGAAAACCGTTTTTCAGGGTGTCAAAGGTGAGTATACGCCGGAAACTATAAGTCAGATCGGAAATACACAGCTTGTGGGCAAAATGTTGTTTACTAAATACGTTTTTCCTTTTGAAATTGCTTCAATTTTGTTATTTGCGGCTATTATCGGTGCTATTATATTAGCGAAAAAACGAATTATTGAGGATTAAAAGGTATAATGATTCCATTAACATGGTACTTAATATTGTCCGGCATTCTGTTTTCAATAGGGGCTGTAGGCGTTTTAATCAGAAGGAATGCCATAGTTATTTTTATGTGTATTGAATTAATGCTGAATGCAGTAAATCTTGCGTTTATTACATTTTCTCGACAACTGAATTCTATGGATGGCCAGATTTTCGTCTTTTTCATAATGACGGTTGCAGCGGCAGAGGCGGCAGTAGGGCTGGCAATAATAATCGCTATTTATAGAAATAAAGCGACTGTCAATGTTGATGATATTAACTTAATGAAGTGGTAAAGGGATAGAATAATGCCATATTTCTTTGGTTGCTCATATTTGGATTTGATCGGATATGTACTGTTGTTTCCGATTGCCGGGTCCGTGATAAACGGACTTCTAGGGAAGAAACTTAGTAAGCCTGTAGTCGGTATAATTGGATGTACAGCGATAGGATTGGCATTCATTCTTTCATTTTTCGTATTCATTGACTTGCTGCATCTAGCTCCTGAACACAGGGTGTTTGAGAAGGACTATTTTACCTGGATCGGTTCTGGCTCATTTGAATCGATTGCCGGTTTACAGGTAGACCCGCTTTCCGTAGTGATGATAATGATGGTATCGGGTGTCGGATTCATTATCCATGTTTATTCTGTCGGGTATATGCAGGATGACGACGGATTTTACAGGTATTTTACATATCTGAATTTGTTTACCTTCTCAATGCTGCTGCTTGTCCTGGCTAATAATTTTCTCCTCATGTTTATAGGCTGGGAGGGTGTTGGTTTGTGCTCATACCTGTTAATCGGTTACTGGTTTGAGAAGAAATCCGCATCCAGTGCAGGTATGAAGGCATTTATAGTAAACCGCGTTGGTGACTTCGGCTTTATTCTTGGCATTATGTTGATTTTTGTCACTTTTAATACTATAGATTTTACCGAAGTTTTTCAAGCAGCGCCTGAACATTTACAAATGGGTGGTTTTGTAGTGACAATGATTACTCTTTTATTGTTTGTAGGTGCTATAGGTAAATCTGCGCAAATACCACTTTATACCTGGTTGCCTGATGCTATGGAAGGTCCAACCCCGGTCAGCGCACTCATACATGCTGCAACAATGGTGACTGCCGGAGTGTATATGGTTGTAAGATGTAATGTGCTGTATACTCTAGCACCATTTTCATTGACGGTTGTGGCTGTAATAGGAGGGGTCACAGCGTTATTTGCTGCAACTATAGGTCTTGCCCAGAATGATATTAAGAGGGTTCTTGCATACTCCACAGTCAGCCAGATAGGGTTCATGTTCCTTGCCTGTGGTGTGGGGGCATATATAGCGGGTATATTCCATCTGGTTACACATTCGTTCTTTAAGGCCTTGTTATTCCTTGGTGCAGGCAGTGTAATTCACGGGTTGGGTGGTGAGCAGGATATGAGGAAAATGGGCGGTCTGAAAAAATATATGCCGACAACATACAAAACGTTTCTTATTGGAACACTTGCAATTGCAGGAATTCCTCCATTTGCCGGGTTTTTCAGTAAGGATGAAGTATTGCTAGAGGCATTTACCAAGGGGAGTTTACTTATTTGGGGTCTAGGAGCTTTTGCTGCATTGCTTACGGCTTTTTATATGTTCAGACTGCTTTTTATGACGTTTTGTGGAAAATCAAACATGTCTAAACATGCTGAAGCTCATGTCCATGAATCTCCAATGATTATACTTATTCCGTTGCTCGTATTGGCATTTCTTTCTATCGGTGGTGGGTTTATAGGCTTTCCGACTGCGAGCGCAATAAATAGTTTTCTTGCACCGGTTATAGGTGGCGGGCACCATGGAACGGTTGATGGAGGTTCTTTGCATCATGTGTCAGCCGGTATGATGTTTTCCATGATGGGAATCTCGACAGGCATTGCCATAGCAGGTATTTTCATAGCGTACCTGATGTACATAAAGAATCCTGATTTGCCTGCAAAGATAGCTAAGAAGTTTAAGTTGATTTACACAATAGTATATAACAAGTATTATGTTGACGAAATATATGATGCAACTATTGTTAATCCGACTGTGAAGACATCGTTTATTCTCTGGAGAATTGTAGACGTGAGGATTATAGACGGTTTCGTAAATGCAATTGCCAGGATTGTCGAACTGAAAGGTGAGGTATTAAAGCTCTTCCAGACAGGATATGTGCGCAACTATGCATTATCTATATTACTGGGCGGAGTTATCATAATTGTTTGTTCCCTGATACTTTTATAGACGTTTTTAATTTTAAGGTTTCATATAAATGAATTTACCTATACTTACCATAGCTACGTTTTTGCCATTGTTCGGGGCAATTTGGCTTCTGTTTGTAAATGGAGAAAAACAGGAGAAAATTAAGCGTATTGCACTTGTTATTGCCATAGGTGATTTTATAATTTCGCTGCCTCTGTTCTTCAAATTTAAATTAAACACATCTGAATTTCAGTTTGTTGAAAACATACCATGGATAAAGGAATTTGGTATCAGCTATCATATTGGAATTGACGGCATAAGCCTTTTTCTCTTTCTCCTGACCAGTTTTCTTTCACTCATTTGTATACTGGCTTCATGGAACATAACAGACAGAATCAAAGAGTACATGATAGCGATGCTTATATTGCAAACAGGTATGTTGGGAGTATTTATATCTCTAGACTTGTTTCTGTTCTATGTGTTCTGGGAGTTAATGCTGATCCCAATGTACTTGATAATTGGGGTATGGGGAGGCCCGAGAAGGATATATGCCACAATAAAGTTCTTTCTATTTACAATGGCGGGAAGCGTATTAATGCTGGTTGGCATCATTGTAATCTTCTTTATGAATCACAAGGCAACGGGTGAATACACATTTGATTTGCTAAAGATATATAACCTGGATATTCCAATGGGAGCTCAATTCTGGCTCTTTTTAGCTTTCTTTTTTGCCTTTGCGATTAAGGTTCCAATGTTCCCCTTTCATACATGGTTGCCGGATGCTCACGTTGAAGCGCCAACAGCCGGTAGCGTTATATTGGCTGCTGTATTATTGAAAATGGGTACGTATGGCTTTGTGCGTTTCAGTCTACCTCTGTTCCCATACGCCAGTCATCAATTTGTACCCCTTATTGCATGGTTGGCTATAGCAGGGATAATTTATGGTGCTCTTGTAGCAATGGTACAGGAAGATCTTAAGAAACTGGTTGCATACTCCAGTGTCAGCCACCTGGGTTTTGTTATGCTGGGAATCTTTGTATTTAATATTCAGGGAATGGAAGGAAGTATACTCCAGATGATAAATCACGGCTTAAGCACAGGTGCATTATTCTTGATTGTCGGAATGCTATACGAAAGAAGCCATACAAGGTTGATTGCTGATTATGGGGGCCTGGCGAAAAAAATGCCGATATTTGCTGTATTCTTTATGGTTATGACCTTGTCTTCTATAGGGCTACCCGGCTTAAATGGATTTGTTGGTGAATTCCTGGTCCTGGTTGGAGTATTCAAGTCTAATGTGGTTTATGCGGTCCTGGCTACTACTGGTGTAATCCTCTCTGCATGTTACATGCTGTGGATGTTTCAGAGGGTTATGTTTAACAAGATTACAAATCCTGTAAACAGGAAGCTTAAAGACTTAAATATGAGAGAATGGGCATTATTACTGCCAATCACTATACTTGTCTTCTGGATTGGTATCTATCCAAAACCTTTATTATCCAGAATGGATGTTTCTGTAAATCATCTCCTGACTCAGGTGGATGATAAATATAAAATATCACTAAGAAAGATCAACCTCGAAAACGATGAGATAGCTGCACGTGCTGAACGTGCTGCACGTGCTGTTGCTGCAGAGGCAGAGGCTGCCGCGCGTGCTGCGGAGGTTGAGGCGGCTGCACGTGCTGCAGAGGCAGAGGCGGCTGCACGTGCTGCAGAGGCAGAGGCTGCTGAACGTGCTGCTGAAGAAGCAAATAGCGCAGATCCTATGATGGAGGAAGATTAATTTATGGAAATAGTAATTCCACCATTTGATTTAAAAAGTATTTCGCCAATCATTATTATAACCGTCTTTGCGATTATAATACTTGCGATAGATGTATTTTTCAAAAAGACACTCAGGGATGCTCTAGGTTATTTTGCTATTCTTGTTGTTGCTGTGACAGGCATGGTAGTTGGTACCCAACTGGGTGAAACTGTGTATTCATTCAGTAATATGTTTGTGGTAGACAATTTTTCTGTCTTTTTTAGTCTCATCTTCCTGGTTAGTACGGGTATCGTAATACTTTTATCAATTCGCTATACAAAGCAAGAAGGTATTAACAATGGTGAGTACTATACACTGATACTGTTTGCCACTATGGGCATGATGCTGATGGCAGGTGGGGCTGACTTACTAACCATTTTCCTAGGACTTGAGATAATGTCCATATCGCTATATGTGCTTGCGGGCTTCAGGCGAGATTGTGTTCGGTCAAACGAAGCATCTTTGAAATATTTCTTACTTGGAGCATTTGCTACATGCTTCCTGCTTTATGGTATAGCGATGCTTTATGGTGCTACAGGTACTACGAACATAAAGGAAATTGCTTCTTTCCTGGCGAACAACCCTTCATTGTCAAACCCAATGATAGTAACAGCCACATCGTTACTTGTCATAGGTTTTGGGTTTAAGGTGGCATGCGTGCCGTTTCATAAATGGACTCCTGATGTTTATGAAGGGGCTCCGACTGCTATTACTGCCTTTATGTCTGTGGGGCCAAAGGTCGCCGCTTTTGCAGCCTTCGCAAGGGTATTTTTAGTGGCGCTGCCTGATGTAGGACAGAAGTGGTCAGTAATATTATGGGTGCTTGCAGCACTTACAATGACTGTTGGTAATCTTGTGGCCATTGCTCAAACAAATATAAAGAGAATGCTGGCATATTCGAGTATAGCGCATGCGGGTTATGCGCTTATGGCCATTATAGCAGGTGGAGATTTTGGGCCTGCCAGCTTAATCTTCTATATGTTGGCATACACATTTATGAACCTGGGTGCATTTGCAGTGGTAATCATACTTGGAAGAAAGGGTGAAGAGAACGCTAATATAGAAGACTACAGCGGTCTCGGGTACAAACATCCTATTTTAGCAGTATCAATGTGCATTTTTATGTTCTCACTTGCAGGTATACCGCCATTTGTTGGATTTATAGGGAAATTTTATATCTTCAGTGCCGCTATTAAAAATGGGTTTATTATTCTGGCTATTATTGGGGTGGTAAATTGCGTAATAGCAGTTTTTTATTACTTAAGAGTAACTGTCGTAATGTACATGAAGAAGCCAGTACGCGAATTTGCACCGCTTTCACTCTCACCATTCATAATTATTGCCCTTATAATAACGGTATGGGGCACAATACATCTGGGCATATTTCCCGGAAAAATTATAGCACTAGTTCAGAATTCCTCACTTTTGTATTAAACATTTCACAGTATTTCCAGGCATATAAACAAGCGTTTCATGGAACAGGTATGTAAACATGTCATACAATATTGCACATTTCTTTGAAAACCAGATAGGGTAAAGATGTAAATTCATATCAGGATGTAGGGTTAGGCAAGAGTCGTGCATCAAATATTTATCCTTGCTTCTATAGAAGCTCTATAGTTAGAATGAACCAAGTGCCCATTTTTTTGTTGCGTCGCATAGTAATAATGTTCAGCCTAATATTTAATCAATTTTTATTTTATCTCTTTTATATAGGAGAGGTGGCAGATGACAGAAGATATTGACAAGGAAATTTCAGGGAAGTACTGTAATCGATTTGGTGTGATCGCAGTAGATAAAGGGTTTGTGACTGCAGATCAACTAAAAGAAGCCTTAACTGAGCAAGCGGATGATAATCTTTCTAATAAGCCACATAGGCGAATAGGGAGAGTATTTTTTGATAAGGGCTGGATGACTGATGAACAAATTGACACTGTTTTGAACGAACTATTCAAACTGAGAAAGGAGGGTAAATAGACTTCATAATAATAATTTTAAATTATTTAATTTAGAAGGAGGGGGAGTATTATGAAACTTTTTAAAGTTATTTTGAGGCCGGAAAAGGAATTTGTATTAAAGGATGTTTTGTCAGGTATAGGGTATCATGGGATTACGTCTAAAGACAGTGCAGGATTAGGAGAAAGTAAAAAAATAGTTGAACAAGTATATCGAGGTAAAGTATATGAGCAAAGAGTTGATGCTGTTAAAAGAAAAGAATTAGAGTTTGTTGTACCGGATGATAAAGTGCAAAAGATTATAGAAACTGTTCGGAAGGTTGCCGTAACAGAGCAAGGAGGAGATGGACGCATATACGTATCTACCCTGGATGAATCCATACATATTCATGCAGGCGATACACATTTAGGTGATTCTAGTGAAGATGAAAAATAAAATGTTATTGCTGACATAGACTGACTTAGGGTATCAATTGGTCATGATTGCTTCAAGCGAATTTAGTGTCCTTTTTCAAGTTGTGTGGCTAGCGGTAGAAAGATGCGCATTTGCTCTGGAGGATGAAGGGTTGAAAGTCGACTTTATTATCAAAAAACCCTTTGATCATTCAGTGTTATCAAGGCATATAAATGATTTAGCTAATATCAAGTAGCAGTTGTATTGAAGTGTCGTTGTAAGTAATTTTGGCGTGAGGTGTTTATTCAGTATTTGGTGTAACCAATTTGATTTGCATAAGAATTGAGAGGTACTATTAATACCTGGCCAACAATCAATTCATTCTTGTCTTCAATCTCATCTTTGTTTTCTTCGTAAATAATAGGCCATTTCCTGCCATCATGGTACAGTTCTGATGCTAGATTGTATAATGAATCTCCCCACTTTACCTTATAGACTGCTTTAGTGTAAGATTCTTTGTCCAATAATTTTGCTTCATTTATATTTGCCAGAATGGGTACATCCGGCAAGACTATATCATTGCCAATCCTTAATGACGTATCCAGGATTTCGTCGTTGGCATACTTTATATTCTTCCACATCGTGCCTTTTCCGTAAAACTTTCTTGCAATCTTGAATAGAGTATCTTTTGGTTGTATCTTATAATGTACAACTTTACTATTGCCAACATCTCTAATATCAATAGAGTAATCTGTTAAGAATAAAACATCTTGAAGGTCACATTCAGGGATATCTTTAACTAATTTTTTTGCAAGTGTATCTGCAGTATCAATTATAACCTTATCCCTCACATTGATTGAACTTTCGATAATTTTCTCCGGAATAGCAAATGGAGACATGGGCGGCGTGCCGCTATGGGTTAACTCTTCATGATTTGCCTTCCATATGGTTTCGGAGGCAAATGTGTCAATCAATTCCAACTCTGCACTTACAACTATGCGCGAGTGAATAACATAAAATAATTTATCACATTTTGTGATAGTGCCGTACATTAGTGCGTCAGCTTGCAGGATCCTGCCGAGTTTATAATTTCCCATAGTGTTAATATCATCTGCATGGTATGAAGCCATCTTTAACCTTTGGTCAATATGTTTTATCTTTACCAAATCATATCCTTTCAGGCTCAGGTTACGAAAAACAGCTTCTCGCAATATTTTGGATATTTCCTCATTCTCTGATTGATTTTTAAAAGGCAGAATTGCAATTGTTCTAATTTGCGATTCTTTTGGAACCATGCTGGTTGTTATTTCTGGCTGAGAAAATTCCTGATAGTAATTGCATGAGGATAGGACTAAGAATAAAAGTAGCAGATTAGGTTTAATAA
>CAJXKT010000030.1 GCA_913055705.1 uncultured bacterium
TAGGGTATAATGACGTAGGCATTTCGTCATAGATTTTGCCTTCAAGCCTGTTGCCCCCCCTATCAAACTCTGAATCAATTTGGTGATTATCTTTTAGACTGTTTCTTTTTAGCCCGTACAACTATCGGCCTTTTGCCTTTACCTTCCTTTTTGAATATATGTAGAATTATCTCTGCGTCTTCAAAAGGAACTGTTATAAACGAGAATTTGTCAAATATTTTGACATCATCTATTCTGCTGTCCTCAATATTGGCTTTCTTTTTTATCATGGTTACCAGTTTTTTACGCGTCATAGCATCTGATTTGCCAAGTGCCACAAACAGCCTTGCCGTCCCAGTCTTATCAACCGATATATCTTTGATTTCGCTGTAGCCTTTGCCGCTAAGTTCATCCTGGTATGAATGTTTAAGAAGAGCAGCTATGATATTTTCAGGTTCTTGATCCTCCAGCAGCTCCTGCGCCATATTGATGTAATCACCATTTTTATCTGATTTAATAATATTCTTAAGTTGTGTCTTTATCCGTTTCTTCTTGGAATCTATGATGTCTTTTACTTTAGGTATTTTCTCTTTTCTAATCTTAGCTTTGGTTATTCTCTGTATAAACAGAAGGCTCCTATATTCTTCCGGTGTAACAAACGTTATGGCGGTGCCTTCTTTCCCTGCCCTCCCTGTCCTTCCTATTCGGTGTACGTAATATTCAGGGTCCTGAGGTAAGGAAAAATTAATTACGTGCGTCAGGTCAATGATATCAATACCTCTCGCAGCAACATCTGTTGCCACAAGAACATTGGTTCTCTTTCTCTTAAATTTGTTCAGGATCGTTTCTCTCTGATACTGCGATATATCACCATGCAGTGCATCTGCATCATACCCCCTGTCGACAAGACGCCTGCCTATCCTGTCTACGTCAACCTTAGTCCTGCAGAAAACCAGGCCGTAGAATTCATGTTCGATGTCTATAATCCTGCATAATGCGTCAAACTTGTCTGAAGTAGACACTTCAAAGTATATCTGGTCAGTAAGGTTTGCAGTCAGCTGTTCTTTCTTTATTGCTACAAATTCATACTTTTCCATATACTTTTTAGCTATTCTCAATATTTCCTTAGGCATTGTGGCAGAGAACAGCATAGTTCTTTTCTGCTTATTAGTAGCATTCATAATAAGTTCTACATCCTCGAGGAAACCCATATTCAGCATTTCGTCCGCTTCATCCAACACCAAATAAGATATATCCTTCAGACTCATACTTTTCCTTTTAATGTGATCTATTACACGTCCGGGTGTGCCTACTACTATGTCGACCACTTTCTTTAAACTTCTGAGCTGTAGTTCTATAGATTGGCCTCCATATATAGGCACTATATGTAGTTTCTTGTTTCCTTTCAGAGAGTTCAATTCCTCTGAAATCTGGATGGCTAGTTCTCTGGTTGGGGCAAGAATAAGAACCTGTATCTTTTTTGTCTTTTCTTTTATCCGTTCAATAATTGGCAGACCAAATGCGGCTGTCTTTCCTGTACCGGTTTGTGCCTGGCCAATCAGGTCGCTTTTATCTTTTAACAGAATTGGGATGGCCTTCTGCTGAATCGGGGTAGGTTCTTCAAATCCCCTCCTCTTTAGCGCCAATAATGCATTTTCTGATAATCCCAGTTCTTTAAACTTCTTTAATTTTTCCATATTTTTCCCATGAAAGTACTAACTTATATGTTTTACATAATATACTACAAATTGTTTGAGAATAGCTATTTTATTTTCCTGACGATGATTACGGATAAATACCCCTTGCCACTTCTTTTAAGTGAGCTAAGGTCTCTGGTAATATATTCGTTATCGAATCCAACATAAGAAGCAAACAGTGAATTGTCAATTAGTTTCATTTCTTCCAGAAGTTCAATCACCTCGTCCAGCTTTTTTGCCACCTTCATCAGGACAACAGTATCAAAGTTGTTAAGCACAGGACGCAATTCGCTGATATCATTCGATACGGGTATTATGGCCAGTTTTTCGTCCTGCTCTATCATGGGAAAATTAGCCAGACTCGCCGCAGCATTGTAAGACGTAATGCCGGGAATTGTGTGGATGTTTTGTGAGGGGATAATTTTGGAGAGCTGCTGTAAAAGATAACAATATGTACTGAATGTTAACGGGTCTCCAATGGTAAGATAAGCTACACTGTTTCCGGATTCTATTTCGTCCTTTATCTCATTTGCAGACTTTCTCCATGCTGCTTCAAGTTTTGTCTTATCCTTGACCATGGGATAAATCTGCTCAACAATACGTTTCCCTGCCGTAATGTCCTTAACTATGTCTAACGCCAGGCTTGATTTCTTTGAATCTGCTCTTGGTGCAAAGATACAATCTACAGACTTTATAATACGAACGGCCTTTAATGTAATTAATTCACTATCTCCGGGGCCTACGCCTACACCATAAAATTCTCCTGCTTCACTATTCTTATTCACTCGATTCTTCATCCAGGATTATAATCACGTTTAAGCCTTTTACCTGTACCCTCTGCAGAGATGTTACATCAAATTCACGAATTCTCTCTTTGTCCAAAGAAAGGTTTTCGCAGACGTATATCTTTCTCTCTTTCAAGCCTTCATCTAATAATTTTCTGGCAATAAGCTTCACATTATTAGAATTGTCTGTTAATACTGCAACCTTTTCATGCTCTCTAACCCTTCTGATGAGTTCAGCAAGCCTGCCTGTTCGTCCATGCAAGCTCATGAAGCAAGCATCATTCCAGGTCCTGCCAATCCTGGCAAAAGCGAGCTGAACTGAACTGATGCCGGGAACAACTACACAGTTTTCTATTCCTGCCTTGTCAACTATAAGTTTAGCATAACTGAAGAAGCCAGGATCACCACTTACAAGGACCACTACACTTTTATTCTTGCTCAGAGAAATGATTCGAGTGATAAGCTGTTTGTAATTTCTGTTGAGAGTATACTTAACCGCCTCTGAATTCTGGAATAAAGACAATAGTCTCCTGCTTCCGACCAGAACATCAGCATCTTTTATGTATTGCGAGGCATGGCCAGTCATAAATTTCTTTGAACCCGGACCACAGCCTACTATAATGATTTTGTTTACAAGCTTCTTTGCCAATCCTTAAAACCCTTAGAAACCCCAATAATGTTTTTCCTCATGTCAAACAATATTGTTCCAATTTTTGCTTTAGATGAAATGTTCCGATCAGCCGCTGATTGAACATCATCTGCAATACGATCAAATACTTGCATATCATTATGTTCCTTAATAATCTCTACCATTCCTTCTACTGTAGAGGAATCGTTAAGTTTGTTGACGACTGCTGTACTCAAATTTTCTCTCTTGAATATCTTGATCAGAACATCATTTGCAGGTTTTGACTTTGAGCTGTGCGTATTAAAATCACCACGAATCAACTTGGCCAGCTTACCAGGATGCCCCCCTATTATTACATTGCTGAATCCGCGTTTAACTGCCTCATCAAGCATAAAGCCAACGAAATTACTCATCTGAATTACCTGATATTTAGAGATATTGAAATGCTTGAGGAATCCTGTTTCTCCAATACTTCCCGGAACAAGAACAATTGAATCATGGCCTGCCGCCTTTGCAACATCCAAACCACACAAAAGCGAAACCTTGAATGAATCCAGAGACATCGGCCTGACAATACCGGTAGTTCCTATAATGGAAATACCATCAACTATGCCCAATCGACCGTTAAATGTCTTTTTTGCCAGTTTTTTACCTCCAGGCACGGATACAGAAATATCTAGCCCACCATGTTTACCAAGAACCTCTTTTAGAGAACCCTTGATCATCGATCGTGGCACAGGATTTATAGCCGGTTCACCCTGAGGAATCTGCAGTCCCGGTTTTGTAACCAGGCCAACACCATCACCTCCCATGAACCTTATTCCATTTGCCTCTGACCTTGTGACCCTGACATAGACTTCACAACCATTTGTAACATCAGGATCGTCTCCGGAGTATTTACGAACAGCACATTCGGCAAAATCCTTACCAACTCTGCGATGAATGAGGCTTAATTTTAGTTTTACATCTGCCGGTGTTGTCAAGTCTACGGTATCTGGTATTGCTCCCTGAAAGAGTCCATAGGCAGCTCCCTTCGCTGCACCAGCCGCACAGCTTCCTGTTGTATATCCGTGATTATGTTTCATAATAGTTTAATTCGATGTTCCCTTTGCTTCTTTGGTAATATTTATTAAAGCATTTACAATTGCGACTGCAACTGCACTTCCGCCCTTTCTACCGATGTTGACTATATAAGGAATCTGAATGTCTTTCTTATTATCAAGGAATGTCATTAAAGCCTCTTTTGATTCAGCCGCCTTTACAAAGCCAACAGGTACCGCTATTACAAGAGCAGGTACTACCCTCTCTCTCCTGATAAGGTCAATGATTGAAAAGACTGCCGTTGGGGCATTTCCTATCGCGACAACACCTCCTGATATGTCGGCCAAGGACTCCTGCATGGACATAATAGCACGGGTTTTATTAGTCTCTTTGGCCTTTTGGGCAACAACTTCATCTGCAATCCTGCAGACTATCTTTCCTCCAAACCGATCTATTACCTTCGCGTTAATTCCTGCCTTGACCATGTTTACATCCGTAACTATAGATTTACCTGTGGCAATAGCGTTTACTGCAGCATCTACAGCCATAGGCTTAATTATAAGATTGTCTGCAAAGTCAGTATCGCCTGTTGCATGAATGACCCTTCTGACTATCGGTCTGGAAGATTCCGGTATTTTGTCAAAGTCGACAAGATTGTCGATAATATCAAAACTTTCATTGATTATTTCTTGCGGGTTTTCTGAATAATCTTTAGCTTGGTTTTCTATGTTCATACGGGAATGGTAACAACTTATTAGAAATTACTTGATTTTTGTATACTAGACGGGATTTATCGCATCTTCAATTTTCTCTCCTGTTATCTGGGCAATGCGTTCGTCAGCACCAATATTTTTTGCATAGCAGAATTCTACATCAGGATATTTCTTTTGTTCCTTCTCTATTTCCTCTGGAATGTCCTTCAAAACATGATTTCCGCTAAACAATAAAAGCGGCATAACCACCACCCTCTTTGCTCCTTTTCCAACTATGTCTTTAACTGCCTCGGTAAGCCCGGGTTTTGCCAGTTGCAGGAAGCCTGCTTCAACCATGTCCCATTTCCCCATTGCACGCAGCATTTCTACTATCTTAAACAAACCCTCATTACCGCTTTTGACCTTACTTCCATGCGCAAGCACAACTACGCCTGTTTTTATACTCATTTTCCGGTTATTGCCTTTCTGCTACCAGTTTATTTCTGGACGTCTTTACCATGGTTGATAATATATTCTTAGCAAGTTCTGGATTGCTGCTGTAATGTACGTGGGTGTAAGATGCTAAAACATTTTTTTTGCAAATACCGTCAGTCCCGGATTGTTTCCCATTGCTTTTTCGTGTTTTGTAAGCAAAAACAATATCATCTGGTACGTCCAGCAATCTAGACCAATGGAATTCGTGAGCTCGAAATGTATCTCCCCTTTTGCAGATTACACTGTCATATGTTGCCTCAGCAATTACATATCCCAGCCCTTGCCTCTTATTTTCCATCCTTGATGAACCACTAAGCACTCCACACATATTAAAAGATCTACCATCACAGTCAATTAATTTTTCCAGCAGGTACATCATTCCGCCACATTCACTATATATAATAGTTCCATTATTATGTGCATCCAATATAGATTCCCGCATGGTTTCGTTTTCCATAAGCTTTCCTGCGTTTAATTCAGGAAACCCGCCGCCAATAAATATGCCATCGGCGTCATCCGGGACACACTTATCATGAAGAGGGCTGAAGTATTTTATCTCAGCCCCCAATGCTTCAAATAATTCAATATCATCCTGGTAATAAAAACAAAAAGCATTATCATTTGCAATTGCCAGATTTATGTGCAAAGCACCACCACTGTCTATAAAAATAGATTTGTCGTAATCAGGAAATACTCCTGCCGAACGTGCTGCCTTGAGTAACCCATCAATATCTATAGTTTTCAGTACCATTTCTCCTAATTTTTCATAAAGGTTAGAATGGCCGATGTTTTCCTCTGATGGAACAAGACCAAGATGCCTTTCAGGAATTGTTATCTCTTTATCTTTATTCAAATACCCAAGAACTGGGACCGAGCAGGTCTCTTCTATAGATCTTTTAATACAATCATAATGGCTATTACTTGCTACATTGTTTACTATAACGCCGGAGAGATTTATATCTTTATCAAACTCCTTATAACCCATTACGATAGCACCGGCACTTTGTGCAATACCCTTCGCGCTGATTACCAGGATGACCGGGGTTTTCAGGACCTTTGCCAGGTGTGCACTGGTACCGTGTCCTGTAGAATCAATACTGCCATCGTACAGACCCATTACCCCTTCGATAACGGATACGTCTGAATTAATAGCCGAACGTTCAAACAGCTCTCGGCAAACACTATCACTCATCATCCACGTATCCAGATTTCTGGATGCATTTCCTGTAACAAATTTATGATGTGAAGGATCTATGTAATCAGGACCGGTCTTAAACCCCTGTACTCTGATTCCCTTCCTGACCAAGGCGGACATAATACCCAAAGTAACCGTAGTCTTGCCAACGCCACTATTTGTTCCAGCAATCATAATCCGGGGTAAGTTACTCAAGAAAATTGCTCCTATTCAGTTATTAAAAATTAAACTTATAAAATGTCTTTGTGGTAAATAGTTCATTTGTTATTTGTGTAAGCCAGCCTCCATTTATAGATAAGTAATCGCTAATCAGTATAAATGTTATACCAAGGGTAACTAAAATAATTGCTGAGACCATAACAATCCTTGTAGTATTACTGATATCATCAAAGTCAATGCTATTTATGGGGTCACCTATAAAAGGCTTGTCAGAATGTATACCATTGTATACACTCGGCCCGCCAAGCCTGATTCTTAATGCACCTGCAATAGCCGCCTCTGGAATTCCACTGTTTGGGCTGGGGTGCTTTTGCCCGTCCCTTTTAACTATTCTTATAGAATTTGAGAAATCCGCGCCACATATAAATGAAGATATGGGTAGGATTATCGCTGCAATCCTTGCGGGGATAAAATTAGCAACATCATCAAGTTTGGCTGATGCCCATCCAAACTTGTGGTACTTCTCGTTCTTGTATCCAACCATCGAATCCAGAGTATTGATTGACTTGTATGCCATTGCAAGTGCGGGCCCACCTATAAAGGCGTAAAACAGAGGCGCAATTATCCCGTCAACACTGCTTTCCGCCGAGGTTTCTATACAGCCAGTTGCAACCTGCTGCTCATTGAGATTATGTGTGTCCCTACCTACAACCCTGGAAAGATTGCTGCGTGCTTTTGGCAAGTTACCGGATTTGAGTGCCTTCAAGACATTCCTCGTTTCATTTAAAAGATCACGAATAGACAGCGAATAGAAGATAATAATTATACTGGCAGCAATCCCCCAAACCGTTCCGAAGCCGTAAAAAAAACTTATTATCTTGAAAGTTATTAAATAAGATCCCATTACTATAATACCTGTAAGAAATATTCCTGCCATGCGCTCTGATACAAAGACACTTCGCAGTACTTTCTCAAGATATTCTATACACCTCCCTATTATTCTTACAGGATGGGGAAGCCATCTGGGATCCCCGATCATGATATCAAGAATAAAGGCTATCGCAATTTGTAATGGCAAATAATCATTCATTTTAATATTTAATTTTTCTCTGAGTACTCTGCGTTGAAAAATCTTTTAAATCGCCAATCTGTTCAAAAATCAAATCCATCTTTATGTTCTTTCTAAACAGATCCGCAAGTTTATCATATTGTCTCTCTTTATCTACCTTACTCAGATCCTCGGGTCGAATAGGTGTAAGGCATTTTTTTCTTCTGAGACAATTGATGAGTTCCAGTCTGAATCCATCATTGTCAAAAATACCATGTACATATGTACCTATTACGTTACCATCATTAGAGATTGCACCGTCGTCCGCGCACACTTCCTTATCAGATCTCTCTATGATTTTCAAAAATGGCAATGTTCCGTTAAGCAGCTCTGTTTCTCCCATATGAATTTCATAACCGGTTAGCTCGCTTCTTGTATTGAAATTATTCAGGTCAGATCGACTGGCCAGATCACTATGCAACCTGGCTTTGATCTGATAAGTGTTCTTTTGCAGCATAAAAGTAGTCTTAGCATCGATAAGACCCAGGCCCCTTATTTGAGTAATCTTAGATTCTGCATTTTCCGAATCCCTGATTTCCTTGCCAAGCATCTGATAGCCACCGCAGATTCCGATAATCATAGTTCCACTCTTTGCAAGATCTTTAATCGAATCTGCAATACCATTCTCTTTAATAAACGTCAAATCTCCTATGGTATTCTTGGAACCAGGTATAATAATCAGATCCGGTTTACCAATTGATCGTGCATTATCAACAAACCTCACGCTGATATTATTTTCTCTTTTAAGTATATCAAAATCGGTAAAATTGGAGATCCTGGGTAACTTTATGACTACAATATCAATTTGAGATTCATATGGTTTATAGTTTTTGTTATCCAGCTTTTTGTTACCGGTATCAAGACATACCGAATCTTCATTATCTATATTTATATCTGTGAAATATGGGAGAACACCCAAAACAGGTTTACCTATTCTCTCTTCCAGCATTTCAATACCTGGCTCCAGTATTCCCATATCACCTCTGAATTTGTTTATGATTATACCGCAGACCCGTTTTCTTTCATCACTGTTCAAGAGTTCCAGCGTACCAACTATCCATGCAAATGACCCCCCCCTTTCAATGTCTGTTACAAGTATTACCGGTGCATCTGCAATTTCTGCAATCTTCATATTGACAATATCATTATCCTTGATATTAACTTCAGCCGGGCTGCCGGCCCCTTCAATTATGATAATGTCGTGTTGTTCACTCAACGCTGAATACGCTTCCTTCGCAATATCCAGCATTTTCTCCTTGTTTCCATAATACTCATTAGCAGTCATGTGGCCAATCGGCTTTCCCATAGTTATAATCTGGGATCCATTATTGCCGGTAGGTTTCAACAGAATTGGATTCATCTCTACTAAAGGGAATAAACCGGCGGCTTCCGCCTGTGCCACCTGCGCCCTGCCCATCTCTCCGCCTCCAACCGTTACATAAGAGTTGTTAGACATATTTTGCGCCTTAAACGGTGCAACGTTCAGACCTTCCTGTCGGAGAATACGGCATAGTGCACACACCAGTATGCTCTTGCCGACGTCTGATCCTGTTCCCTGCACCATTATAGCCTTTGCCTTCAAATTGAGACTCCTTTAATATAAATAAAAATACCTCTACTACAAATATACATGCCTGCCTGTGGATAAGGAACTAGAACTCAGCCGATTTGGGTGTACGGGGAAAGGGGATTACATCGCGAATATTGTCCATACCGGTAACAAACTGCACCAGCCGTTCAAAGCCAAGGCCAAAGCCAGCATGTGGTACTGAACCGAATTTCCTCAGATCCCGGTACCACCAGTATGGTTCCAGATCCATTCCATGGTCCTTAATACGTGCATCAAGCTTTTGCAGATCATCTTCCCTCTGCGACCCGCCGATTATTTCACCGATCTTGGGAACGAGTACGTCCATGGCTGCAGCTGTTTTACCGTCATCATTCTGCTTCATGTAAAAAGCTTTAATTTCCCGGGGATAATCGGTGACGATTACCGGTTTCTTAAATTCCTTTTCAGTCAGAAAACGTTCGTGTTCGGTCTGCAAATCGTTACCCCAGTTTGTCTCAAATTCAAACTTTTGTCCTGATTTATTTAATATGTCTATAGCTTCTGTGTAACTTAAACGGACAAACTTACTCTCTTTGACATGGATGAGAGTTTCCTGAATAGTTTTATCAATATGTTTGCTAAAGAATTCCATGTCCTCAGCACACTCATCAAGTACTGTGGTAATCAGGTACTTGATATAATCCTCAGCCAGATCGGCATCATCGTCAAGGTCGGCGAAAGCCATCTCCGGTTCAATCATCCAGAACTCTGACAGATGACGTGAGGTATTGGAATTTTCCGCCCGGAATGTAGGTCCAAAGGTATAGACATTACCCAGGCCGCAGGCATAGCACTCTAACGCCAGTTGTCCGCTTACAGTCAGAAAAGATTCTTTCCCGAAAAAGTCTTGGCTGTAATCAACATCGTCTTCATTTATGGGTACAGCAGCATGGTCAAGTGTGGTTACCCTGAACATCTCTCCTGCTCCCTCGCAATCACTGGCAGTGATAATTGGAGTATTGATATAAAAAAAGCCTCTCTCTTGAAAGAAATCATGGGTAGCTTTAGCCAGCTTGTTACGAACGCGGGTGACTGCACCGAATGTGTTGGTCCTGACCCTTAAATGGGCAATCTCGCGCAGGCGTTCAAAAGAAACCCGCTGTTTACCGATCACATATTCCTCCGGATCACAGTGGCCATAAACCTTTACCTCATCGGCCTTAACCTCAACACTTTGCCCGCCTCCCTGCGATTTTACCAAAGTCCCCTTCACGGCAATTGAGCTTCCGGGGTGAAGTTTCAAAATATCTTTTTGATAGTTATCCAAGTCTCCGTCGACAACTATTTGCAGATTATTGAAGCAGCTACCGTCATTTAGTGCAATAAAAGAGAACCCCCCTTTTGAGTCCCGCCTTGTCCTGACCCAGCCCTTAACCAGTACCTCCTTATCAATATCCTTGCTATTGAGCACATCAACAATATAGGATCTCTTCAAACCATCTCCTTAACATAAATCATTAACGAACATAGAAAATTATTTATCTAACAACATATTCCTGTACGACGCCCTTTTGATCTGTTCCGTCAGAAATCACACTATCCATTACCATTCTTAATGCACTAAGAAGCTTCTGATTTTCCTTTCTGGTTCTTACGGCAACACGGAAATACTTATCACTCAGACCAATAAAATTTGAACAATCCCTTATGATAATATTGTCATTTATCAAAAGATCCTGAATTCCTGATGATGTTATTTCAGCATTATGAATCTTTACCAATACGAAATTGACTGATGGTTGAAGTGGTCGTATGCCCTTTATGTCAGTAAGGCCTTCATATAGGAAAGCTTTTTCACAGGACACATATTGCCGTGTATTGACAGCAAACTCCGCATCGTTAATGGCAACATCGCCTGCAATCTGTGCAAATGTGTTAACGGTCCATGGTTCTTTAAATTGCATTAATTTATTAACGTTAGATTCATTTGCAACAAGATACCCAAGCCTCAAGCCCGGGAAGCCGTAAAATTTTGTCAATGATCTGACAACTATTAGATTGTCAATTAAGGGAGCCTCTTTTATAACGCTATATTTCCCGTCATCATCAACAAAGTCCATAAACGCCTCATCTACAACTATCAACATGTTTGAACTTCGCTTTACAAGCTCTAATATATCTTTTTTCAGTATAAGCTGCCCTGTTGGATTGTTAGGATTGCACAGAAATACCATACCGTCTTCGATATTCTTCAAGCTTGAGAGATCTGTGTTAGTCAGCGGAAAGTTTCCGTTATCATTTACAATCTCAACTACTTCGACATTTGCACTGGCCAGTGCATCTTTAAATTCACTGAATGTAGGTTGCAGGAGGACACCCTGTTTGGGCTTCATGGCACGCGGTATCAGATAAAACAGTTCATTCGAGCCATTACCAACAATTATGTTTGAGTCATTACAGGAAACTTTATCTGCTATAGCTTTCCTCAGGTTTGTACACTCACTGTCCGGATAGTTCTTGATATCATCAAATCGTTCCAGGATAACCCTGTGTACGTCTTCAGGGCAGCCAAGTGGGTTTACACTTGCGCTAAAGTCTATGATTTCATCAGGATTCAATCCATACTTACTACATAACTGATTTATGTTGCCGCCGTGTCCGTTAAGCATATTATGATTTTGATTAGATTATTAGATTAGGAGATTAGGAGATTTCAGGACTAACAAGGGCATTGTCTTCCGTATTGATTAAATGCGACAGCTCCTGTCTGGCCTGCCCGATTGTCAGAGGCAATGAATCTATTGGAAACTTCTCTTTACCCCGCAATGCCTCCATTAATTGCGCTATCTGTGGCAGTTCCAGCTTAAGCCCCTCAAGTTTCTTCGAATCAGTAAATACTTCTTGCGGAGTACCTTCCTGGGCAATTATACCTTTATCCATAATTGCCACCCGATCCATATGGAAAGGTACAAGGTCTACCGAATTTGTTGCGTGTATTATTGTAATGCCCTTTTCTTTATTCAGGTCATTAAGTATTTTCATCACACTCTTGACGCCTTCCGGATCAAGTCCACTGGTTGGTTCATCTAATATGAGTATCTCCGGTTCCATGGCAAGGATTCCGGCAATACATATCCGCTTACTCTGGCCGTAACTGAGTGCGTGAATTGCCTTTTTAGCAAACTCTTTCATTTTGACTAATTCGAGTGCATTGTTTACCCTGCTCACAATTTCATCATAGCTCAGGTTCAGATTTGTAGGCCCAAATGCAACATCTTCTTCAACTGTAGGCGCAATGAGTTGATCATTGGGATCCTGGAAAACCATACCAACTTTCCTGAAAACATCTCCCGAGTTAAACTCATTTAATTCTATATTATCTAATACTACCAATCCGGAGGCCGGCTTTAAAAGGCCATTAAAATGTTTAAGTAATGTAGTCTTCCCTGAGCCGTTTGCACCGAGAACGGCAATAAATTCACCCTTTACAACATCAATGTTAACGCCATTCAACGCTTGCGTTCCATCAGGATATTTATATATTAAATCTTCAACTTTTATCTTAATCATTATTAACTATAAACAAAAAACCCAAAATAAGATAAAAATGCCAGCAGAACACCACATGACAAGAGTATGGCATAATCATTTTTTACTAATGGAGTAAGGTGGATTGTCAGTACCCTCCCCCCGTTATATCCTCTTGATGTCATTGCAGTATGAACATTTTCAGCTCTGACGATTGATCTGATAAGCAGTACGCCTCCGAGGTTGCCGAATGATTTAATAGTCTTAAACCATGTAACATAGCCCAGTCTGCTTTTCTGCGAAGACATCATTGTTTCCGTTTCTTCAATCAGCAAAAATAAATATCTGTACACAAATGACAATACTTCAATTATTGTCTCCGGTATCTTCATCCAGCGAGCGGCCATGCATATCTTTGAAATTGTTGTGGTAAAGGACAATAAAAGTAAGAGCATTACCCCCCCTACCATCTTTGTGAACAGCAACAGGCCAATTAATAACCCCTCTTTTTTTAGAGCAAGTTCATAGCCCAGGAAAGAACCGGACAGCATAACTGTCTCACCTTTGTGTAACCCCATTATAAGCATTATAAATACTCCGAAAAAAAGTGGCACTATCATTCGAAGACCCAGGTTCAAAAAGGAGATTTTTATGGTCTTTAACAATATTAGAGAGGTAACAAGGAAAACTAATGGGATAATAATACCATTAGATAATATATTAAGAAGGAGGCCGATGCCTATGTAAAACAGTTTGACCCTTACCTCTATATTTGTAAGCCAATTGTTCCTATGCGCAAAATGATCCATCACAACATGCTTTAATATTTCCATATTTATGTACCTGAATTACTTTTGCCTTTTCCTTCAATAAATAGTTTTCTGAAATTGTAGCCGATTATGATGCCGCCGATAAGGCCGAAAACAGTAAAAACAAACAGTAAAAGATCTCCCTGGTCGGTGTTTATATACGGATCCTTTGGCGGGTGTCCATATTTCTCGGCATACTTTCCCACGATACTTACGTCAATTCCCGTCCATTTTCCGTTTTCAGATTCTATTGTCTCTTTATCCTCAATACCATTTATTGTATTGTTTGCCTCTGTTGCATATAAAGCATGTGCTTGAATAAGACATAACGTGAGTACAAAAACAATGAAATACTTTAACATAATCCTTAAATCCCTTAATTCTTAAATCTCTGAATCAATCAATTATTACACCTTTACAACCTTAAGGCTTTGTAAAATACCCGGACGTACCTTATAAACATAGGATATAGCAAAACCAACCACTATACCTTCTGCGACACATAATGGTCCCTGTGAAGTAGCTATGAATACAACAAAGATTTCCAGCATTGCCTTCGCGCTGTGCATTATTGCAATCGGCAAAGATTCACCTCCTTCAAATACCAAAAGCCCTAATCCAATTGAGGTCCCCATATATGTAAATAAATCTGATACTACCCCGGCAGCGAATCCACACCAGAAAAGTCTCAGTCCCATTCTTTGCACAATCCTGAATGCAAAATATCCCGAAAATGAACCAAGTACGCCCATCGAAAAGATATTAACACCCAGAGTTGTAAGCCCCCCATGTGCCAGGAAGAGTGCCTGTATAAATAATGCAATCCCTGCAATCACAACGCTCACAAAAGGCCCTAACAACATCGCACTCATTCCGGTTCCGGCAGGGTGTGCAGTTGCCATTCCGTTTAAACCTACTACAGGAATTGGAAAACACGAGAAAACGAATACGGCGGCTCCGACTAATCCTACTAATGGCAAGAAGCCGGGAACTTCTTTCTTATTCTTCTTTAGTTTGAGCGTACCGACAACAACGAAAGGCATTATCATAACAACCCAGAATATGGCCCATTTTGGAGGAAGAATCCCTTCTGTAATATGCATTGCATGCGCAACTTGTGGCAATAACAATAAAGTTAAAACCACAATTATGCCTGATAGTATTATTCTCATTATGCTCTTTTCTGCCTCCCCATCCCCACCTCTTTAAATAAAAAAAGCCCGTAACTTTTCATAGTAAAAAGGTACGGGCTGCTAGTTAGTCTGCGTGCGAATGAAAATGCAGACTAATTACTGTTAACCTTCACCTTCTTTACCATCGAAGATTATGTGAAGCAATTACAGGCAGGTCTTCTGACTATCGAATCGTCCTACTCATTGCACCTTCCCATCCGTTTTATGCGGATAGTGGCTTTTAGTCTTACAACCTAGTTGTGAGACTTGCAATTTTCGTCATCGACTACAGCGGCGGGTCCGTTCCCTGTTATACAAGGGATTCCCTTTTAAATCCCAATCCTCAACTTTTAGAATGGGATTACCTGTAACCGTATTCTCAAATTGTTTTAGACTAAATTATAACTTCAGAATTCTACTTTCTGGTGTTAGGAATGTCAAATGATTTTGTATTTATCTTTTATCTTTACTGATAATTCGTGAGTTAGAGCCATTGCCTTTTCTGCTTCTTCTAGTGGCATAGTACCAGTACCACAACTTGGAGTTATCAATGAGTTCTCAATTACTAATTTTGCTTCAATCCCGCTATTTATCAGATAATCTACGGCTGATACAAGTTTTTCCATTAAGTTATCTATCGTGGCCTCATTAATACTGTCTGTAGTAGGTACAATTCCCCATGCCAGAATTCCGCCCCTCTCAAGAAATGATTTAACTTCACCTTTATACATTAACACGGTATCCATGTAGCCATACGCGTCAAAGTTTATAATATCTACCTGAGTTTCCATAATCATAGTCCAGTCAGTATTCCCGCAACAGTGAATACCTGAAAGAGCTTTGCGATTATGAATAGCCAGGAATATTTCATTTAAGGAGTCAATAATCTGTTCCTTCTTTAAACTGGCAAATGCAGAGCCATAACTCGACAGGTACGGTTCATCCAGAAATATAATACAGGGCAAACCAAATTCAGAATATTTATCAATCTGCCAGCAAGCCTTCATTGCCAGTAATTTTACTATTACATCGAAAAAGACCGGGTCGTGAAGTACGGATATCTGCTCTGGGTTCTTTAAGGTACCGGCAAGTGTTATAGGTCCGACTATCTGTCCTTTGGTTGCACGCAGGTGTTCTGGTTTCCTCTCCTTAAGGAGCCTGACCATGTTTGAGAATCCAACAGCGTGACTATCACTTATAGAAAAGAGCTCTACATCTTCTGATAAATATTTGTTGTAAAACGTCTCTAATCCATCAGTATTGTCGTCAGGCATATCTACATATATTTTCTTCTCTTCCGGGACAAGCTTCAGGAAAGGCAATCCTTCCGTGTATTGGACTAGCATCTCCTCCCTCATATCTCTTTCAGGGAGTTGCGGCCAACACGGTATCTCCGTGAGCGTATTCAGGATAAGGTCACATGCATCATCAACATTCTTATGAGGATAACTACCTATAGCTGTCGCTGAAAAGTTTCCCTTAAAATTATTATTGTCCATAAATATCTGAAATTTTGTTTGGGGTACAGTTGAAAGAAAATTGTGAAGACAAAAGAAACTAAATGTGAATGGTTAATGTTTGTATATATATGTGGAAATCAGCGTTCTGTTAAATCAAATCATAATCCTTTAAACTTCTCTCTGACTTCATCGATCTTACCACAGGCCATTTCACCCTCCGTACAAGGGCCGGCTACGCAATTTGGCCCTGACTTAGAGAAGATGCCGGGAAGAATATCTCTGGCCAACCTCAGCATTTCAGTTGCAAGGTCCCTTATCTCCCATTGGGCACGGTTGCAACATCTTACACTGAAAAAATGAAGTAATTCTCTGGCATTCATAGTGATAATTATCTTTGTCTCAGCGGCATTAGGCAAGATAAAGCGTGCATCTTCATTTGCCTTTTCCCCGGAATCACCCAACGATTCAACAAGTTCGTCATACCACTTCTGGACCTCTCGCATCTTTTCCACAAACCATTCACTTTTACCTGCAGCTTCAATACTCGGCGGTAAAACAAAATCAAATATTTGTTCTTCAGAGTCTTTGTTTTTTTCACTATGTTCACCTACATATCTCTGGCTCTGCTGAGAGTATGATGCGATTCTGTGCCTGACGAGTTGGTGTGAACAGGCCCTGGATATTCCTTCTACACCAAAATTGAACGAAACATGTTCTAGTGGAGAAAGGTGTCCCAGTTTAAGGAGCTTTTCGATAAACTTTCTATTGTCCGACTTTTCAATCTTATCTTTTAGTTGTTCTACCGAGCTGGGGCTGTAACACAACTTGGCAGCGTGAGCGATCAAACCCTCGGGGTCTTTTGTATGATTTAATAATATTACTTTTAATTCAGATTGCCCCATTTTATCCTCTTCTTAGAACTCTATTCCTTTTTGAGCCTTGATACCTTTAGAATACTGGTGCTTTATCTCATTCATCTCAGTAACTAAATCAGCTCTTTCAACTATACTTTGATGTGCGTCCCTCCCGGTCAGGATGAGGTGGAGACGGTCTGGTTTTTCTTCGAATAATGCTAATACCTCCTCAACCGGTAACAGGCCATAACCTGTCTCCTTATACACATCTGACGCTGCCGACGAAGAGGATAGTGTAGATCTCGGTGGTCGCCGTATCATTAAAAAAAAAAAAGTAGGAGGG
>CAJXKT010000031.1 GCA_913055705.1 uncultured bacterium
GTAATGAACACGGCGTTTATGAAGACGAATGTTACATTTGCCATCCAGAGTTGTTTCCCGAAGGTAATACTATTCGAGACCCAAAGCGTTTGTGGTGTAATGAACACGGCGTTTATGAAGACGAATGTTACATTTGCCATCCAGAGTTGTTTCCCGAAGGTAATACTATTCGAGACCCAAAGCGTTTGTGGTGTAATGAACACGGCGTTTATGAAGACGAATGCTTTATTTGCCGTCCCGGATTAAAATCCAACAAAAGCGAAGAACAATCAGCAGGCCTTTATTGTAAAGAACACGAGGTTTTCGAGAGTGAGTGTGGAATCTGCCACCCTGAGTTGAGTAACTCGCTAAGTATTGGACAGGGATTAAAGATCCGCCTGGAATCTCCTGAATCTGCTGTAAAGGCAGGCATAATTACCAATGTATTAAGTAGAGGGGAAACCATGCCCAGGTTTACTGTTCTGAGCAGGGTTATTTATAACCAAAATCGCTTTGCACACATTACGTCTTTAGCATCCGGTATATTCCAAAAAGTCCTGGTAGATGTGGGCGCCTTTGTTTCAGAGGATGAGGTGTTGGTTGAAATAGCCTCTCCGGACGTTGCCAGAATAAAGGCAGAATATTTAACAGCGCTCACCAATAAGAAATTAAAAAAACTGGTTTTTGAAAGAGAGGAAAGACTTTTCAATAAAAAGGTAGCCTCACAACACGAATACCAGAGAGCCCGGGCCGAATACGAAATAGCCAAAAATAATACTAATACAACACGCCAACAGCTTCTGAATTTCGGTTTATCAGAAGACGAAATTCAGGAAATTGAAAAAACACAAACAAGCACTTCTGTCCTTCCTATACGGGCGTCTTTCTCCGGTACGATAGTAGAAAGACGTGCTGTTGTTGGTGAATTCGTGAAACCGGGAAATGTAATATTTTCTCTGGTAGATCTTTCAACAATGTGGCTGGAATTATCAATTCCAGAAAACAATTTACCCTTTTTTAAAGTTGGAGACAAAGTAGAGGCAAGTTTTAATAAGGAATACGGTATTAATAAAATACAGGGGTTTATAACCTGGCTTGCTTCAAATATAGACGAAGAAAGCCGCATGTTGAAAGGACGCGCAGTAGTTAAAAATCCAGGTGCCTTCTTAAAGCATGGAATGTTTGGTGAAGTACAGCTTTTATCGCAAAATTATAGTAAGAAAATTAATGTCCCTGCCAAATCTGTGCAGCGATTGGATGGGAAAAACTTTGTTTTTATTAAGCTATCGGATGATCTTTTCGAAGCCAGAAGGGTGGAAACCGGTGAAAGCGATAAGGAAAATATAGAAATCTTTAAAGGTCTTTCCCCGCTGGATGAATTGGTTGTTGATGGCAGTTTTACATTAAAATCAGAATTACTCAAGTCCAAGTTTGGAGAAGGTTGCGCGCACTAACAATGGATTATTAATTCCAAGCTGAAACAAATTCCATTCATCATAAACGATTCCTTTAACTTACTGATAAATGAATAAAATTATAGAGTTTTCACTGAAAAATAGAATATATATCATATTATTTTTCATAATATGTTTTGGGTATGGTGTCAGAACAATATTTCGTATTCCTGTTGATGCATTCCCGGACACTACACCTATACAGGTACAGATTAATGCAGTTGCACCCAATCTTAACCCATCTGAAATTGAACAACAAATTACATTACCCATCGAACTTTCCATTTCCGGCCTTCCAGGCCTTATAAATGTACGCTCTATCTCTAAGTTCGGATTATCCCAGATCGTTGTTACATTTAATGACGAGACTGATATTTATAACTCAAGACAATTTATATCAGAACGAATTGGAAGTGTTGAACTGCCGGCAGATATAGATCGGCCAAAATTAGGACCTGTTTCAACCGGCCTCGGAGAAGTTTTTCATTATATTATACGATCAACAAATCCCGAACGCACCCTGGATGAGCTTCGGACCCTTCACGATTGGGTCATAAAACCCGAACTCAGTAAGGTGCCTGGTGTTGCAGAAGTTAATTCATGGGGTGGTTATGTACGGCAATACCAGGTAATCGTCTCACCGGAATCTCTGGTAAAGCATAACCTGACTCTGGAATCAATATTTAAGTCGCTTGAACAGAATAACCATAATGTGGGAGGTGGCCGCATCGTATCCGCAGGACAATCGTTACTTGTCCATGGATTGGGTAGAGTAACTACAGTCAAAGAGATTGAGAATATTACGATAAAGGCACATAAGGGAAGTCCCGTCCGTATTAAGGATGTAGCTGAAGTGGCAATAGGACATGAGATCCGTCGCGGCGCGGTTACAGCTAACGGCAAGGGAGAGGTTGTTATGGGGTTAGGTTTTGCCTTAATGGGTGAAAACAGCAAAAAAGTAACTCAAGGATTAAAAGAAAGCCTTAAAAATGTCCGTAAATCTCTGCCTGATGATGTGATGGCGGAAATAGTTTATGACCGTACCGGGCTTATACAAGACGTAATTAAAACGGTTAAACATAATTTAATTTATGGGGCAATATTAGTCATCATCGTATTGTTTCTGATTCTTTACAACTATCGGGCCGGCCTGCTGGTAGCAATGGTAATTCCATTTTCCATGCTTTTTGCCATTATGGGTATGCATGAACTGTCAATTGCCGCCAGTCTCTTGAGTCTGGGGGCTATTGATTTTGGTATTATCGTAGATGGGTCTGTTGTAATGACGGAAGCCAATTTGCGGAAATTAAGAGAAAAACAAGGCTTATTGAAAAGGACTTTAACAAGTACAGAGCGCCAACAATGCATCATAGAATCAGGCAAAGGCGTAATTCGCCCGATTATCTTTGGTGTAGGAATCATAATACTCGTGTTTGTTCCAATACTAACTTTAGAAGGAATTGAAGGTAAAATGTTTAAACCCATGGCATGGACATTTATCTTTGCGATGGCCGGCGCTTTAGGAATTGCAGTTTTTCTCTCGCCCATACTCTCTTATTATTTCCTGCCGGGAAAAATACGGATAAAAGAAGGTTTTCTGGAACGTTGGTTAAGAACAGGATACGACTTTTTACTTCCTCAGGTTATCCGTTTAAAGTATGTGTTATTTGGCACTGTATTAACATTGTTGGCTGTATCGGTATTTGTGGGACTTAGACTTGGAGGAGAATTTATACCCAAGCTCAATGAAGGCACCATAGCCATTAGTACAATACGCCTTGCCGGAGTATCCATAGAGGAAGCTGTTGACTATAATTCTAAGATTGAAAGATTGCTGCTGGAGGCTTTCCCTGATGAGATCAGGCATGTCTGGAGTCGTGTAGGAACGGCTGAAGTTGCGACAGACCCTATGGGAATAGAATTGACTGATGTTTTTATAACACTTAATCCGAAAGGTCGATGGAAACTGGCTAAAACCCAGGCACAACTGGCCAGGAGTATAGATGAGAAACTTAGTGACTTGCCGGGCGTCAACATGGTTTTCACACAACCCATAGAGATGAGATTGAACGAGATGATCTCCGGTATCAGGTCCGATATTGGGATAAAAATATACGGTGATAATTTCGAAGAATTAGTTAGTCTCAGCAGCAAGGTACAAAATACACTTATGAAGATTAGGGGCGCTTCAGATGTTGCCGCAGAGCAAATTACAGGACAACCCACTCTTAAGATTAAGGTACATCAGGATCAAATTGCAAGATACGGAATACCCGCGCGCGATGTATTAGACATGGTAGAATCGGTTGGCACGAGGCATGTGGGGGATATCTTTGAAGGGCAAAGAAGATTTTCTCTTGTAGTTCGCTTGCAGGATAAACATCGTACAGACATAAATACTCTTGCCAACACACTTATCCCTACAGAGCATGGTCATCTATTACCACTTAAGAAGTTAGCTGAAATTGAGGAGACAGATAGTCCTTCAACGATAAATAGAGAGTGGGGGCGGCGCTTAATTAAGATCCAATGTAATGTCAGGGAAAGAGATGTAGCTTCATTTGTACAAGAGGCACGTCATAAAATCGAAAATGAGATAGAATTGCCCGAAGGTTATGTAATCGAATGGGGCGGCCAGTTTGAACATTTAGAGCGTTCTAAAACACGTTTTATGATTGTTGTTCCAATAACACTGATGCTTATTTTTGCAATGTTATGTTTCAGCCTGAAGAATTTATATGATGTTCTTATCATTTATACAGGTATCCCTTTTGCGTTCATAGGCGGGATTTTCGCTCTGTTGAGCAGGGGTCTGCCTTTTAGTGTGAGTGCGGCTATTGGCTTTATAGCTCTCAGTGGTATTGCCGTTCTTAACGGGCAGATTTTAATATCTACTATCCATAATTTGAAAGAAGAGGGATTATTGTTAAAAGATGCTGTTTCGACAGCGGCCAGACAGCGTTTAATACCCGTAATTGCAACTGCTGTTACTGATGCAGTAGGTTTTTTACCAATGGCCATTTCAACCGGAGTAGGAGCCGAAGTTCAGAGGCCACTTGCTACAGTAGTAATTGGCGGTGTCATTACTTCCACAATACTAACTTTATTTATACTTCCAACGTTATATATTACTACCGGAAAGCAAAGATTTGTTTCATAGCTACACTTTACGGTTGGTTTGAAAGAAAGGAGGTACAATCTTTTTAAAATTGTTCTTCCATGCGGTTATAAAATGGATCTAATTCCTGGCTGATTGTATGTGTCTTATCTTGGATGGGCAGGTCATCCTGCTGAATTGTCTTAAATCACGCAAGCGGTCTTCCTGTGGGAGAAGGTCGATGTGTTTTGTATACATCATGCCGAATTTTACGGCATCCTCATATCTTTTTCTCTCTGAAGTATCCTCAATATCATATTTGCGTTTGTAAAAGAGATGGTACCTTATATATTCCTTATCAAATTTACTCAGCTTTATTGATTTATTTTGTAGCGCAATAAAATATTTTAGTACCAGGTATTTGGTTACGTTTGCCTGTAATTCCAGTTCGAGAAGGCTGAAAGGGCGATTTTGTTTATAATTCTGAGCTATAAACAGGAAATGATCCAGTTCTTCAACAAAGCTTGCACATAAATCAACATTGCCATCATGAAGGCCAAGTCTTGGATCGTTGCTTTCTAATTCTCTTATTAATTCATCGGGATAATAAATACTTACTTTAAGCGTCTCTCCTGCATCCCTTATTAAGACCTTTGCTCCCGAATGACTATTAACTACCATCCTGATTTTTTCTTTTGCGTAGAATTCTTCATAACCTTTATCGCCGATAATATACTGTTCGATATTGGTAATTCCTGTATTCAGTGCATAGGTCTTTTCTATCTTCCTTTGTAATTCCTTAATCAAAGGATGTCTGATCTTCATTGTTATCCGGTGTGGAAAAAATAATAGGATTATTATGCAAGTCCGGTTTTTGCAGTGTAAAAATATTCCCTGTTCATAAAACTTAAAACCTGTGCAATAACCTCAAACCCTTCTGATAATTGTGATAGTGTACCGGTGAGCCTGTTTTTCCTTGCATTGGTATGTCCCGATGCAAGGCCGTAATATGTTTTTCCGAAACCTACGTAATAATGTTTATCAATAGGTTTTCGTTTGCATGCGTATCTGTACTTAATATATTCCGGGATCATCCCCGTCAGGAAGAGTGTATAATTTCCTATATGACAGTAAATATGAAATTTTTCAATGTTATCTGAATGCAGGGAGTCTGTAATCATATCTACTATATATTGATGTGATTTTGTTTCATCCCCTTTTTCGTTATACAATCTTGAACACTCTGTAAATTGTGCAAGCATGTTTGCGATGTAGTTCGAAACCTGCGTGTCTTCAAGCAGGCTCATAAGCCGGCTTTTATCCCATGGAATGACAGGTTCGCTTTTGTTTAATGCGTCTATAGTCCTTTCAATAAATTTTGTGTCTTTTCTTTTTTCTTTAAATGCCCTTCTCAAAAGCAGTGAAAACAGGAAATATGGAGAAATCTCCAGAATACGTTCCGTACAGTTCATCACGTTGTTGAATACCCTGTCACTATCGATCATTTTACCTATTACGTCTTCATCTCCTTTTATCAAACTTGCAATATTCTCGTAATCATTCCGTCTGGTAACATAACTTTCGATAAGGAAAAGGAGGTCTTTATCTGACAGGCTTTGCAAACTCTCTTTTTGAAGTTCCTGAATAGCTTCTTCTTTTTCCATGGTTCTCTCCATAAAGATTTGAGAAATTTAATTTAGGAAAACGAATTTTACAAAATACTTCAATACTCGATTTATAACTACACATACAGACAAGTTACAAGAAAAAAATGGGAGAAACAGAATTTAGATCTACGTTAGATCATTTATAATATTTTCATTTTCACATTGTGTAAGGTGCAACAATTATACCAAAAACACATTAATCCGCATTATTTTCAACTCATTATAAATTAGTTGGTTATGTCATCTTGATATTTGCACCCTTTGCTTTTAAGAAGATTTAACAGGTAGTTTTTGCACAAAGTGGTCGTTTTTAGTAACAATGTGGTTTAATCTGAAAAAAATGGTTTAAATTTGCTCTCTTTTCTTATATGATACCGTATTTCCGCTAAAAACAGTAATTTTTCGTTCGTCAAACGAACTTGATGCCGACTCTTTTTGAACTCTTATTTACAACTTTAAATAAAGGAATATGATATGACTACTACACTTACGCAGGATTACAAGGTAGCCGACATTAGTCTGGCTGACTGGGGACGCCGTGAGATAACCCTCGCTGAAGGTGAGATGCCCGGTTTAATGAACCTCAGGAAAAAATATGAGAATGAGCAGCCCCTTAAGGGCGCTAATATTATCGGCTGTATCCATATGACGATCCAGACAGCCGTATTGATCGAAACACTTCGTGCCCTTGGTGCAGAAGTGCGCTGGTCTTCATGTAACATTTTCTCCACACAAGACCATGCCGCCGCTGCCATAGCTACTGCCGGTGTTGCCGTCTACGCCTGGAAGGGGCAGACAGAAGAAGAGAGTTCATGGTGTATCGAACAGACTATTCTCAAGGATGGAAAGCCGTGGGATGCCAATGTATTACTTGATGACGGTGGTGACCTCACTGCCATGGCTCACGAGAAATATCCGGAGATGCTTGATAAGGTCCATGGTATAACGGAAGAGACCACAACCGGTGTCCACAGGCTGTTCGACATGCTGGCAAAAGGTGAGCTTAAGGTTCCTGCAATCAATGTCAACGATTCTGTAACTAAATCAAAGAACGACAACAAATACGGCTGCCGCCACAGTTTGAATGATGCTATTAAACGTGGAACAGATGCTCTTCTTTCCGGTAAAAAAGCTCTCGTTGTTGGATACGGTGATGTAGGCAAGGGTTCTGCTCAGAGTTTGAATCAGGAAGGGATGATCGTAAAGATATCTGAGATTGATCCTCTCTGTGGTATGCAGGCATGTATGGACGGATTCGAAGTTGTTTCACCCTATAAAGAGGGAAACAACACCGGCTCGGCTGAATGCATTGATAGACAGTTGCTGGAAAAGATGGATCTGATCGTAACAACTACAGGTAACGTGAACGTATGTGATCGTCACATGCTGGCCGCCGTTAAGCGGGGTGCTATTGTTTGCAATATCGGCCACTTCGATCTTGAGATCGATACCAAATTCATGCGTGACAACTGGAAATGGGAAGAGGTGAAACCTCAGGTACATAAGATCTACAGATCCGATGACGATGAAGATTATATTATTCTTCTTTCCGAAGGGCGCCTTGTAAACCTTGGTAACGCAACCGGCCATCCATCCCGTGTCATGGATGGTTCATTCACAAATCAGGTACTTGCACAGATGTTACTCTACAAGGAAGCGTGGGCAGACAAATCCGAGTCTGAGCGTGAGCCTGTTTACGTAAAGGTTCTTCCCAAGAAACTGGACGAAGAGGTCGCTGCTGAAATGGTTAAAGGTTTTGGAGGTGTGATCACTAAAATGACGCAGCAGCAATCCGAGTATATCAGTACACCCGTAGAAGGTCCCTTTAAGCCGGAAACTTACAGGTACTAGAGAGTGTTTTTAGATATAAATTAAAAAAAGCACAGGAGATTTGACCCCTGTGCTTTTTTTATTAAAGTTTGATCTGTAATTTTTACGACAAGTTTTCAAATCAGGTATCAGTTACAGGCCTGCATCTTTTTTCAAGGCCTCTGCCTTGTCCGTTTTCTCCCATGAGAATGAATCTTCGGATCGGCCGAAATGGCCGTGACTGGCCGTAATCTGGTAAATAGGCCTTCTCAACTGCAGGTGATCTATAATGCCCTTTGGTGTAAGGTCAAAATGCTTGTCGACCAGTTCTTCTATCTTTGATTCCGGGATCTTTGCCGTGTTTTCCGTTGAAACCAGAACAGACATAGGCTTGGCAACACCAATAGCATAAGATAACTGAACCTCGCAGGTATCTGCTAGGCCTGCAGCCACAATATTTTTAGCGACATAACGTGCCGCATAGGCTGCACTGCGGTCAACCTTCGACGGGTCTTTTCCGGAAAAGGCACCGCCGCCATGCCTTGCCCTGCCGCCATAGGTATCAACAATTATCTTCCTTCCGGTCAGGCCGCAGTCTCCCTGCGGGCCTCCTACTACGAAGCGGCCGGTAGGGTTTATATAATATTTGGTTTTGTCATCCAGAAATTTTGCCGGAATAACCTCTTTTATAACCTTTTCAAGTACGTCTTCTTTAATCTGATCATGCGAAATGTCCGGAGCGTGCTGACTGGAGATAACAACTGCATCCACCCTTACCGGCTTGCTGTCTTCATATTCAACAGTTACCTGTGATTTGCCGTCAGGCCGAAGATATGTAAGTTCTCCGATCTGTCTCTGCTCCGCAAGTCTTTTTACTAAACGGTGAGACATGCAGATTGGAAAAGGCATAAACTCTTCTGTCTCGTGACAGGCGAAGCCGAACATCATACCCTGGTCTCCGGCGCCGTGTTCACTATGCAGGCCCGCACCTTCAGAGACTCCCTGTGCAATATCCGGAGATTGTTTATCAAGTGATGTTAAAACAGCGCAGGTTTTATAGTCAAACCCCATCGATGAATCACTGTAGCCGATATCCTTAATAGTCTGCCTGATTATAGCCGGTGCATCTATAGTCGCAGTAGTAGTTATTTCGCCTGCGACCATCGCCATGCCGGTTGTTACCAGTGTTTCGCATGCAACACGTGACATTGGATCCTGTGCCAGAATTGCGTCCAATATGGCATCGGATACCTGGTCAGCAATTTTGTCCGGGTGTCCCATGGATACTGATTCAGAAGTAAATAAATGGTTTCCTTTTTTCATTTGATCATCTTTTCCTTTCCAAAGTTTTTGTTAAAATTCAATCTCCTTTGTTGAATTACTATAGTAATATGGAATGCTAAAGCTTTCCACTACTTTTTTTTGCTAAAATTTTTCCTATTATTTCAATATTTTTCTCTGTAGCGCCTCTTTTTTCGTTAACTACCTTTTGTGCTTTAAGCCCCATCTCTTTTGCCGCATCAGGATTCTTGATAAAAAATTCGATTGCTTTAAAGAGTTCGTCCTCTGTACCAACCATTTTGGCGGCACTGTTTTTAAGCAGGAGGCCTGTCTCTTCCTTAAAGTTGAATGTATGCGGACCAAAAACCACCGGTTTCCCCAGCCCTGCCGGCTCCATCATATTCTGGCCTCCGGATGGTACAAGGCTTTTCCCGACAAAAACATAATTTGACAGCGAATATATCTTTTCCAGATCACCGACAGTATCAATTAATATAATTTCATTCTTTGTGTTTTGCCGATTGTAATTAGAGCCTTCTAACTGTGTTTTTGATACGGGTATAAAGCCCATCTTTTCTATCAACCTGGAAACATCTCCGGTTCTTTCGATATGTCTTGGAGCTATGATTAGTTTTAAGTTCGGAAAGGTTTCTTTCAGCCTTTCAAATACCCTGATTAAGATTTCTTCCTCACCTGCATGCGTACTTCCACCTATAAGCACTAAATCATCATCATTAAAATGGAATAATTCTGCCAGTCCCTTACTGATACTTTCGTCAATACGGGTTGGGATATTGTCGTATTTCATGGTGCCGGTAACAAAGACTTGTTTACCGGGAATTCCGAGATCACGAAAACGCTGTGCATCAATCTCAGTCCTGGCGCAATAAGTGTTCATTTCATTGGTCAGGCTATTACGAAAATCCTTCGAAATGTGACTGATAGCTCGGTATGCCATAAGAGATCTATTGGATATCCTTCCGTTAACTATGATTACCGGAATGTTTTTCTTATAAGCTGATATTAAAAAATTCGGCCATATTTCAAGTTCGACCAGGAGAATAAGGTTTGGCCTTTTTCTTAGAAGGACCTTTCTTGTTGTCCAGCTCAGGTCGGCAGGGAAACAGAAAACAGCTTTATCAGAAAAATTTTTCTCAGCTACCGAGAAACCGGTATTTGTCGTAGCGGATATAAAGGTCTCCCATTCCGGAAATTCCTTGTCAATCCTCTCTATAATACTTTTCGCAGTAATAACTTCACCTACAGATGCTCCATGTACCCAGATACCCGGTTTGTTGCCTGTCCTTTCTGCTGTTATCCCGAATCTCTGATTCAAACCTGAACGATAGCGTTTGCTTGTTAATATTTTGAATAGTAAATACGGTGAGCCTAATAAAGATGCGGTTAAATAAAATGAATCAAAGATTAATGGCATCTTGTTATGTTCATTGATATTTGAATAATAATGTAAGGATTATGATATTAAAGCTGGTGCAGTTACCGCTTCGTCAGTTTTTACCACAGCATTGTTTATATTTTCTTCCGCTTCCACAGGGGCAAGGCTGATTCCTGCCGACTTTAACAGCTGCACGTATTGGTTCAGGCCTCTGTTCAGCCTGACCACTATTGGTTGTTGTAGCCTCAACTCTTTCCCTTATTGGTTCCCTTTTTGGGGCTGGATATTCAGGTGTGGTATTTAGAGAGTCCTGATAGACAAAGTTGTCAGCGTTCCATACGTTCTTACTATCTATTGTTTCCGGCCTGACCCGCAATTTAAATATAAGATCTGTTACTTCTTCCCTGATAGACGACATCATGGTTTCGAACATTATAAGCGCCTCACGTTTGTATTCTATCTTTGGGTCAACCTGTGCATAACCTCTCAGTCCTATACCTGATTTCAAGTGATCCATTGCATATAGATGGTCTTTCCATTTAGTATCAACTTTTTCAAGTAAGAGAATTTGCTCAATCTTCCTGAGCTCTTCTTCACCGATCTCCTTCTCTTTGCCTTCATAAGCTTTACTGGCAGTATCAAGTAACAGGTCTTCAATATTTTCCTTTGTTTCTATATTGTGTTCTTTTAAGTCGACTTTTATGTCGAATTTCTGTTTATACCAGTCAAGCAGACTGTCTACATCCCACTCGTCGGTGTGTAATTTTGGATCGATATAATAATCTACTGATTCCAGGATGCTTTCTTCAATCATTCTAAGCAGGTCGTCCCGGAGAGCTTCCTGTGCAAGAACCCTTTGCCTCCATGTGTATATGGTTTTTCTCTGTTCGTCCATCACCTCGTCATACTCAAGAAGATTCTTACGTATTTCGAAGTTATGCTGTTCAACCTTTCTTTGTGCCCTTTCGATTGATTTGGATACCATGGAGTGTTCTATTGCCATGCCATCCGTCATTCCAAATTTCTTTAGTATACCGCCTACTCTCTCCGGTGCGAAGATGCGCATCAGGTCATCATCGAGTGAGACGTAGAACCGTGATGAACCGGGATCTCCCTGGCGTCCTGTACGGCCTCGCAGTTGATTGTCAATACGTCTTGCCTCATGTCTTTCCGTTCCCATTACGTGGAGGCCTCCCAATTCTACCACTCCCTCGCCCAGGACAATGTCTGTCCCCCTTCCTGCCATGTTTGTCGCGATAGTAACATTCCCTTTTTGACCTGCTTTTGAGATTATTGCGGCTTCCCGTTCATGATGTTTTGCATTGAGTACCTCGTGGTCTATTCCTCGCCTGCTGAGTGCCTTGCTGAACATTTCAGATTTTTCTATTGATATGGTTCCAACCAGGACAGGTTGTCCCTTTTCATGCACTTCAGCTATTTCTTCGATTATAGCATTGTCTTTTTCTTTTGCCGTACCATAGATCCTGTCCGGATGGTTTTGGCGAATCAAAGGTTTGTTTGTTGGTATAACGTCTACGTTCAGTCCATATATCTTGGCAAATTCAGGCGCTTCGGTAAAAGCCGTACCCGTCATCCCTGCAAGTTTATTATAGAGGCGGAAAAAATTCTGAAGTGTAATTGTGGCAAGTGTCTGGCTTTCTTCTTTTATCTTTAAACGTTCCTTTGCCTGGATAGCCTGGTGAAGTCCATCGCTCCACATCCTGCCTTCCATCAATCTTCCCGTAAATTCGTCGACTATGACAACATCTTTTCCCTGGACAACATAATCTGTGTCTTTCATAAACAACGAATGGGCACGCAGGCTCTGTTCGATATAGTGAGGCCAGTCCATATGAATGTCAGAATATATACTGTCGACACCAAGTTCTTTTTCTACAATACCAATTCCTTCGTCAGTTAAATTTGCACTCTTTTCCTTCTCTTTTATTTCATAATGTTTCTCCGGTTTCAGCTTCCTGGCAATCTTGTCAGCAACAAAGTATCTTTCCGTTGATTCATCAGATGGCCCAGAGATTATGAGGGGTGTTCGGGCTTCATCGATCAGGATACTGTCAACTTCGTCAACAATAGCATAGTTCAACGTTCCCTGTACCTGTTCTTCGAGGTGTATCCTCATGTTATCCCGCAGGTAATCAAAACCAAATTCATTATTTGTGCCGTATGTGATATCGGCTCTATAAGCCGCCTGCTTATCTTCATAGCTCTGGTTGCTTTGTATTGCGCCTGCCGAAAGGCCCAGAAATTCATACATCGGCAGCATCCAATTCATATCTCTATTGGCAAGGTAATCGTTCACGGTAACGATGTGAACTCCCTCGCCTCCCAGTGCATTGAGATATGCAGGTAACGTTGCAACAAGTGTTTTACCTTCTCCCGTTGTCATTTCTGTAATATTTCCCTGGTGTAATACTATACCCCCTATTATCTGGACATCAAAATGCCTCATCGTTTTGTCCGGGCTGTCTGCATTGGGTATTAACAATATTCTTCTGCTGGCCTCTCTAGCGACGGCAAAAGCCTCAGGTAAAAGATCGTCCAGCGTCTCTCCGGCGGCAAGTCTTTCCCTGAATTTATCTGTCTTTTGTCTGAGCTCAGCATCGGTTAAAGTCTGCAAATCACTTTCAAGTGAATTTACATGCTCTACTATCGGCTTCAGAGTTTTTAAAACCCGATCGCTGGCAGTACCAAAAACCTTTGTAAAAATACCCATATCTATGATTTAGGACTCAAAAAATGTAAAATTTAATTAAACCAGATTTGAGAAAAAGAGTCAACTCAAATTAGAAGTCTAATAAGTACAGGCTATTATGAGTTTAGTTCACTTTCCTCACAATTGAAAAAAAAGAATTTTGAGTGTTGCTCTTAAAGGTATGTTCTAAGAGATTAGTAAAAGGAAGTGACTGCAAAAACACCTCTGTTCTACTGCCTTCTTACACGTAGTATTCCTGGATCGACTTGACATCCAATTCGCCGTTTGACATGGACTTGATGGCGCTCTCTGCGGCAATAGCACCCGGAACGGTTGTAAAATAAGGAATACCGGATACTATTGCGTATCGTCGTATGTTATAAGATTCCTCTTGTGAAATCTTTCCTTCAGATGTGTTTATTACCATCTGGATTTCATTGTTCTTTAAGTGATCTATTACGTTAGGACGCCCTTCATATTCTTTAAGGACGGTGGTAACAGGAGTATTTTCCTCTGCTATGGCCTTTGCCGTCCCTCCGGTAGCAAAAATCTTAAAACCCAGATCATGAAGCTTATGAGCTATATCTACTATTGAGGGTTTATCTCTATCCTTGACACTTATAAAAACCGTACCCGATAGAGGGAGTCCTCCTTCGGTAGCCATCTGCGCCTTGGCAAATGCCTTCCCAAAGTCAACGTCAACTCCCATTACTTCGCCTGTAGATTTCATTTCCGGGCCAAGGATAGTATCTGTGCCATGAAATCTTACAAAAGGGAAAACAGCTTCTTTGACGGCTATGTGTTTAATCTGTTTTTTGCCGTCTATATTCAGCTCCTTCAGTTTGCGTCCCGCAATAACTTTAGATGCTATTTTTGCAAGTGGAATACCGATTGCCTTGCTGACGAATGGTATTGTTCGCGAGCCGCGTGGATTTACTTCCAGCACATAAACCAAGTCATCTTTCACGGCAAATTGAATATTGATGATGCCCAGGACATTTAGCTCTAAGGCCAATGCCTGCGTTTGGGATTTTATCTTTTCAATAACTTCCTCTTTTATAGAGTAAGGGGGTAATGAGCATGCGCTATCCCCCGAATGTACACCGGCCTCTTCTATGTGTTCCATGATGCCTCCGATGAAAACCTCTTCACCGTCACATACAGCGTCAACGTCTATCTCAATTGCACCTTCTAAAAATCTATCTATTAAAACCGGATGTTCGGGAGAGACGTCAACAGCATGTGTCATATACTCTTCAAGCTCACCCTCATCAAAGACCACTCTCATAGCCCTGCCGCCCAGAACATAAGAAGGCCTAATTAAAACAGGATAACCTATTGAAGCCGCAACCTGTTCGGCTTCTGTGAATGACCGTGCATTTCCATTGTCCGGCTGTAAAAGGTTGAGTCTGGACAAAAGTGCCGCGAATCTTTCGCGGTCTTCCGCCATGTCAATGCTGTCCGATGAGGTGCCAAGGATCTTAACCCCTGCATTGGCTAACGGTACGGCCAGTTTTAGAGGAGTCTGGCCTCCAAACTGTACAATAACACCTTCCGGTTTTTCCTTTTCTACGATTTCCATTACATCCTCAAAAGTAAGGGGCTCGAAATATAACCTGTCGGATATATCGTAATCCGTACTTACAGTTTCCGGATTGCAATTAATCATAATTGTTTCAAATCCCATCTCTTTCAAGGCCAGCACTCCATGCACACAGCAATAGTCAAATTCGATACCCTGGCCGATACGGTTAGGGCCGCTTCCCAGGATAATTATTTTTTTCTTTGATGTGGGGTTGGCTTCGCATTCAGTCTCGTAGGTGGAATACAGGTAGGGCGTGTACGCCTGGAATTCTGCCGCGCAGGTATCAACCATTTTAAACACAGGACGGATACCATTCTTCCGGCGGTAATTACGGACATCTGATTCCGTTGTATTTAACAGGTTTGCCAACCGAATGTCTGAGATACCATATTGCTTTGCCTTTTTTAAAAGAGACGGATCTGCCAGGGGTTCAGGTTGGTTTTTAATCTCTTCTTCCAGTTCCAGAATTTGTTTCAAATTATATAGAAACCATTTATCAATCATGGTAATTTCATGTAACTCATCAACATCCATTCCCATACGCATACCGTCTACAACAGACCAGAGCCTGTCCCACGAAGGGCTTAACAGGTGTTCCTTTATGAATTCCTTTTTCTCTGAATCGTTCATGTCAGCTTTACTATGATGTTCGTCTAAACCGTAGCGGCCGATTTCCAGGGACCTTACAGCTTTGCCCAGAGATTCTTTAAACGTACGCCCTATAGCCATTACTTCACCAACCGATTTCATGTGAGTGGTAAGAGTCTGGCCTGCATCAGGGAATTTTTCAAAGTTGAATTTTGGAATTTTAACTACACAATAATCTATAGAAGGTTCAAACGATGCCGGTGTATAGCGCGTGATATCATTTGGTATCTCATCAAGCGTATAACCCACTGCCAGTTTAGCAGCGATCTTTGCTATCGGGAAACCTGTGGCCTTGGAGGCCAGTGCGGAACTTCTCGATACCCTTGGATTCATTTCTATTACAATCAATTCTCCATCGGCGGGATTTACCGCGAATTGGATATTAGACCCGCCTGTTTCAACCCCGATCTCACGAATAATCTTGATTGCCGCATCTCTCATTATCTGATATTCTTTGTCAGTTAATGTCTGAGCCGGAGCCACAGTTATGCTGTCGCCCGTGTGAACTCCCATAGGGTCAAGGTTTTCTATAGAACATATTATAACGACGTTGTCCTTGAGGTCTCTCATTACCTCCAGTTCGTATTCTTTCCAGCCCAGGACAGATTTTTCAATTAATATTTCATGAACCGGGCTTGCCTCCAGGGCGAAACTTACAAATTCTTCCAGTTCTTCAATGTTGTAAGCAACATTACCTCCTATTCCACCCAGTGTAAATGACGGCCGTATGATTATGGGGAACTGTATATCTTTCGCAATCTCCTTTGCATCTTCTACGGATTTTGCATTGCCGCTTGCCGGTACATGCATGCCTATACTTTCCATAGCTTCTTTAAATTCTTCTCTGCTCTCTGCCTTTTTTATAGCATCCAGCTTAGCGCCTATTAATTCTACATTGAATTTATCCAGGATGCCCTCTTCTGCCAGAGTAACGGATAAGTTTAGACCGGTTTGTCCCCCTAATGTTGGAAGCAGTGCATCAGGTCTCTCTTTTTGTATGATCTTTGTTAATACGTCAGTAGTCATCGGTTCTATATATGTTCTGTCCGCAATATCCGGATCAGTCATTATTGTAGCAGGATTGCTGTTTACGAGGATGATTTTGTAACCCTCTTCTCTCAGTGCACTGCATGCCTGAGTGCCGGAATAATCGAATTCACATGCCTGTCCTATTACTATTGGACCGGACCCGATTATGAGTATTTTTTTAATATCAGTTCTTTTCGGCATATTATCAATCCCTAAATTCTTGAATCCTTCAATCTATTTATTTCATCATTTCGATGAATTCATTAAAGATATAGCTTGAATCATGTGGCCCTGGTGACGCTTCAGGATGATATTGAACGGCAAATGCAGGTACGTCAAAACACTTCAATCCCTCTACGGATTTATCATTAAGGTTTATATGAGTTATTTCTACTTTACCGAATCTGCTGCTTTGCCCATTACTTATTGATTC
>CAJXKT010000032.1 GCA_913055705.1 uncultured bacterium
AGTCTATACATTGCTATGAATGCAATAATCACTGCCAGCGGCAGGGTCAGAGCTACTACAAAAGAACTCCTGAAATGGAGCAGGAAGATCGTTATAATTATTATGGTAATTGCAATTTCCTCTGTAAGTGCTTCCTTCAAAGTACCAATAGTTTCATAAATAAGCTGTGTCCTGTCGTAAAACGGAACAATATGCACACCATCAGGCAAACCGGGTTCTATTTCCCCAATCTTTTCCTTCACCTTCTCAATAACCCTTAAAGGATTCTCACCATACCTCATAGTCGCCACGGCACCTACAACCTCCGCCCCTTCCTTGTCAAGAGCGCCGCGTCTGAAATCAGGTCCAAACGTAACCACTGCAACATTTTTTATAAATAATGGAGTGCCCTCTGCTGACTTAACCACAATGTTTTCTACGTCTTCGATAGTCTTTATAAAACCGACACCCCGGATGATGTATTCCATTCCGTAATTCTCTATAACCTTGGCGCCAACATCAACATTAGACCTGCGTACGGCAGTATAAATATCCGACAACTTTACCCCGTGAGCACGCATCTTGTCCGGATCTACGTCTATCTGGTATTGCTTTACAAAACCACCAACAGATGCCACCTCAGAAACACCTTCAACTGCATTCAACTGATACCGCACGTACCAGTCCTGCAGAGAACGCAGCTCTCCCAAATTGTAGTTGGACCTTACTAAATCGGCATCTCCTAGAGGACACATTCCCGGTTCGCTAAAGACTCGCTTGAATACTAATTCGTGGTCATGCTCCGGACAATCACCAGCTTTATCAAAGGCTATCGTAAAATCATCAGGACAAACAAAAACACCACCACCGTGATCCGGGCAATAGTAACCATTTTCAACCGTGTACCAGAAAATCTGCCCGAGAGCAGTAGCGTCTGGTCCAAGCACGGGAACTACTCCATCCGGCAACCATCTTGCAGCTACATTGAGACGCTCCAGCACCCTTGAACGTGCCCAGTAGAAATCTACATTATCCTTGAATATGACGTAAACTACGGAGAAACCAAACCCGGAATACGAACGAATTACCTTAACACCGGGAACACCTTCCAGACTGGTGGTTAATGGATATGTGACCTGGTCTTCTACCGTCTGCGGATCGCGACCGGGCCAATCGGTGAAGACTATTGACTGGTTTTCGCTTATGTCCGGGATTGCGTCTACCGGTATATTCTTAATACAGTAATAGCCAGATCCTATAACCAGTAAGGTTATAATCAGGACAATAAATGTATTTTCCAGGCAAAATCTTAGTAATCTATTAATCATTTTATTTATCCTTCTCTGCTGCTGTTGGCTTCTCTATGGCAGAACCCTCAGGAAACAAAAGGCTTGGTTTGCCCAGCAATTGCATCTGCGAATCGATAAGGAAATTCCCATCTGTTACAACCTTTTCACCCACACTTAAACCCTTAATCACTGGATAATATTCATCGGCCTTTGGACCAAGAACTACATCCCTTGGAACATAGTTTCCCTCTTCCTTTTCTACATAAACAAGATTGCGTTTTCCTGTAAAAAGTACAGCGCTATGAGGAATGGCAAGAACCCCTGTCTCTTTTTTCATCTTGAGTTTCCTTTGACATACCGGGCATTCGCCGGGAAGTCCAGTTCGTACATCAATATGCTCAGAACAAACATATACTTCTCTCTCTCCCTGACCCTTTTCACCCTCTATCTTAATAAGTACCATCTCACACTTAGGACAACTTCCAGGCTCACCGGAAACTGACTCTTCACATTTCATGGGACATTCATATAATTGTGGTATCAATCCCGGTACAAATACGCCCGCCCTTCCACCAATAGGTTCAAGCTTCATTCCACACTCCAGACAATTACCTTCCTTATCTGATACAACCTCCGGATGCATAGGGCACATGTATTTCCCCATAATTTCTGAATCAATAGTGACTCCCTCACTTCCGAGTTTAACCTTAAGCCTGGCATTAACGTACATACCGGGCTTGAGCTTTCCCTCACGGTTATCCATGTTGATACGCACCTTGACACTCCTGGTCATTTCATTCAGAAATGGGTCTATAAAGACAACAGTCCCATGAAAAACATCTCCGGGATAAGATTCTGTAATGACCTCAATATCCTGACCATACCTGACCCAGGGAAGATCATATTCGTAAATATCGAGATACAACCAGACACCACTCAGATCGGCAATAGTAAAAAGCATATCTCCCGTTTCAAAATACATACCCTCAAAGGCGTCTTTGCTGATAATAGTCCCTCCTATGGGAGCATAGATAGTCAGATGAGTCTGGGGTGTTTGTGTCCTTTCGAGTTCGTTAATCTGTTCTTCAGTTATGCCCCACAAAAGTAGTCTTTGTCTGGTATTTTCAAGAAGGGTTTTTGATGATGAGATAACTTCCGGTATAGGGCTATCTTTAAGCTTTTCAATACCTCTATAGGCCAGCAAGTATTCCTCCTGGGTGGATAGAAGGTCAGGGCTATACATGTAAATCAGATGCTCGCCTTTTTTAACAATAGTACCTGTAAAATTAACATAAAGCTTGTCTGTACGTCCGGAAACCCATGCTGTAACGTGTGCAACACTGCTCTCGTCATAATCTATCTTTCCTACCGTAAAAATAGATTTCGTCAATTTTCTGTACTCAACCGGGGTTGTTTGAACTGAGGCGAGCTGGCGTGCCCTCTCACCAAGCCTTAAACTTGCTTTCTCTCCTCCACCGGCTTCTTCCCTCATTGGTACAAGATCCATTTCGCATATCGGACAGCGTCCGGGACCATCTTGTTTGATCTGTGGATGCATGCTGCAAGTCCAGAAAAGTATCTTACTGTCAGGTGTACCAATTGATACCGTCGTCTCACCGGGACCTCCACCAGTTCTTAAGAGCAGACCGATAACTAATCCTGTTATAAAGATAGCAGCAAAAACTGAGATAATTACCCATCTTGTCTTTAATGTGTTCCATATATCTTTTGACTTGCCTGAAAAATCTTTCATTTTAGATTTCCTTTATTTTAGTTTAGTTTTGTTTAGTGGTACAAACCCCACTATTGGCATAATCAGAAACTAGTATATTTAAGCTAAATTGAGCGATTTGTGTAGTCGCATCCTTTAGGTTGCGTAATTTACGAGAAATTCACATACACCCGTTGGATGATGAGAAACGCAGGCTAAAGCCTTCGGCTACATTTGTAACAAAGTACAGTTCCATATACCTATATATCAAGCCGCATGCCAAGCCACCATAACAACAACAGGAAAACCTTTAAAAAGTTTTGTTCTCTGTCCTGTGGAATCTATTGGCCTCTGCATAAAATCTTTCCATAACATAACTTAAGAGGTTTTTTCCACTCAATTCAAGATAGCATTTCTTGTTTTTGAGCATCATTATTATCTTTACGATGTAGAGAAAAACACCTCCATCTTTGGTCTTATATGCCACAATGAAATGTAGTATATCAAACTCCAGAATTCTGTAATTGAATGTATTAAATCAGAATGTTAGAATGACGATTTAACAAGAAATAATTTGAAGCAAGAAAGTAATGCGACAAAAGACATTCGCCGCAGACAAACACAGGCAAATAACTAGTAGCTTCTCTCTTCTAATTTCTTGCATCTAACTTCTTGTGTCTTACTTCTATCAAGGAGACATGGCTATGAACAGGGACAAAACTCGCAGAGAGTTTATCAGAGAGACATGCACAAATACATTACTGGGCGGTATATTTCTGTCTCAAATACCCTTGCCCCCTGACCCCTTACCAGATGACATCGAAACAGATCCAGGATTAACAAACATATTAAACCCGCAATCCCTTGTTGTAGATGTTAAAAGCAGGAACGATATTATACAGGGAGTAACCGCGAATATCTCACTGGTCAAGCAGATGGTTAACTCAGGCATAACTTCACTTACAGGTAAAAGCAATCCAAAAGATGCGTGGAAAGCACTCTTTCATGAAGATGAAAGGATTGGCATAAAGATAAACGGTCTCGGCGCCCACATCCTTGCCGGTAATTACCAGATTTGCTGGGCTATCGTTGATGCGCTCAAGGATATCGGGGTAAATGAGAATAATATTATCGTCTGGGACCAATATCAGCATCATTTACAATCATCAGGCTTTAGACCGAATATGTCCTTCAAAGGGGTAAGGGTCTTCGCAACAGACAACGGCGGTGGTCAAAAAGCTCTGGACTCAGGCAGTTCACATAAGGAGTACGACAGTGGTTACGGAGCGGTAAGAATAAGCAGAATATGGACGGAAGAGATTGATTCAGTCATAAATTTAGGTTTGTTAAAAGACCACAGTATTGCGGGCGTAACCATTACACTGAAAAACATATCTCATGGCGTGGTCAGTCACCCGGAAATCTTTCATGATAATTCATGTGATCCATTCATTGCTGCCATAAATTCAATGCCGGTAATCAAAGACAAGATAAAGCTCCACATCTGTAATGGGATACTTGGCCTTTACGATGGCGGGCCAATGCCTAAGAAAAGGCACGTGTGGAGTAATAACGGGATTATTCTGAGCAAAGACCCTGTAGCTCTCGACACAATAGGAATGCACATTATTGAGGGAAAGAGAAAAGAGAGAGAGCTTCCTTCACTATTTAACCGTCCAAACCTTCCAAAGCATATCGAAACAGCCGGCAGATACGGGCTTGGCGTAAGCGACTTAAATTTGATAAATCACAAAACAGTTCTGGTATAAAATATTAAGCATTCATAAATAGGAGGTTTCATCATTTTTAAGATAAAAGTATGGGGCTGTCGAGGAAGTACAGCATCACCCTTAACAAATGAAGAGATGCTGAAATTCTTAGGGGGAAGTTTCTATCTTTAAAGAATTTTCTCCGTTATTCATATCATGTTGTTTTTCACTTGAGCGAATCATGGTGGTTGTCTCTGTATTTCGTTCCGGACATTAAAACGCAAAGCCCTATCGTGTGTGATGCAAACAGCTTACGTATGTATGAACAGTTTCCTCATCAGATTTTTTTATGGCATTTTTACCGCAAATAATGTAGCATACGCCCTAATTTTTACTTAGGAATGGATAAATTTCCTCTAAATTCATCTTACTAGAAAGGAAACGCTAAATGAACGTTATTACTAATACGATCAAGGGGCTCCATCCAGCCTATTTTGCTATGGTAATGTCTACAGGGATAATTTCCATTGCATCCAATCTATTAGGTTTTACGGGTATTGCATACGCGCTTTTTTACATAAATGTTATCGCATACGCAATTCTTTTACCTTTACAGTTATTACGGGTAGGTATGTTCTGGGATTGTTTATACAAAGACCTTACCAATCCAAAACTAAGCCTGGTCTTTTTTACCATAGTTGCAGCAACAAATGTATTGGGAGCCCAATTTGTTTCTATCGTAAACCAACCTGAAGTTGCGAAGATCTTCTGGTATTTTGGTATCTTTCTCTGGGTTACTATTTCGTTAGTCGCGTTCAGTATACTCTTTATCAAGTGTGAGGAAGGACCGGAAGCGGTAATGCATGGAGGTTGGCTGATAGCTGCCGTGGGAACACAATCAGTGGCAGTTCTGGGTGCGACACTTGCACCAGAATTTGGAAGCCACGGCAGTTTTGTGATGTTTTCTTCCTTTGTGTGGTGGATGATCGGTGCATTCCTCTATATGATCTTGATTACACTGCTTTTCTATAGATTGGCATTTTTCAAGTTATCTCCTGCGGCATTGGTACCACCTTATTGGATTAACATGGGTGCAATTGCCATCACCACCTTAGCAGGTTCAATATTATGCTTAAAAATCCCAGAAATAGGTGGAGCTTATCCAGATTTCTTAACATTCACAAAGGGATTCACACTGTTTTTCTGGTCATTCGGTACGTGGTGGATACCACTTTTGATAATTTTAGGATTCTGGAAATATGTTGTACACAAATCGAAGTTTGAGTATTCGCCACTCGATTGGGGTATGGTCTTCCCCTTAGGTATGTATACTGCCTGTACATTTAAACTTTCGCAGGCTTTACAAATTCCGTTTATCACAAATATTGCAAAATATTTCATATATCTAGCTTACTTTGCATGGGCCATTATATTCGTCTATATGCTGATTTCCATGCTAAAGGCAGCTACTGCAAAAGAAGCCGCTAAAACTTAAACTGATTGATATTTTTCATTGTATCACAGCGCGTGCAATTTGAAGCATGTGCTGTGATATAAGGCTTTTTTCTCCTGAGGAACAATTATTTCATTTCCTGTATTTCATTCCTGATAATATCAGCAACAGGTGCATCAGGTACGATCTCTAAGAACATTTTAAAATCTTCTATGGCTTTCTCAAACTGTCCCTTCTTTTTAAATGATTCACCCCTAAACCTGAAAGCAACCGGATTCAGTGGAAACAGTTCAAGTGATTTATCAAAGTCTGTTATAGCTTCGTCAATCCTGTCTGTCTGAAGTAAAAGAATTCCTCTTTCGGTATACAATCCTGCGTAAGAAGGCATGATAGTTATTGCCTTGTTGAAATCCAGAATGGCCTTTTCTGCTTCATCCACTTCTTTGTACATCTTTGCTCTCAGGTAATATGCAAATGTTTTGTTTGGAGATAAGCTGATGCATTTCCCAAAATCTTCAATTGCTTCTTCAGGTTTCTTTGTGTCGGCAAAGAATATTGCCCTGGCAAAATATGCATCACTGAGGTCAGGGTCTAATTCTATCGCTTTGTTAAAGTCATTAATTGCATTATCATGCCTGCCTGATTCGGCAAAAGCAACACCTCTGTTGCAATACGCCTGTGCATGGCCTGGGTCAATATCAATCACTTTATTGTAATCCTGTATCGCCTTCTCTATTTCACCCATCTTCTTTAAAGCTATCGCTCTATTAAAATAAGAAAGCGTAAACACCGGATTAATCGAAATGGCCTCGCTGAAGTCTTCTATTGCTTTACCATACTCACCCTTTACTCCAGATATTGAACCCCTGTTATAATATGCCGAAGCGTATTTATGATTGAGAGATATTGCCAGGCTATAGTTTTCTATTGCCTCGGAAATCATTTCCATTTTTTCGAATATTACACCTCTGTTACAATAGGTACCCGGATTCCTGGAGTTTAGCAAGATGGCCTTATTGCAATCGTCCAACGCTTCCCTATGTTTTCCTCCTTCTCTCCTTATTTTAGAACGATTTAGAAATACATTTGAAATCACTTCCTTTTTATTCAAATTCTTTAGAAAGCAACCATCCTCTACACTCTTTTTGTCAAACCGTTCTATACTATGTGTTACGTAGAATGTATCAGAAAGGCTCATTCCCCTGTGCCCCATCTCAATATTTATCCTCTGTTCGCCGTCATCATATCTGACAAAGATATGTTCTGGAACATTTACACCAAACAATGGCAACTTCAACCTCTCCGCTATGGATAGATAAAGAATAGAGAGGCCTATGCAGTTTCCCTTTCTTCCATCTATTACCTTATTTAAATATAAATCTTCCAGATTACCGGTCTGTACATAAGTAAATCCAAGTTCGTCAAACAGAAATTCATTGATAGTATTTACTATTGTTTCCGGTTCATCATTTTCCATGATTCGCGCCTTTATCATCCTGGCATACCAATCAATGCACTCCACATAATCCCTTATCTTAATTTCAGAATATTCCTCTTTTGCTATAAGTAATGATGTCTCAGCAATATCAAGAAGCTGCTCGTCAATCTGAATTAAATCCTGAAACAGTTTATTAACTGAATGCTGCGTCTGGTCATGTTGGATGGCTTGTAAATTGTCAACGATGTTGTTCTCTGCAAATGTTACTGCTGTATTACAATAAGCCAGTAGAACAGATACCAACACCTTTATAAACCAGATAACCCTTATTCTGCTATTACTATTCTTCTTAATGGTTTTAACAGTATAAAATCTCATTTTGTTCACGTATAGAAATCTCAAAGTTTATGTGAAAGTGCCTAAAGTGAACTAAAGTTTGAAGTGCCTAAAGTTTCGGAGGCGCTTTCAGCGCGTATTCTTTTATTAAAACTAATAGTGCCAAAGGCACAAAAATTAACTTTAGCTCACTTTAGTTCACTTTATACTTTAGGCACTTTTTACAAAGCTACCAAAAAATCTAATTTAAAAAACAAATCAAGGCATAATATCCTTGACTCATGGATATATTTTCAATAGCATTAAATTTGTTCGCTAATTTACAGAGTTTTGCTAAGAAAAACATTAAAATCTTAATGATTGGAAAAAATAGAATACTCTTAATAACAGGAATTTTATCTTACATTCTCTTCATATCAACATTTATTTTTGCTAAAGAAAAACTTTCTTCTTTATTTGAAGATTTCAATTTTTCAATGGGAGATTCGACAGAAAAGTTTGTAACTGTTTCATTTGACGATTTATTTAATATCTTTGGTAATTATATCACCCTTACAGATTTACAGAGAAAAGACTCATGGCGTGAATATAAAGATAAGTATGTAAGATGGGAAGGAATCGTCAATTACAAAGGCTCAAGCAAGGATGATTGGAACAGAGTCGGCATTAGACACAACGTTGATACAAATGTTGAGTTAATATTTTATGAAGACAAGAAAAGCATTGTTAAAGTAGTGAGAAAAGGGGACAGCATTACTTACACGGGAAAATTATCATTATTATTTGGTAGAGATCTGCTGTTCAGACTGGAAGATGCAAATATTGAAACAATTAATGGTACAACAGTCGACGACTTAAATAGTAAACTTGAGGAGAATGCCACATTAGCTTTACAGTCTTCTCAGGTATCAGAAACATCTATTGATCCGGAATCAGGGAAACCTCCTGAAGGAGAAAGTATTTTATCTTTTGATGGCCTGAACAAAATTTTTGGTAAGCACAGCAGTGTTACTCAAGCAAGAAAAGAGGAACTATGGGAGAATTACAGAGGAAAGTACATAAGATGGCAAGGTATCGTCAATTACAAGGGTTTAAGCATAAATGATTTGAACAGGGCCGGTATCAGGCATACGACCGGTACAAATGTTGAGTTAAGATTTGACGAAGAAAAGAAATATTTGGTTGAGATAATAAAAAGAGAAGACAATATAACTTATACCGGCAAACTGGCAGAACTGTTTGGCAGAAACCTCCTATGCGCTATTGAGGATGTTGACATCGAAAAAATTGGTGATAAGGCAATAACTGAAATTATTAAAACCACATCAGATGCCGACTCAGCAACGGTAGACGCAGTCGACAATGAAGTAATAAAAGAACCTGAGGTTAATATGTCAGAATCAATGGCACCAGAGATTATTCAAAAAGAAGATATAGAAATTATAGAAACCCCGGATGGATTCATAAATCTATCCTTCAATGAGCTTGATGAAATCTTTGGCAAGGAAAACAAAATGACAGAATCACAAAAGGATACGCTGTGGGAAGAATACAATAATATGAACGTCCGATGGACAGGAGAGGTTCTGTCCAGAGGAAAAGGAAGGATCAGTGGCCTGAGGATGGGAATAATGCACAAAAAAGGCACTGATGTTGAATTAATCTTCGATAACGAGAAAGAAGAATCAGTTCTGGAAACAGAGAAAGGCGATAAAATCACTTATACAGGCAAGCTCGTTACCAGGCGTGGATATATCCTTCCTTATAAATTAGAAGAAGGAAATATAGAAAGTGTTGTAAAGGCTCAGCCAACTACAGAAGATAAAGCGCCTTGACAAGATACGTTTATTGAAGGTCTACTCGCACGTTCCGAGCAGGTACGTTCGGACGGAAAGACCTCCCTGCCTACCGGCAGGCAGGCGCTACATTTTATCCAATATGAATTGCTAAACGAAAGGAAAGTGAGGTGCTCTATGTTGAAAAAAGCTTTTTCATCATTTTTAATCCTGTTTGCACTTTTCTGCTTCAATAATGTTTCTTTAACCGCTGGGGACATTCCTAAGCATGACGAGTTGATTATCAAGGGAAACAGGCTGATTGTTAAAAAGAAGTATAACGAAGCACTTAATGCATACGACGAGGCAATAAAGTTAAAATTTGATTCCTTCAAAGGATGGTACAATAAGGGCATAACCCTTGATTTACTTGGCAGGTACGATGACGCCGTAACAGCACTTAATCAGGCAGTCAGGATAGAACCAAATAATCATGAAGCATGGTTTGTTAAGGGTAATGTATTAGATCATAATACAAAATTTGAAGAATCAGTTTCTGCATTTGACAAGGCATTAAGTCTCAAACCATATTATATCGAAGCTCTATATAAAAAAGGAAATGTGCTTGACCATGTTGGAAGATATGAAGAAGCGATAGAGACATATAACAGGATTATTGAATTAAAACCATATTCACATGAAGCGTGGAACAATAAGGGGCTTACACTCGCTAGAATACCAGAGAGAAGAACTGAGGCAATTGAGGCATATGACAGATCAATCGAAATAAAGCCGGACTTTTATGAAGCATGGATTAACAAAGGAAATGCCTATGTACGTATAAGAAATTATGAGGATGCAGTCAAGTCCTATGACAGGGCGATAGAAATAAAACCGGGAGAACATGCCGCATGGGCTGACAAAGGTTTTACACTGGCCGATCTTGGAGAAAATGAGAAGGCTGCAGGAGCGTTTAAGAAGGCCGTAGAACTCAAGCCCAATTCCTACGCTTCATGGAACGGTTTGGGCTTAGCACTTGACAAGCTGGATAGATATGAGGAATCAGTAACTGCCTACAAAAAAGCCTCAGTGATAGATTCCAGTTCATACGGCGCATGGACAAACCTGGGACTTGCCTACTCCCGTGTAAACAGGCACAACGAAGCTATAAAGGCATACACACATGCCATCAAGCTGCAACCGGATTCATACGAAACAATAACAAACAAAGCCCTTGAGTTATCAATGCTCGAAAAGTATTCGGAGGCGTTTACTACAATTGAGAAAGCCATAAAGATCAAACCCGACTATCCCCAGGCCTGGAATACTAAAGGAGAGGTGCTTACGAATTTAGGAGAGATTAATGAGGCGATTAAAGCCTATAATGTGACAATAGAAATTATCTCTGATCAGGAGGCTCACGAGATTCCCCGCCTGGGCAAGATCAAATATAAGGCTTTGAATAAGAAGGGCCTTGCCTTTGTCCGGATTGAACAATTTAAAGAAGCAGCTGCAGAGTTCGGTAAAGCCCTCGATATAGACCCAAACTCCCATGCAACCTGGAGGAACAAAGGACTCGCATTCATAAGAATCGGTGAACTTGAAGAAGCTCTGAAGGCATTTGACAGGGTAACAATGCTGAAACCGAATTCGTATGAGGTATGGAATTACAAAGGTTTTGCGTTAGAAGATCTTGGAAGATTGCAGGAGGCCATACTCGCATTTGACAAAGCCGTAACTGTCAATCCAAATTTTGTTGCAGCTCTTAACAACAAGGGTCTCGTCCTTGACAAACTTGAAAAACATGAGGAGGCAATTGAGGCTTATAACAAGTCCATACAGACAAATCCCGAGTTTGATGCCGCATGGTTCAATAAGGCCTGTACGTACGCCCTGATGAAAAAAAAGGATAAGATGCTGAGTTCATTAAAGAGAGCAATAGGCTTAAACCCTCAGTATAAAATGACACTGCAGCAGGTTCCTGACTTTAAGGACTACAGAAATGATCCTGACTTTATAAAACTGACGGGAAGATAAATCTGAAGGTTTTCATAGAAAAAAATGAATATACAGGTAGCTGTATTATGCGATTCGGCAACAGAGTATCAGAACAGACTTTGCATCCTCGGCATCTTTGACACAATAGGAACTCATAAACTCCCAGCCACCAAGCCTCAATGTTCAATAGCATTACAAATATTATGGACCAAGATTGAAGAAGGCTCGCATACAATAAAGACCAGATTTATGGATGATGATGGTAATCCAACGCTAAAACCCTTTAACTCCTCCGTTGAGGTGATAATACCTCCAATATCATCCTTCGTTACTACCAATCACATCCTCAATATTCAACAATTGAAATTTACGAAGACCGGTAATTACCTGATCGTTATTGATATTGACGGAAAAACGGCAACAGAGATCCAGCTTCAGGTCTTACTAATAGAGCAAAAAACGTGACAACGGTATTCGTGCTGACGTACTAAAGCTTATGGTGATATATCATCCGGGCCGCTGAAGTTTAATTCTTCATGGCTTGTCAGTATGTTTGGATGAATATACCAGTCTCCTGTAAAAGTCTTTGTAGCAATCTTGTGTGCAGTTTCAGCTTCTTTTGCCATGGTAATACCATAGGTTAATCCGCTCGTAACCCCACCCAGAATAGCATAAGCCGCCTTAAATGGAAAATATGCTGCTGATGTAACTATACTGGCAGCTACCAAACCTGTCTTTCCCGCAGTCGAATGCTCAGCGTATGTCTTGGCATCTACATCCTTAAGAAAACTCCCCTGAACAAAAAAACTAATACATGAAATAAGCGTCAACATCACAAATATTTTTCTCATTTTTTCCTCCATTAATAAGATTTATGTAGACTTTACCTATAAATATGAAAATACCAAAACTGAAATATACGATTTGGTTGTAGTCTGGGGCTAATTGCATATAAATACAACCTTGAAACGATGAATGGTTCAATTTGCCAGCTCTGCCCGAAAGACTACGTCTGGAGGGCGAATGGCCTGTTGGAGATAGGTGTAGGTGTAAATGTAACCCTTTACTTGATGAAAACTTAACAGTGTGGATGATGCTTATAACCTGATTGCAGCTATACTTCGCAACTTAATTCTTCTACAAATACTACTATATAGCATATATACCTAAAACTTTCAAGCTTAAAAACCCCTTTAAATCCCTGATTAATCAACTTAAAACCTGAGAATGTGGCAAAAATACCTTTTCCTGCTTTTTTATTACTCTAACCCCATATTCTTCAGAAAATCAACCCCGCCCATCAAATCCTTTTCCGTCTCTCTTGGATGAATTTCTAAAATCTTTATGGTATCTTTTTTCAGATATTTCTTTAACAAATCAAAATCAACCCCACCTATCCCTGGTACGTGGTGGTCTGAATACCCATTTACGTCATGAAGATGAACGCCAACCAGTAATTTACCGTAAGCGTCAAGCAGTTCCTTTGTCCCTACTATACCTAAATTCTCCTGAACCTTTGCGTGACCCACGTCATGCCAGTATCCAATTCGTCCACCTCCAAACTTCTCGAATATAACATCCATCTCATCAAAGTTCGGACACTCCCTGAAATCGTATCTATTCTCAATACCGACATCAATATCATATTTTTCAGCGACCTTTTGTATTTCATCCATGCTCAGTAACATCATATTAAGGGACTTCCCCTTTTTTCGGTCTCTCAGCTTCCTGAACTCATCAAGCTTCCTTTTATGCTCATCTGAACCTACCTTCCCATCATCATACAAACCGAAGAGTTCATCACTCAAAGTATCCATCTGTATCATCCCAAGATGCAATACTACAGCCCTTGCTCCAAGCTCTGATGCAATCTGTATCGTCTTAATGGCATACTTAACTGCCAAAGACCTTTCTTCCCCATCTTCCGACGAAAAATGAAATACATCAGCTCCTCCAGTTTCAAGAATGTCCGGAACCGGGAAAAAGTTATGTATACTGACTATCTTTAAATCTTTCGCCTTATTCAGGAACTGTTTGATTTGTTTGAATGTATTCCCATCAATCCTGTATTCCAGTTCCACCTCTCTAAACCCGAGTCCGGCAAAACACTCCATGAGTTTCTGCCCGTCTTTTAACTCCCCGGATTTCCATACAGTCGAAATTCCCAGCATAAAATATATATTCTCCTTCTTATTTAATTTTGATTAGCTTTATTCTATATTATTACCTTATTAAAATGAAAGGCTAAAGTCATTCCTGAGGATAAATCCCGCCAGAGGCGGATCTTGAAGTCGTGCCTTAGGCAGATCCGTCTTCGGCGTGACTGCCACAGGGTCGTCCTCAGGCGACAGGCGACTGAATGTATCGCATTCTTAACTACAAAAAACTTAAAATAGAAATTCTTAGACTTCTAGAGATATGATGGAAAGTGATTTGTGGTTTGCAAGAAGATATGATTTGCTATCTGCTGAATTCTACTGGTCAAGAATAATTCATTGCATCAGACCATTTAGTCTTAACTTCTTCAACTATCTCTCGAGTAATCTCACTACTGCCATTCGTTCTGGCATAATTCTCAACTTCGCCAACAACCATAGGCCTCACAAAAGCAGGAACCTTTGAGATTAAAGATTTAGCATCATCATCCCAGAAAATCTCTTCCGCCTTCACAGTTCGATTCACAGGCTGATCGATCTTTATATTCTCTTCCTTTTCATAAAAAGGATTTATCTCAGCACTCTTTCCGCTTTTTGTTATCAGAACATTACATTTAGCATAGCGCAAAATATTTTCAGTTGAACTCCCAATATCCAAACCGTTAATTGCATGTATACCGGTGCGGCCTAAAACCAGCAGAGAGGGCTCCATCTTGTCTATATACTTCAATATCTCGTTATATGGTTTGCCTTCAAGAAGTGTAGTCTCTGCATCAAGACCCAGATCCCTTACCTTATTCAAGGCAATCTCAAGATGTCCGTCATAAATCTTTTCCAACCCTTTGTCTATTACATCTTCATGCAGCTTTTCCTGCTCATCCGACTTAAACACCTCGCCCATTTCACCGGAGAGGATTTTAGCGATGCCCTCAAAGGCGACTCTATGATAATGAGGATCAAAAACTGACAACAACTCTATCTTCATATTATATTTTGCCGCTAATCCACTTGCCATCTCTACAGCCCTGAAAGATTGTTCACTCCCATCAACTGTAGCTATCACTTTACCTTCAAGTGGTTTGTCATTCTTAACAACTAATACGTCAGTATTAATCCTCCTGACGACTCTCTCACAAACACTTCCAATTAGATTACCATCTACTTCACCAAGCCCCAAGACTCCTATAATTACCAGATCATAATCCTTGCTCTTTATATCTTTTACCAGCTCAAGATAATTCTTACCCTCCATGATATTTCTCTTAAAAGGAACATTAGACTCCCGGCTTTTTTTCACCATACTGTCCAGATAAGAATCTGAAATCATTCGAAGTCCTTTACCTATCAGTGTGTTGTGAAACTCCCTTTGCTTCTTAAGCTCACTTTCATCTCTGTACTTTTCGGGCAAGCCACTCTCCATCTCTCTGAACCTCTTGTGATGCAGACTGGCGGCATATACATGCCCTCCTATTAATTCAGAGTCAAATTTCTTTGCTATTGATACCCCTAAATCTGAACTATAGTCAGAATATTTTGAATTATCTAACGGAACAAATATCTTCTTATACAACCTTCAACTCCTTAATCAATCGCAACCTATCTGTCTGCCGACAGGCAGGAAGGTTGCGGCTACTCCTGACACTTATAATTATTCATTCTTTGTCTTTGAAGCCTTTTCTTCAGCCAGCTTTTTCCACTCTTTCTTCGCTGAACGTACAAGGAAGGCAGTCAACAATATCAAAACACTCCAAATTACCGCAGGCGGAGTTCCTTTCCTTCCAACCTCTGCCACAGCAGTTTCTTCCTTCGCTACTTCTTCTTCTCCCTCTTTTGATTTTGAGATAGTCAGTCCTCTCAAATATGCTATAAGACCCTTTATCCTGTCTTCACCAAGTGTATTACCCCACGGAGGACACAACTCAGATTTCCTCATAGCAGCAGAACCCTTTGAAATAAAGTTAAGCAGATAATCATCAGTAAGCGCCGCCATATACTCTACATCAGTTAAATCTCTTGGACTTGGTTCAAGGTCGACTGTAAAATAAATACCCTTCCCATTAGCCGCCTTTCCATGACACGGACTGCAATAATATATAAATGTCTCTTTTGGGGAAGTCAAATAAACCTTGATTTCTTCAATCAATTTGTATTCCTTCTCAGGCTCAACAACTTGAGTCTCGGTGTCTACTGGCTGCGTAGCTTCCTCAGAACAGTCAACAACCCTGAGAGAAGTCCCTGCTACAACTAAGAAACATATTAGTCCGATTATAGTATTCTTCATTAACATCTTCTTGTCTTCCAACCTATTTCTTGCTTTTACAAGACATCAGGAAATGTGTTAAAGCGGTTGCTTCTTCATCAGTAAGATTATAATTGGGCTCTACTGCATCGGGAGTCTCATGATGAGGGTCTTTCAAATGGAAGAAAATGAAACCATTCTCAAGCCTGTCGCCAACCCTTTTCAGATTAGGCCCCACTATACCTCCTGCACTTATCGTATGGCAGGTCTTACACCCCCTGGCATCATATAAATATTTTCCCTTGCTAATCCATTCCTCTGCAGGCTCAACATCAGCAAATTTATCTAAAGGAATCTCTTCACTTATAAAAAATTCTTCAACAAAATCAGCTGCTGTTTCAGCCTCCTCTGAAGTGAGATTAAATTTCGGCATCTGTTTTAACAATGGACGAATAATATCCGGAGTCTCAACAAACCCTTTTATCCATGACCCTTTTAGTTTACTCCCCTCATGCGTCAATTCAGGCGCAAAAGTACCACCGTTACCCTGTATATTATGACACGTCATACATTTGATATCATTTAACAGCTTTTCAAAATCGTTAGTTGGTTCACTCTTCTCACTGCTAACCGGCAGTAATTCTGATATACCCTCAATTTCATGACAGATAAAGCACCGGTTCAGTTCAATTATCCTTTTGCCTTTTTCCGCCAGTGTACCATCT